>JBDGPJ010000001.1:0-3991 GCA_042219695.1 bacterium
GGCGGGCCGGCTCGGACGGCTCATCTTCAGGAGGCTCGAGATAATTCGCTCCGAATGAATTTGGCAGTAATTGATCGAGCGAAGCCTTTTCAAGATTTCCACTGGTGGTACCCATCAAGACGTTCATACCGGCGTTAAACTCGTTCATCACCTGCCGGCACGCTCCACAGGGAGCGCCCACTCCCTCCTCGACGTCGAGCATAATGGCTATATCCGTGAATTCCCGTTTGCCTTCTGAGACGGCTTTAAACATGGCCGTTCTTTCGGCACAGTTGGTCAATCCGTAGGAAGCATTCTCCACGTTACAACCGCGGTAGATTGAACCGTCACTCGTACGAAGAGCGGCTCCAACCTTAAACTCGCTGTACGGAGCATAAGCATTGTCGAGTGCTTCCCGGGCTTCTTCTATTAATTCCTGTTCCTGTTGAGTCAGGTCTTCCTGAGTTACGTCTCCCATAGGTGCGAGTCCTCCTGAAATTCAGTTAAAGTTGATCGATCGATGTACGAAGTTTTTGCCGGGTGGATGAATCGGCAAATGAGGCAGATACAGAATTTTGAAGGATCTGCTTGAGGTCGAAGATTGTAAAGGAAGTTTGCTGAAAAGCAAGCCTAAATTCGTGATGAATATTAATATTGCTAACGGCGGGATCGTCCGTATTGAGCGTAACCGGAGTTCCATGATCAAAATAATCGGTCACGGGATGTTCTTCGATGGTCCGTACAACTCCGGTTTGGAGGTTGCTGGTTAGACACATTTCGAGAGGAATTTGACGTTCTTTACATTCGGCCAACACCTCCGGATCGTCTCGTAAAGCCACGCCGTGACCGATCCGATCCGCTCCCATGTTAAGCGCTTCACGAATATTATCTACTCCGCCGGCCTCACCGGCATGGGCGGTTATATTCAAACCGTATTGCCGGGCGTTATCAAAAGCCTCCCGATGGGGATCGGCGTCATACTGGCTTTCGTCACCAGCAATATCAATTCCCACGATACCGCGATCGCTGTATTGTTGGGCCAGTTCCACGGTTCGTAGAGAAGCTTCCGGTGGAGTACCACGATACACACAGAGAATCAGGTTGATTTCGACGTCAAATTCCTCGAGTCCGGCCTCTAATCCGTCCAGGGCCGAGGTCACGACTTCTTCCTGCGACAACCCCTCCTCGGTTAACAGTACGGGAGCAAATCGTGTTTCAAGATATAAAACGTCCTGGTTGTACGTCGTTTCACATAGCTCGTACGCGATCCGCCGTATAGCGTCTTCGTACTGAATCACCGGGTAAAACAGTTCAAAACAATCCAGAAAATCAGTTAACCCTTCACATCCCTTGCGAACCGTTACATGATCTTTCAACTTCTCAACGTTGTACGTGGGTAATTCAACGTCGTGTTTCTCAGCCATTTCCTTGATAGTTTTGGTTCTTATGGCCCCGTCCATGTGGTGGTGAAGGTCAATTTTTGGTAACTGGTTGATTTGTTCCAGCTTATCGGGCATTCAATATCAGTCCTTTATTTCAGTTCACGGTACAATGGCTTTTTTACGCTGTGTCCGATTCGTCATCCGGTTTTTCCATCAGTTCATTCTGTAAATCCCGAATCATTTCACGACGTTCTTCTTCAATATCGGGACGGAGCTGTAAATTGAATTCAACGACCGAACCTTCGTCAGCTCCTTCGGGAAGCACCACGACGGGCATGTGAAAACTCACTTCCGGATCGATTACCTCGAGCACGGCTGTGCCCCCCTCAATACGATCGATTACGGCTTTCGGTGAATTTGAATCAAACAACGATATCAACTCCTCGAATCAGTGTTTTTAAACCATCACTCGGATTGCGAATCCCTACTCTGGTATTAACGCATCACAATGAACACAGTTAACTGTACGGAAAAAATGTGCGATTAATGTAATTCCATCTCAATAATATTAATACCTACGTGATGTTTGGACGAGGGTCTCGTTCCAAGTTCAATCCACACTTTCCCGACACCACTCATACGCTCGTCAACCTGTGGCGCTCGATCGTAGAACGCTCGAATGGAATCCTCACCCTGAACCAGCTCCACCTCACTGGACGAATCACCGGAAGTTGCCTCAATAACTTCGGTTTCACGAAGTAAGAACCTCGGAGGAGCATTGTTGGGACCGAAAGGACGTAATCGGTCAATGTCCTCGGGATCGAAATCAAATAACTCATTAATCCGGATTTCTCCGTCGTAATAACGTTTTACATCAATTACACCTTCACCGGACAATTGCTTAATCTTTCGTTGTAGGTGGGATTGGAATCCTTCGATTTCATCGGATTTCATGTAACCCATGGAAGCCCATCCACTCACTCGGAACGGGTCAATCCATGCTTCGGCGCCACTCAGTAGTTCTACTAAATCAACGTCCCCTCCGGAACGGGCCGTGAACATACGACTGCCCGCTTCGTTTTTAAACAGGACAATCAAGGGAACGTTATAATCCAGGGCAAGCTGAGAAACAATCGTGTCCACGAGAATGGGCTCGGCAGAATCAAGTTGAGCCAGGAGGTAACCTGAGCTGTTTCCGAAATCAAATGACTGTTTTATTTGTTCCTGGAGCCGAATTTCCGATTCATTCGATTTATCGAGTTTTTCTAATTCGTCAATGAAATCTCGGGACGGGTCCTCCTCCGTACAGAGTTTGACGAGAAACGTGGAATTGTCCCGACGGCTGGCTTTCCTGATCCGTACAAGCGTGCTTGATTCCGGAATCAGATTCAACCGTTCCCGGGAATCGTGTTCAAACTGCCGAACGAACGCCTCCAACCCCTTCAGCTCCGTTGTTTCCAGGGACTTCATTCCAAGGTGCATAAGCGCGCGATTTTCAGGCGTGTTCTGAGCCTGTTCGAGCATCGTCGCCAACGCAACAAACGGTAAGTAGCGCTCTCGATAGTCTTTAAGACTATCGCTTTCGGCGCTGAGCAACTGGACGTACACTTCACCACAGGAATAAGCATCATCGAGGGCCCGATGATGGGATCCCATGTCAATTCCAAGCCGTCGGCACATGTCCTTGAGTCCGTGAGCAGCGAGGCCCGGCATGATCTCACGGGCCAACTCCTTGGTATCCTCGTACTCGTTCAGAAACGGTTTATCCAGGTGGCGTTTCATCGAGTAATGGAGGAAGGCCGCGTCAAACGGAGCATTATGGGCTACGATGATTTCTCCACCGATAAAATCAAGGAACTGCCTAAGGGCAGTTTCGGCATCGGGAGCGCCAACAAGATCCTCGTTATCGATTCCGGTTAGTTCCCTTATAACCAGGGGAATCTCTTCGACCGAGTTTACCATCGTTTGAAACTCGTCGATTGCTTTCCCCCGCCGGTAACGAACGGCTCCAATTTCAATGATTTCGTTTTTTCGCGGAACCGTCCCCGTTGTTTCAAGGTCCACGGCCACGAAGTTCCCCGGCTCTTCACCGGTCATCTTCCGGAGAAGTATTTCTCCGACTTTAAAGGCCATTCCGGTCACGGAAATAGCCGAGTTTAAGTACAATGAGTCCTCCTGTTCGGTATCAACCACGTGTGCCGGACTCCGTTCTATTGAAGCAGAAACACCACGATTGATCACAATAACCTCAATACCACGGTTCATAATCTCCTCAAGGACCTGTATCGAGTGAAGATCACTTCCGCAACTTATGAAAAGATCGACGTTTCCCGCTTCTAACTGATCGGCCAGCTCCAATTCAGACGTGTATTGATCGGATAGATCGGCAATCCGGTAATCGATATTTCCACCATGCTCACGTACAAGACGAGTTAAAAGAGCGGTGGAAAACTGACCGTCAAGAGTACCACTACCGTGGATTAGAATGGACTGATTCTCATTCAAAGCACGGTGTATACGACCCGCTGCGTGCTCGGCTCCCGGTAGCTCGTACGAATTATGAAGAAGTGATTCGTCGGGGGTTAAAAAACTCCGAACATGATCCAGGTTTTCGTACCCCCTGGACGATA
>JBDGPJ010000010.1:0-14258 GCA_042219695.1 bacterium
TTTCCCCACCGAACGTCATCGTAATAGTAGATACCGGCTCGGTAAGTCTGAGGAAGGGGGTCTGCTTCTTGGATGAATTTGATGTCCCCGGCAAGGTTGCGTACGGATCCCCCGATGACAAGTCCTTCTACGGGGGGATGTACTTTGAATCCAATGTCACCACTAAAAGTCGTGGCATCGTAATCATCGATGTCCTGTCGGATGTACTTCAATGTAAAACCGGCACGAATATAACGATTGATAGGCCAACCATATGAACCTGACAGGGATAGATCGCTGGCACCGAATTCTCCAAGACTTGAACTGGGATTCAGCCGGGGATTAATGGTCCGTTCGTCGAGTTCACCGTAGTCCACGGCCGTGGCCGAAATCCCGATTCCACCCCAGGTTGATTCACGAAACGGAGTCGCCATGGACACGTGGTTGTACTTCACGTCGGCCATCAGATTTACGTGTGTTATCATTGATTCGGTACTATTCAGGGCGGATAAACCGGCCGGGTTGAAATGGGTGGCAAGAGGATCGCTCGTTCTCGCCGTATAAGCGGATCCGTACGCCGCACTACGGGCACTTGGATCCAGTTTTAGAAAAACTGCGGAGGCGGACCCGGCATCGCCCTCCTCGGCGATAAGGACATCGGGTTGAACTACTGAGAGCAGAAACCCGGCGAGCAATAACCACAGAATGTACACCGTGAAACGGAATGTATTAATGTTCATCGGACAATGGCAAACTTTCCGGTATGGTTGCTACCATCGGGCGTTTTAATATGGTAAAGATAAACGCCACTGGCGGCGAAATCACCGTTACGGGTCCGGCCATCCCACTGCATAATCGCCTCGTCCAACGTTGATTCCTTGGACATGACTTTTTGCCCGGTGATGGTATAAATAGTGAGTTTGGTACCAACAGGAAACCCGATGTCCGGTCCCGCACCAAAATAAATTCCCGATCGTGAACAGTTGTAACACCCTGTTTGAACCTGACCATCCGTGGGAACAAACGGGTTTGGATAAACAATTGTTTCCGAGGGTTGTCCCGAGGTATCCGTTCGTGTGGTGACCAACCGGAAGATGGAAAAACCGGCCCCGTTTTCCGTAACGTCGGCCGGTACGGTAAATGAGGCGTCCAGTAAGTTGTTCTCATCAACGATATGATCGTCGGAGTCCAGTTTTTCCACCAGTGTCCAGCGCTGGTTGTGAGGCTGGAGCTTCGCAAGGTGCAATCGATTCTGATTTCGGGTGAAGGGGATGTTTTTTATGGTCACTTCAACCGGTTCATTCAACACGGGACTATCACCGGCGTAGTTCTGTGACGCCCGGGCCTCCTTTACCCATAACGATAAAAGGATGATACCACTATCGACGATTTCCGTGTTTCGACCCACCGGATTATCATCCTCAAGCACACGATCGAAATGACGCATGGTATCGGAAAACGTGTTTTTGCGATTGATATTATAAGCGGGGTTTAATAGGGGAGTATCGATAGTGCCCGAATCACCATGTTGCACCATGAGAATGACGGAATCTCCCGGACTTGAGGAACTGTTCAGGGTTCCCGTAGTCAGGGAATCGCCGTCGGGTTCACCATTGCCCGCTATATCGTTTGTAAACGTAACGTTCTGGATGTCGGAATCGATACGATCGATTGAGCCGGCATTTAATTGTCCCAGCAGTGTAGCCACGTTAAATCCGACACGCTTGTTATTGGTGTCCGCGGTATCGAGCGGTTCGGTTTCATTGCCGATTACGTCCAGCACGGATACTTCTTCCGTCTGGAGGAAAGCCCGGAAATACCCCTGCAAAGCGGATTGGTTTCGCCCGGGAGCCTGGATTACCCAGGTGGATACGGCCGTGTCATTTCCCGGGACGAGTGTATTAGTTCCGGAAAGTGAGCGTTGGAATCCTGATTTCAACTCTCCTAAGGCGTTCATCAGACCGATGTCATTTGCGTCTCTGACAACGCGACCACGAGACCGTCCTGTATTTCGGAATACAAATTCAACTGTTGCGGTACCGGAGCCATCGGCAACGAGAGGAGTGTCCGATGCATTTGATCGGATCTGCTCCACAAACACGTTTACCTGACTAAAAACCTGGATAGTAGCACCGGCCACCGAACTGGTATCGATACCATCGTGAACGACGTAGCCAAACGTATCAGTCCCCACGAACGTATCGGGGTCGTATCGAACGAGGGTCGGAATCGTGTCGGTCAACGTCCCGGTATCGGGGAAGTCGACAATACTAAATTCAAGGGTATCTCCGTCCTCGTCACTCCCGGAGAGCTGGACGTTCACCGGGGAGTCCACCAGGGTTTCAACTAAGGTCGTATCAGCCACGGGAACCCGGTTAACGTAAGTACCGGATACAATACCTGAAAAGTAGGACTGGTTTTCCGGGGATTTATTGTCAACGGCGGTAATCCGGTAAAAATATCCGACTCCTTTTTGAACAGTGGTGTCCGTGAAAGAGGTTGTGTTTACGTTGGATATTGTTTCTATCCGATTTGGAATCCAGTTAAACGTGTCCGGTTGTTGGCTAATCCGGTAGATTCGGTATTCGGTAAGTCCGCTGCGTGCCCCTCCGTCTTCGTCGGAGGTGGGTTTATCCCAGTCGAGGGTAATTTCCTTGACCGTCGAGGTATCCACCGTAATATTCGGAGGAGCGTTCGGGGCTTCCGTGTCAGCTCCAACCCCCGTATCAACAATTCCAAGGCGGAAGGGTCCATACTGGACGTCACCGGAAACCTGACTTTGTATCACCCCACTGTCCGGTGTTCCCCACCAGTTTCTCGTAACGTCCAGTGTCGATCCGGTTGGATTGATAACTCCGGAATCAGGCTGTTGGGGGGACGTGAAGATATTATTTTTTTCCAGGAGGTCACCCGTGGTGGAGTTGGAGACGGAAATTTGGTATTGGGCGTTGGAGTCAATCTGGTTTTGCGCAAAGTAGTTGTTGCTGGTACCGTCGAGATGAATTCCGTCCGAATCGTTGTTCATAACACGAAGAAATCGAAACCGTGATTGTGTTACATTCGTCAAGTTGATGCCGTGTTCTCCGTAATTTCGAATTGTTAAAAATCGTACATTGAGATTAGAAACGCTGTTCCCGTTGAAACCACTTCCGCTGGTGTCAAATCCATCAAGAAATGTCATCGTGTCACCCGCGCCCAGGAAATTAAGATTACTGGTGTCCACCGAAAGGGTTTCATTGTATGTTCCGGCATCGACGTAAATCGAATCACCCGAAACGGAAACGGCAAGAGCTCGCTGGATCGACCGGAAGGGATGTTTGCGAGTTCCAATGCTGGTATCACTACCCGTGGACTGCGTGAACTTGTCGTTTACCGTACTGGTGTCATTCACGTATAAGCCGGGTCCGAATCGAGGGACGTCCGCCTTAAAAATTCGGGAGTAAAAACTTTCGTTTTCGTAACTTTGACCGGATCGTGTGTGTGAGTCGAGCGCCGTTACCCTGTAATAATAGGTTTGTCCTCCGGTTACGTTGGTATCAACGTAATCGGTTTCACCAAAGGGAACTTCCACGATCCGTCCCGTTGTCCAATCGGTGGAATCGGGATCGGTTGATTTGTAAATTCGGTATCCGGTGATGTTCAGCGAGGAGGCGGTTTCTTCGTTGTTGGAGGTTGGATCCCAATTCACTGTAACCTGCCGGGCAACGGATGTGTCAGCCTGAATATCAGGGGGTGAAGCGGGAGCTATCGTGTCAGAACCAACGGCGGTGTCCACCCGGCTCAGTCGAAACGGAGAAAATTGAACATTTCCCGGGGATTCGGAAATCCGTCCGTTTATTACCGTGGTATCCGTGGAATTCCACCAGTTTCGTGGGAGCTTAAACCCATTGCCGGTTGCGTTTTCGAGCGAAGAATTGGGTGTACCCGGCGCCGGAATAATGTTGTTTTTCGTGAAGGAAGTCATGTTGTTTACAATACCCTCGATCCGAATTTCGAAGTTGCTGTTGGAGTCGGACTGGTTTTGTTCGAATTGTAAATTGTTGGATCCGTCGATACGAAATCCGACCTGTCCATTGTTTTTGCTAAAATTTGAGATTACGGTGTTGTTGTCGGATTGACGGAGATCGAAACCATCCCCGGTATTATTACGAGCTTTGTTTTCAATAATTCTGTTTCGGTCCGAGTTGTCTTTTAAACGGAGCCCGTCGTCGGGATTACTGTCAAACGAATTGTCGCGAAGCGTGTTGTCATTGGCGTTGTCCAACACCACACCATTCTGGGTGTTATTAATAAACGTGCTTTGTTCGATGGTGTGACTGTCGGTCGTGGTCACGTTTAGGCCATGTTTGCCATTGTCCCTTGCGGATACGTTGGTAAGTGTGTTTGAGTTGCTGCTGTTCTGGAACAATATACCACTCTGATCGTTGTTAATTACCAGGCTATTTTTAATTTGATTGTCTTTACTACCCGCACTTTCGATAACAATCCCACTGGAATTTACAGTATCCCCATTGTTCTCTACGGTAACGTTACGGATAAGTGCCCCCACGGCCGTATCCATGTTAATACCGTTGTCCCCGGAATTTTTGATGTTCATGTCCCGGATTGTGACGTTCCTCACACCGTTTAAAAAGACACCGATCCCCGCCCCGGGATCGATAACCGGTGATCGTTTGTTGAGTCCGCGCAGGATGATGTTACTGGTGTCAACCTGCACGTTTTCGTTGTACGTACCGGAATCAATAAAAATGGTGTCCCCCGGTTCAACGATATTGGTCAAAGCAGTATCGATGGTTTCTACCGGGGAGTCGGGGGTTAACCCGGAGTTGGTATCGGAACCCACGTTGGTAGTCCAGCTGTCCCCCTGAGTTGTTTTATCGTTAACGTAAATACTTTTAGCATGGACGGGAACCGTAAAAAACATGGTCAAAACAACAAAACCCGCTACAAGCAAGCATGCCCTCGTGCGTGTGCTCATCTGAAAAATGACCATGTGTTCTAACGATTCCCCTTGGTAAAAATTTTGGACTCGTCCCGGTGTAAGAGTTTCATGAATCAGTATCGACGTACTTGTACAAAATCATTACTACGGATTAGGAATATTAGCGTTATTCGGTATGATTTATGACGGGGAAAGGTAATTTTTTAGTTTGAGGATATGAATGTCAAACACGATCCATTCATGACAGTAGAACTGTCAGTGAATACACATTTGTAGGACAACCGTCCGAGCAGTCAATTACGTGATTGAACGAATTCAATATGCTGATTGAAACCTCTTAATTCTTGAATGACTGCTCGACTAGCTTAATTAGCCCGGCCGGGAAAGTAAACTGACGGGCATGGATTCAACTATGCTAAGAATGATTGTCTGGGGTTTACCATGACGTATTCTCCACTTCACGTTCATTCCGAATATACGCTGACGGATGGGAGTATGTCCCTGCGTGGTTACCTTGATCGTCTTGATGACCTGGGTTTAGGTTCGGGGGCGATAACGGAGACTCACAATTTGTTCAGCGCCTTCAAGTTCCATCAGATGGCCATGAACCGTGGTGTTAAGCCGGTAATCGGTGTGGATTTGCGGATTCGTATGGAGTCTGATCCACCCGGTGATCATACCGGGCGTATAAGGGTCCTTGTCGAACACCGGGACGGCTACCGAACACTCTGTCAGTTAATATCCAAAAGCTACCGAAATCGGACGGCCAACGGTTTGTCGGTTCCCTTGGGGGAATTGGTTAAACACCCGGAGGGATTGTTTGTCTTAGGTCCGCATCGTCCCGGTCCTGAATATAGTCCCGCAGTTCCCGATACCTCCCGATTGAATGAAAACATCGCCCTTTATAAGCAGGAGTTTGGTGAGCGTTTTTACGTGGAGGTCCCTTTGTATGGTCCCCTTGAGGAACGTGGCAAAGAATATCTCTCCATAGCCCGGAACCATGACGTACAGGCGGTGTATACTCAACCGGCTTACTTCCCCACGGAAGATGACTTTGACGTTCTTAAACTCCGAGTCGCCGTTCAGAGCAACACGAAATTGGAGGAACTGGATAGTTTTTCCTCCCATCGTTATAAACAGTTTCTGGGAGGAGAACAGCAGATACGTGATTGGGTAGGGCAACAGCTTGAGCCCCTGGAGAATACGTCCGATTTGGCGGAACAATGTTATTTTGAATTTGATACCAGCCGTATTCGACTTCCCGCTTATCCATTTGGCGAACAATCGTCGGAAACCATTCTGCGTGAACGTTGTGAACAGGCGATCTCCGACCGGAATCTGGATGCTCCGGAGCAGGAGATTCGGGAACGAATCGACCATGAATGTACGGTTATCGACCGCATGGGATTTGCCGATTATTTTCTAATTGTAGCGGATATTGTGAACTGGGCCCGTGACGAGGGTATTCGTGTTGGGCCGGGACGTGGTTCCGCGGCGGGATCCCTCGTGGCCTACTTACTAAAAATCACCGAAGTTGATCCCTTTGAATTCGATTTGATTTTTGAACGATTTTTAAATCCCGACCGTAATGAGATGCCGGATATAGACATCGATTTTGCCGACCACCGACGGGATGAAGTAATACAATACATACGTCGTCGGTTCGGGGAAGAATCCGTGGCCCATATTGTAACCTTTGGAAATATGAAGGCTCGGAATGCTCTACGAAACGTAGGTCGAATACGGGGGGAACCGAGGGAACGAATTGACCGTATGGCGGAACTGATTCCGCCCGGTACGTCCGAATCATTGAAACGACTTCGTAATCGTGTGGATCGTCTTTCCTCCGCGATCGAGGGTAGTGAAAACATGGAGGAGTGGTTTCAGCAGGCTCGTAAATTGGAAGGTTTCGTGCGCAACGCTTCAATACACGCTGCTGGATTATTAATTGTTGAGGGACAACTCCGCGACCAGGTTCCGCTTTATTACACCGACTCGAAAGGGGAAATTCCGGCGGTTCAATTTGATATGTACGATGTCGAATCGATGGGATTTTTAAAACTCGATGTGCTCGGCTTAACCACTTTGACCCAAATTGATCGTACTCTTGAAGTTATTCCGGAATCAAATCGTCCTGACTTAACCCGTTTGCCGGATCGAGACGAAAAGACGTTCGAATTCCTAAAGCAGTGTTCGTTAGAGGGGATTTTCCAGTTCGAATCCGGCGGAAGCCGTGAACTCGTTCGGAACATGCAGCCAAAGTCTCGGAAGGATATCGTGGACTGTATTGCTCTGTATCGTCCGGGTCCCATGGAGATCCGGGATGATTATCTTCTGAGGCGGGAAGGCAAGCAGGAGGTGAATTATCCCCACGAGGATCTTGAACCGATTCTGGAGGACACGTACGGCTTGTTTTTATACCAGGAACAGGTCATGGCCGCGGCCCGTGAAATCGGGGGGTTTAGCTGGACGGAAGCGGATCGACTTCGCAAGGCCATGGGAAAAAAGAAAGGGGAAATCATGGCCGATATGCGGGACCGTTTTGTCGAGGGCGCCGTTGAGAATGGTTACGACCGAGAATGGTCAAAATCCCTGTTTGAAACACTGGCTCAGTTCGCCGAGTATGGATTTAATCGATCACATAGTGCGGCTTATGGTGAGATTACCTATTGGACAGCATACTTGAAGGCTCACCACACTCCGGCTTTTTATCGAGGTTTGATGTCCGTGAAGAGTGGGAACCGGGATCGTCTCGCACGAATCGCCGATGCCATGAATCAGGACGGTGTGATCCCGCTTCCTCCTGACGTGAATCGGTCCGAAGCTGACTTTGGATTGGAAGACGGTGAAGTCCGTTACGGGTTACGGGCCATAAAACACGTTGGGAATGGTTTGGCCGGTTCCATTGAACAGTCCCGCGAACAAGACGGTCCGTTTGATGATTTAGAAGACTTCGTGTCTAGAATCCCCCCCGGACAGCTAACGTTGAACGCCTTCCAGGCACTGGCCTCCGCCGGAGTTTTTGACGTGTTTGAACCATCCCGGGCCGAACTCGTTGAGCAGGCCGAACAAATACTGGAGTATGGCTCCCGGCGATTCGATGAACGCGAAGCAGGTCAGCAGAATATTTTTGGAGAACAGCAGGAGGATCGTAGGGGAGTGGTGACTAACGGTCAGACCTGGGGAGAGCGCCGCCGGAGAAAGGCGGAGCGGGAGGCACTTGGTTTTTATTTAGAGTCGGATGACCAGCGCTACGACGAACCGGATTGGATTCAGTTCACCACACCGGGTTCCCTCCATCAATTTCTTGATTTTTTGTCGGTTGAATCAAGAGATTTCATAGCTTCTCCCCAACTTGTGGCCCGGGTTGATCGGATCATTCACGAGCAGGGTGAGCGGTACGTTCGGGTCGAGGACGAAGAGGATCAATTTATGTTACAATTGCGAAATAAAACCAATGAAGTGGATTCCGGTGAACTTGCCCTCGCCAACTTGCAGTGGGATGGGGAGGAATGGCTGGTGAACTCCCTTCGGACCGTTGATTCCGAGGACGCGTTCGGACTTGAAGTACATATTACTCCGAGCCAGGATTTAAGTCAGCTCCGCCAACTTAAAAATATCGTTCGGAATAATCCCGGTAATCACCCGGTTCGATTTGTCATTCACCGCGACGGTGAAGAGGATTCGTTAGTGGATCCAGGTGTATCGGTAGCTCTGGAACAAAGTCTTCACGAACAGCTGGTACGTTTGCTTGGTTCCGAAATGACCCGGCTTTACGTAGTAGAGGGGGACCAATGATTCAGCCCCGGTAAAAATAGTCAGTTGTTATTCTTGTCGATTTTCGAGGATTTGCAGGAGAAGCCCCGTGTGACCGATCAACAAAATAACACCCGACATAATAAATACGGTGGTCTTGATTTCGATTTTGGGTAGAAAAAATCCAAAAGACGCCAGCGCGGTTCCAAAAGCACAGAAACTGAACGCCATCATTCGAGCAAACCATTTATAATTAAAATCGATAAATAACGATACAACAGCCAGGGCTATCACTGCGATGAACACGATGTAGGCGAACGAAATCATCCAATCAACCTCCTTGAAAATTAGTTAAGTGGGGGTAAGAAGGGTAAGCTAAGAAACTAATATCAAAGATCGATATTAAAAGGCAATTGTATTAAAATGGTGAAACATATCAAATTACTTTTGTGCACCGTGATATAAGCCTGTATTTAATTTTCGTCACGGTTTTATTTAATTCTTCCGTGGCATTTTTGTTGTCTTGAAATTTTCAGTGATCAGTAAATGATGATTTGTTTTTCCGTGTACTTGGATTCACGTATGAAATAAAGCAACAGTGAGTTCTTCATTTGGACTAAGAAACTTTAGCCCGCTTTATGCCTGAAGATCATGAAGCGCCTGAACGTCAGCCGATTCGACGAATGAGCCGGGTTAATCCGGCTGTTTACAGTTGAACGAGTAATGTACGGACTGTGATTTTGACCGATTTATAACAATTTGACTTATAACCCCCAAATGACATTTTTGATATTGTCAGCCCCACGACATTGTGATTGAATACGAGAAGTTACTCTATTTGGTTTACATGCTGATACCAGTACGGTAGGAGGTAATGACAATGGACGTGAAAATCATTTACTGTGCGGCCTGAGGTTATGAAGACGAAGCCGTCAGTTTGGCGGAAAAAGCTATGCTGGAATTTAAGCAGGATATGAATGAACTTGTTCTTGTTCCAAGTGATGGTGGTGTATTTAAGGTATTCAGAAACGGTGAGAAAATTTACTCCAAGGACGAGACGGGGGAATTTCCGGAGGAAGACCGTATCATCCAGCAATTACGATAATTGCTGGGTTGGAACGGTGATCAGGGAAGGGGAACGCAGCTTAAAACAACATTGGTTCCTCGCGTTCGTCCTCGTCCCTGATCAATCGGGCGCGGATTTTATTTTTCCGTTCCTCAAATTCGGCCAGATCGATGGCAGGATTGTCGGCCTGCATCGGAATTCGTTGTTTTAATTCGACCCAGGCGTCATCCGGATTGCCCGAACTGCAGGTTCCATATTCAGGTTGTTGATTTAAAATTCGGGGATCGGGCAGGTTATACACCCTTACGATAAGAAAATACAGGGCTTCATTTGGTTGTAACTGGAACCGTTCCTGTAAGGCCCGGGGCGAATACACGACGTAATCGGTTAGCCAGTTCAATCGTTCGTTTTTTTCAATTTTGAGCATGGTCTTCGCCTGAACCCAGCTGGAGACTCGTATATGATCGTCCCCGGCTTCATCGCGTTCTTGTTCCGACTCGGAAACGTAGTCACGGTACAAAGGTTGGATGTAATCTTCTTTTTGATGATCGTACGTCGGAATGAGCCAGAATCGTCTACGGGAATACGAAAATCGCGGTTTGTCTTCGTGGCCTCGTCGTAAGATTCCGATTTGGTCCCCGTTTTCAAGTGCCTTGATTACGGCTCCCCATTCCTTAAATGCGTCTAACGCTACTCTCGGATCTGCCATTCGTCGTTCCTCCTGATAAAGAGAGTTTGAAAAAATTTTACTATTAATTGACGTTATCCGTGTCTCAATTTTTAAAAAGGACGGGATAAAGCCATTTTTTTGAACTTGTTAATCATTGTAAAGGATTTTTCCCAGAGCCTCCATTAGCTTATCTATATCCGTTTTGTTATTGAAAAAATGGAATCCGAGTCGGATCCGTCCCGCCCGTACACTGAGCTGAATATCATGTTTTTGGGCTTGCGCGTGGATTTGTTCACTCGACACTTCGGGATGTTCAATTACAAGAATCGGGGAGTGCTGGTGGGAGTCCCATCGATCACGTAGAATTCGAAACCCCGCCTCTCTCAGTTCGTCACAGGCGTATTTCGTGAGCTCAAGATTTCGCTTGCGAATATTTTGGATTTCCGCGTCGAGTAAAATATCGAGGCTGGCCCCAAGACCATACGTGCCAATCGTGTTTGAGCTTCCTTCTTCAATGACGTCGGCCGAGCCACGCAGTTCAAACTGCTCCTCGTGAAACGTAAAGGGATTAATAACTGATTTCCATCCTATATTGGTCCATTCCAGTTGATTCTGGAACGATTTATCCAGGTACATGACCCCCACACCCTCGGGTCCACAAAGCCATTTATGGCCGTCGGCTACAAGAGCGTGAATCGGTAGGTTATCGGCCTGTATGGGATCCCATCCAAGAGATTGAATCCCATCCACGACGAAGTAAATATTGTGTTCATTACAGAATTGACCAATTACCTTAAGTTCAGCTCTAAATCCGTTATGGTATTGGACGGAACTAAGGGAAAGGACCCGGGTGGAGTTGTCCACGGTTTGTTTAATATTATCGAGGTAAATCCCTCCGTCGTCGCCCAGGGGGACGCGTTTAACGGTTGTTTGATTCATCCAGGGATATACGTTGGCCGGGAATTCCCCCTCCGGGATCACAGCATTATCACCGTCTTCCCAGGGAAATGAGGAGGCTAGAGTGGATAAGCCGTGGCTGGTATTTTTTACGAATCCGAGTCGTTCCATTGGAGCTCCCACAATTTTGGAAGCCGAGGATCGAACCGATTCAATCTGTTGAACCCAGCTGGATTCGTTCAGACATCCATTCTCGACCATGTCGTCGATCACGTTGTGCATGGCTACCCGAGCCGGTGACGGGAGTGCGGTCACGGCGGGGTGTTGGAAATAAACGTGTTGCTCGGTAACGGGGAAGTGAGTTCTATATTGCTCCCAGTGTTTGGAATCCATAACAATTACTCCCGATATATTTTTTGGACGTATTCGTAAAAAAACACCAAACGGGTTGGTGGAATTTAAACTCCAACGAGAAGTAATTATGATAAGCTGTCCAGTTTTAACGAGAAACCCAAACCTTTTCATTCAATGAGAAGGTTGTATAAATCCCGCAAGAAAAACTTGCTTATAACCCTGGAGAACCTCATGAAGCAATGGATTATAGCAGCGGCTCTGTTTAGTGTGATTTCATCATTAGCATATTTGTGGTTACCCGCACCGGGTCCACTCCCCCCTCTCCCCGCTTCTGATCTCGCTATTACTGAGTCCGCCAGGTACCTGGTCGGAGCATTCATCGGTGCTTTGTTACTCATAAGTGTAATCACACATGTGTTTTCTCGAGAGATAAAACATTCCTGGAATCCCAGTGTTGAATTTAGCCCCTGGACGGTTCTTGGTGTTGTACTTTGGTTTTTTATTGCACTGGGAATGATGGGAGTCGGAAGACGGCTGGCCGTTCTACTGGAGTTTAAGACCAGTTTTTGGGTCCGGTGTGTATCAACAGTAAGTCTTCAGGCAACATTGCTGACAGCCGTAATTCTGTACGGCCTTATGCAGATCAAAACCAAACTGGGGGGCTGGTTGCTCGGGGAATCTCCAATGATGACGGCTCTGGGTCGAGGTGTACTCGATTATATTCGTGTATATCCGGTTCTACTCGGAGGGATGGTAGCAAACTGGGCAATACTACGCTGGTTGGGGTATTCCGATTTTGTTTCTCCCCAGGTGCGTTTTATTTCTTCGGCCGAGGGAGTTCTTCAGAACTCGGTCATCCTGCTGCTTGTTACCGTGATTGCCCCCATTGCCGAGGAAGGGCTATTCCGTGGTATTTTGTACCCCCAAATACGTCACTGGACTCCTCCACACTCGGCGGCCATATTGTGTGGCCTTTTTTTTGCGGTCCTTCACATCGATCCAACGGTTATTATGCCCCTCATACTTCTTGGCTATTTTTTATCACGTACGTACGAAAAGACAGGCTCCCTCATCAGTGCGACGAGCATGCACGCGACCCAGAATATAACCAGTATGGTAATATTTTTCCTGTTACAGGTGTGAGTATTTGGTCTGATTGCATTTGCACCCCTGTTTCGTAGAATAAAGAAAAAAGGAGTGATGTTCATGTTAGACGTTCGGAAACAAATTTCGATTTTTCTTGCTAATCGCCCCGGGACGCTCGCGGATGTGTGTGAGGAACTGGATGATCAGAATATTAATATTTTGGCGATGACCGTCTCCGATACGGTGGATCATGCCGTGGTTCGTATGCTCGTGGATAAACCGGGTGAAGCGGTTCATCGGCTGGAGGATCAAGGTCTACTCGTCGTTGAAAACGACGTTCTTACCGTTGATCTTAAAAATCGTCCGGGGGCACTTGCCGGGATGGCACGAGACCTGGCGGATAATGGGATTAATATCGAGTATGCTTATTGTACGGCGAGTCCCGCCCAGCAAAAGGGAATGATGATCATCCGTATGTCCGATCCGGAGGAAGCCCGGGAACTGCTGGAATCCGACATCGAGGGATAATCGTTACCGTTGATTGAACGGATACGCGCTTCACACGGGGACAATTATTCCTACGTCATATACGACGATGACCAGTCCGAGTGTTTACTTGTGGATCCCGTTGCCGTTGAGGGGGTTAAGAAGTTCCTGAGTGAGCAGGACCTCGATCCGGTGTACGTGATTAACACACACGGTCACGGGGATCACACTTCGGGGAATCAAGCGTTTCAGTTTCAAATGAAAGCTCGTCTTCTGTGTCACGAGGAGGAGTCGTCGCGGGTCCCCAAGGCGGATTCTCAACTGGAGGATGAGCAGGTTATAGACCTTGGGTCTCTCAAGGTGAAAGTTCTCCATACCCCCGGTCATACGTCCGGTAGTATTTGTCTAAAAACCCAGGAAGGATTAATTTCCGGTGATACCTTGTTCCTTGCGGGTTGTGGAAACCCAAAATTTGGTGGAGATACCCGTGAGTTGTTCGAAACAATGCAGAAAAAGATCAGACCCCTCCCGGATAATTTGATTCTTTATCCGGGTCACGATTATGCCATGCGTAATTTGGAATTTGTTAGTGAGATTAATCCTGGGAATGAGTTCGCCGAACAGAAACTGAACGAAGTGAAAGTGTCAGGAATGGATCAGGAAGAGCCTCGTTCAACTCTCGGGGAAGAACGACAGTACAATCCATTCCTTCGCTACGATCAAGATGAACTCGCCCGGCAGTTGGAAGGCTTGCCTGCTCAGTACAATTATTGGGACGTGTTCAAGCGGCTTCGACAATTACGGAACAACTGGTAATGTTTTTTTAGGCGATATTTTTGCGTGATAAATTGACACACGACCACCTTCCTGTTAGCCTTGCGACTATTTTGAACATGTCTTAATTCTTTTCTTACAACCGGTTGTTTACCGGGGAGGATCCAACAATGGAAACGTTGCATTCCATGAATCGAACCGAAGAGATTAGTTTGTACCGTGTTCAGCGCGACGATGCTTCCCTAGTC
>JBDGPJ010000100.1:0-1518 GCA_042219695.1 bacterium
ACAGGGGATACTGGGAACTGGTTCAGCGAAACCGAAATGACCTCCGAGAAATACTTGTGGAGATGGCACTCGAACGATTTTCCAACGACTACGTGCTTGTTTCACAACCCTCGAAGAACCGTACGGCCCGTCAATGTTACGGACGCTTTGACACGTTTCACCAGATTAGCCAGGAACTCGCCGTATTCGACGAAAACTCCAAATCCCTCTCCTGGATAAATACTCGAGACACTGAGCGTTTAAATCGATCGGATAAAACCACCCAGGTTGGAAAGCGAATAAACTTCATGCTCAAACCGGAGATTACGTAAAACCTTTCCCTACCTCCGAAAAGAAAGAAAACAAAAATCCTATACCAGTTGATAAGCAGTGAGTACGTTTGGTAACAACTTTCACTTTATAATTACATGAATAGGTATTACAGGTTAACTGATGACCCATTCAACTTCGGGTACATCCTCAATGAAATGATTTCTCCAACGATTAAAAGCGGTGTTAAAATTCGTGCTACTATGTTTTTAAAAAAAACCCGACTCTGTCGAAAACCTTTAGTGTAAGGTTTTCACCTCAAAATGTCCTTTGGATGTTCTGTGTTGTGGTATTCCAGAATTTCGAGCTCCTGGATGGAGCGTACTCGAAATTCTGGCCCTCGGTGCCAGCATGGATGCTGGCCAAGAATGAACAAACCTGAACTCCAAAGGACCGAAAAACGGAGGATTACGACAAAGCTATACTATTAAAACTTTTTATGAGAACAAGCTGGAAATCCTCTTCCCTTTTGTACTCCTACAGCTCAAACGGGGACATTCCCTATGATTTGTAATGAAGCCGAGTTCAATTGCCGAAATCCAGGATCCATTGATTGTCCAGATCACGAAGCACAAACAAGACGTAACACGCCGCGAGCATCGGCCATGCGGCAAAAAACAACAGGTTTTCAAAGGGACTCAGGTATTGGGCGTAGGATGAAAAAGTGGAAATCCCATGGAGAACAAGGACCATTCCGTAGGTCCACGTCTTGTATATTCCAAGGACAAAACCCAGGATAATGAACAGTTCAATTGTGGCCAACCCGTATAAAATGCTATTGCTCGGAAGAGATATACCGTAAAACGTCGAAAACACACCGGATGCGTGGCCCGGATTGACAAACTTATCCAGTGTCCACATCAACATCACCAGAAATACACCGTACCGCAACCAAACAAGGGCCTGACTTACCCGCTCACGAAGGTCCATGAGACGCTCTCCTCACGATAAAAGAAATGGCGTTAATTTTCTCCGGCTACGTTTATTTTTGAGAGACGTTTCGAAACAACATTCCAACACATAGTCAGCCACTCTCCAACCTTAGCCCACGTCTCTCAACAATCCCTGTACTTTTTGTTGAAGTTCTTCTTCCCCAAAGGGCTTTTCCAGGTAATCGTCCGCTCCGGCGTCAAACCCCCGCATACGGTCAATTTTCTCGTTTAGTGCCGACATGATTAATATCGGAACGTCTTTATATGCCTTCATATC
>JBDGPJ010000100.1:1548-6962 GCA_042219695.1 bacterium
GTTCGTACCCGTCCATGTGGGGCATTTCAATGTCCGTCATTACGAAATCGTACGTTGTATCACGAGCCATGTTCAATCCTTCCCGCCCATCTTCCGCCTCGTCCACTTTAAATCCCGAGTTTTCCAGTTGTTGTTTCATCATGGTTCGCTGAGTCTCGGTGTCCTCAACCAATAACACATCCATCACGGAGGTACTGCTCGTTGCTTCCTGTTGATCACTTGGTTCTTCAGTTTCCTGACTGGACGTGGATTGAGTTACTCCCTTCTTCGACAGTTCCTCCGCATTATGGACAATTTCCCCCAGATCCACGATAAGAACCACGGAACCGTCCCCCATAATTGTTGCCCCTGAAGCATACTGGACATTATTCAAAATCGATCCAAGGTCCTTTATCACGATTTCCTGCTTCTGAACCAGTTCATCAACTAATATACCAAGGCGTTCGTTACCGGACTGCGCCACAACCACGGGATGTATATCCTGTTCCCACGATTTAGTTTTTCGATAACCCAGTACGTTTCGTAACCGTGCTAGCGATAGCGTTTTTCCCCGTAATTCAAACACTTCCTGTTGTCCGATTGTTTGAATCTCCTCCGGTCGAATACGGAGGTTTTCCTGGACGGAGGACAAGGGCAGGGCAAATTCACGCTCCCCAATTCGTACGATCAGTACCTGGATAATTGCCAGCGTCAGCGGTAACTTAATGGTAAATTTGGTTCCTTCCCCTTCGGTGCTTTCCAGGTCGACCGAACCATTGAGATCCATAATATTTGATCGCACTACGTCCATACCTACACCACGTCCGGAGGTTTCCGTCACTTCCTCAGTGGTGGAGAAACCCGGCTCAAAAATGAGTTGATGTATCTTGTCGGGGGGCATCTCCTCGGCCTCTTCCTCGCTTATGATCGCCTTATCGAGGGCTTTTTGCTTCACTACTTCAGTGGGGATACCTCCCCCGTCGTCCTCGATTTCAATGACGACGAGATCCCCTTCGTAACCCGCGGAAATCTCCAGAGTACCTTCCTCGTATTTGCCGGCTTTCTTACGTTCCTCGGGGGATTCGATCCCGTGATCGACGGCATTGCGGATAATATGCATCAGTGGATCGCCAATTTTTTCAATGACCGTTTTATCCATTTCCGTGTCTTCTCCACTAATCCGTAGATCAACCTCTTTTCCAGTCTGACGACAGAGGTCCCGAACCAGGCGGGGAAATTTATTAAATATTTCAGCGATTGGCACCATACGTGTGCGCATGACGGATTCCTGTAATTCGGAAATAACCCGGTCCATGTCGTCGGTGGACTGTTCAACTTCGTTACTTAATTCCTGGAAAGCCCGGCGGACGAGGTTCATTTCGTTACCCAGGCGATCGAAATCCCTTTCGGAAATTTCTCCCTCCTGAAAGCTTTCCTGGAGTTGATTAATCTCCCCCTCGAGATCGTTCAACTGCTGAATTTTTTGATCCAGCCGTCCCTTGTCGATGACGAGTTCACCAACCAGGTTAATCACGTCATCCATCTTATCGATATTAACACGAATACTTTCCGTAACACTTTCCTCCGTATCCGTGTCTTCCTCCTCCGTTTCCTCTTCTTCAACGTCCTGTTGTTCCTGACTGATTTCATCTTCTATGGATCGTATCTCTTCAACATCGATTTCTTCCCCTCTCCTCAGTCCGTCAAGACCATCGAGCAAATGCTCAACCCGGACATGTACCGGTTCCAGAGCTTCCACGGTATCGAGTATGTGTTCGATTTTGTCATTACAAAGTAAAAGCAGGTCGATAAGCTCTTCCGTAACGTCCCGCTCGCCGTCACGCACCTCATCCAACAATTCCTCCATCGAGTGGGCAAGGTCTTCCAGGACTTCGAGCCCGATCATGCCGGAACTTCCCTTTAAGGTATGTGCAACACGAAAAATGGAATCGATTAACTCGGGGGACTTCTCCTGCTCGAGTTCAATTAGACTGTTGGTTAGTTGGGTTAGCTGTTCACGGGATTCAGCCAGGTAGTCGTCGACCATCTGCCCGAACTCGGCCGGATCCCAGGGATCGTAAAGGTAGTCCCCGGCGTCTTCCTCATCCATTGCGGGTTCTTCTTGGTCGACCGGATCGCCGGCTTCTTCTTCTTCTTCTTCTTCTTCTGACTCATCAACCGTTTCTTCTATTTCGCCCTCCGCCGTGGATTCCTCCGTTTCTTCCTTACTCTCCTCGTACTGTTCAAGTTCCCTGATTAAGTCCTCCCGCGATTGATTGGCCTTGATGTCGCGTTGCTTTGCTTCCTGCTGTAATTCGTTGTATTCGTAATCAGCCCACTTTGATTCCTCTTCGTCCGACTCCTGGCCGCTTTCCGAAGACTCCTCCGTCTCTTCCTGCTCATTTACATCAACCGCAAATAAACTGAGCTTATCAACGAGCATGTCCACGGAAGATGGTTCTTCTAACGTCGATGATTGTTCAATCACTCCAATGGCACTTTCCACTTCATCGATAACTTCATAGAGAATATCCATCACCGTGGGCGCAAATTCTTCCGTGCCCTCCGCTAAGTTTTCAACCAGCACACTCGTATGCGACGTTAAATCTACAAACGAATGAAGCTCCGCTTGTTCAAACAGCTCAATCAGCTCATCTAACGTTTGAAGGGCTTCGCTGGCATGGTCTTCATCCTCGAATTCTGCTTCCTCGAGCGCCAGAAACAGGTCGTTCAGTTCGTTGTTACAATCGGACACTTGATCAATCCACTGTTCAATTTCCGAATTATTCACGATGAACTCCCTCCGATTCATGGGAAGTTCCATATAGCTCAGCTTCACATCCCCAGCGTTCCAATCTCGTTAAAATACGTTGACTGGTCGCCTTAACCGCTATGTTTGAATCGGGCGTCGAAAATAATCGTTGCAGACGCTTCAAAAGCTGTACGACGGACCGATCCAGGTGAGTTACTTCATCGAGTAGAATTACGACTGACTTCGAAGGTGTGCCTTCTTCAGGATGTATGCAATCTTCCAGCGCTTCTTTTAGTTGTCGTTTAATTGCTTCCTCTACGTCCACGTCCAGCTTCCCCGATACTCGTATGTTCATGGATTCCCCGGCCTCGTTTACTTCAATTTCCCACCTGTCCTCTCGTTGAATCTTCCCCTCTCCCCTCGAAACCGTATCCTCGGTACTACTGGTGTTAATATTTCCGTAATTACGGTTCGTACGATTATCCCGTTGTCCACCGGTAAACTGTACGTCGTCCCGTTTCGAAGAAATGGATAATCGTAGGGACGAATCGCCGGTTTTGACGTGTACTTCAGCTTCTTGATCCACTAAATCCCGGATAGCATCAATAATATCCAGCACCGTTTTTTGCTGCGGTGATTGCAAATCCGAAAAATCAATTAAAAGGGTCGTCCGCAAATCGGTTAGTTCACTGCGTAAACGACCTCGAATAACCGTTTTTGATACATTGTCCCCCAACCTGGTTATGGTAATTATTTTCCGATCGGCTGTTGATTGTACGGAAAGTTTGAACGAGGACCCGGTTGACTCTCCGTCCGGTTGTCTAATTTTTTTACTGCCTGAGCTGGTTTGTGTTGAACCTTTGTTAACCAAACTGGCGGGACGGTAAATTTGATTCCCCCACTGGGAGGAATCAACGAGATCAGAATACTGTGCCAGATCTTCCGAGTATCCCGTGATTATGTATCCACTGGGTTTCATCGAATGGACCAAACGGCGGAGAATTTTCTTTCGATCATTTTCCTCAAAATAAATCAATACATTCCTGATCAACACAATGTCCTGGTTTTTCGGCAATGAATCGTTTAGCAAGTTTTTCCGATCAAAAGAAACGTTCCTGGGGATGGAACGCTTGATTTTGTAACCGGAGTTTCGTGGCTCAAAGTATTTATTCACCACTCTTTCGGGAGCGTTTTCCACACTTCGCTTAGAATAGTAGCCCTTACGAGCCTTCTCCAGGGCGGATCGACTGATATCCAACCCCGTGACCCTGCATGTAACGTTATCTATATCATCCCGCTGTTGTTTGACCTCTTTACAGGCTATAACCAAACTATACGGTTCCGCTCCGTCACTACAACCGGCCGATAAAATCCGTATTTGCGCCGATTCCTGACTGCTTCTTTTATCCAGTAAACGCGGAAAGATCTCCTGCTCAAGGATGTCCATTTGTTGTGAATTACGATAAAACAGCGTTTCGTTAACCACAATTTCATCGATTAAACTGGTAATTTCATCGTTCCCCTGGCTTGAATCAATGTAATTGAGATAAGAATCAATCGAATCAAACCCTAATTTATTCATCCGGCGGTCCACTTCCCGTTTCAATCGTGTTACGTACTGTTCGCGTTCGCAGACCATCCCCGCCCGGTCCTGTATTTCCCGTTTTATTTTTTGTAACGCCGTGTCAGTAATGGCGTCTTTTTCTTCCGTCATCACGAATTCACTTGTCCCGTACATTGTGGAAAACGATTATTAGAGGTCCTCGATTCGTTTACTGCTAAAAATCGATTAATATCTAAAATTATCAGAGGGGACCCATCTCGTTGTATAATCCCATCGATCCATTCACTCGATATCCCTTCCACGGTTGGTGGAGGGGATTCGACATCCTCACTATCAATCCACTGGACCCCTTTCATTTCCTCGGCCAGGAAACCCGCATCACGGGTCCCTTCCTGCACAATGACCATCTTACGATCGTCGTCCCAATCCGTGACCTCCATCCCAAAAAAGAGCCCTATATCCAGTAGAGCGATGACGTCTCCACGAATATTAACGACACCCACTACAAACGGCGGCGTATGAAAAACATCGGACATCTGATCAATCGTTTGAACTTCCATTACTTTCTGAATATCAATTCCAAACACCTGGTCCTTGAGCGTAAAGACCACGTACTGGTCCTGTTCGGTTTTAACAAAATCCCGATCAGCGGATTCGGGATGCTCCTCGTCACGAATTGATAACTGTTCTTCGTCGAGTGATTCCTCGGTCACGTGTCTTCTCCCCTGTGCTCTTCACGGGTTTCTCGAATCTTTTCGATTTCTTCACCGGTAAATAGCTCATCCAGGTCCAGCAATAAAATCGACTCCTGTTTATTATCTTCATGTTCGGTCGTTTCACCCGATGGGGAAGACGACGCCGAACGTAAACCGGGATGACCCTGAGAAACGTCTCCGGCTGATTCTTCGGCACGATCGATTTCAATAACGCCTTTGACAAACTGACCTCCAAACTCGTTAATCATCTCCGGCGACGACTGAATCGATTCTTCATCGATATCCAGCACATCGTTCAGCTCTGCCCCTTCATCGAGGATATCGAGTGCCACCAGCTTCTCGATGAGTTCCTCCTCCATCTGCTCGTCTTCCACGGCGTTCAGGTGCCGTGCCTGCCGCCGGA
>JBDGPJ010000100.1:6972-15287 GCA_042219695.1 bacterium
TATCCAGCACATCGTCGGCCGTGGCCACCCTGATCCCAATTAATTGCTTATTGTACTCCACAATAACGATCCGACCGTTTTCAAACCCTTTCTCACGATCGTGGTATCCAAGTCGTTCAATTCCGTCCACAATGGGAATAACCGAATCACGAAGGTGTATA
The DNA here is from genome assembly GCA_042219695.1 of bacterium. Taxonomy (GTDB): domain Bacteria; phylum T1Sed10-126; class T1Sed10-126; order T1Sed10-126; family JBDGPJ01; genus JBDGPJ01. Next base: position 7,134 of record JBDGPJ010000100.1, read on the forward strand.
ATCCCTTTTAAAAAAGTGGGTAAATTGGGTACACGTGTAACGTCCCGGTCCATAATGATTTCCTGTATGGTATCGATCGGTAACCCGTATCGTTCACCGGCTAATTGGAACGTGACAATTTGCACGAGTCGTTTAAACTCTCCCGATTTATGTTTTGGCGGACATAGTTGAATCAGGAGTATCCAGGGACTTTCGCACCCATTCTTTTATGATGTCAGGAATTTGTTGGGCCGGAGCCTGGCGATCCAGCGCTCCCAGTTCCGCGGCCTTCCCGGGCATTCCCCATACGGTGGACGATTCCTTATCTTGACCAAGACAAAGAGCCCCGGATTTCTGTAACCGTTTCATACCTCGAGCACCGTCCTCGCCCATTCCCGTCAGCAAAACGGCAATAATTTCACTCCCGAACACTTCGGACGCATTGTCGAATAACTTATCAACGGATGGAATGGCCCCGGACACGGGCTGGCCATCCTCTGGACGAATATAAACACTGTCGGAACCGGAACGGAAATCAACGTGTTTTTCGTCCCGCGGTAAATAAACGGTTCCATCACGAAGGCTAGTTCCCCGTTCAACCTGTTTTACGTCCAAATCCGCCAAATCTCCTAAACCATCGCACAAACCCGTCAGGAACGGTTCGGAAATATGCTGAACAACCACGACCGGAATCGGAAAATCCCGTGATAATGAACCGATTATATTTCGTAACACCGGTGGAGCACCGGTCGAACCTCCTATTAGCATTATTTTGGGGCGAATACGTTCCAGCTTGGAGGCAAGGGTCACTTCTTTTTGGGATGTGGTCGCTGTCTCTTTACTGTTAGGGGGAGAAGTCCGAGTATTACGGCTTCTTGTATGTTCCGAGGTTACAGCATGAAGGGTCTCAACGAGTTTTTCCTCAATTTGAGAAAGGTCACTCGTATTACTGGACGGTTTTGGAATAACATCCGCCGCACCCCGTCGAAATGCCTGATTCGTTTGTTTGGCACCCTTTGTAGTAAGTGAACTCACTACCAGTACGGGCACGTCGATCCCACGGTTTTGAAGTTCCCGCAAGGTCTCGAGACCATCGAGCCGAGGCATTTCGATGTCGAGTGTTACCACGTCAATGGAAGCGTTTTCGTCAAGGACCTCAAGAGCTTCCCGACCGTCCTTTGCCGTTTCGGCGACTTCCAACTCCGGTGATTTTTTAATGATATCCTGGAAAGTTTTCCGCACAAAAAATGAATCATCTACAATCAGAACACGCTTGGTCATACCGTCAACCCTCAGGAGGACGAACTGGTTTCACTGTCAATATCAAATCGCTCGACCATTTCCTCCATTTTCGAGGATAAGTCCTCGAGACTTTCTCCTTCATCCACGAGGTTTTCCGCACTCGACACCACTTCCTCGGAGGACTGACTTACCTTTTCAACACTGTTGGCGACCTCGTCCGAGGCCGTTGCCTGCTGTTTCATGGAGGACGCTATGGACTCCATTTCCTCGCGGGTTTGCAACGCGGAATCGACGATCTCCTCGAGAACGCCTCCGGCTTCGTCAACCACTTCCACACCGGCCTGAACCTGCTGAGTACCTTCCTCCATCGACTCGACACTGCTTTCCGTCTGCTGTTGTATCTGTTCAATGAGTTCCTCAATTTCCTCGGCCGATTCACCCACCCGATCGGCCAGCGTAGATACTTCATCGGCGACCACGGCAAATCCCTTGCCCTGTTCCCCGGCACGGGCCGCCTCAATCGCGGCGTTAAGCGCGAGCAGTGAAGTCTGTTCGGCAATCTGGGAAATCACTCCAACGATTTTGCCAATTTCATCACCGGACTCTCCGAGTTTTTCCACTTCCTCGGCCGTCTCATTGACGCTTTCCTGGATGGTATTCATCTCCTGTATCGCCTGCGCCACGGCGTCCCCGCCTTTCTCGGCCAGCTCCTGCGAATCGCGGGCGACGTCCTGACCGCGTTCGGCACGTTCCGCGACTTCCTGGACCGATTGGGACAGCTCCGTCACGGCGGACGAACTCTCCTCGATCTGCCGATTTTGATCGTTGGCGACACTGTTCAGCTCTTCGCTTGCCGAAAGAACGCGCGATGCCATGTCCCCGGCTTCCATGGCGTATTGACGAATCTCCTCAATGATTTCCCTCAGGTTATGCCTCATTTCTTCAAATGCCGTTCCAATTTCACCACCCAGTTCAATTCCTTCGTGAGCTTCGTCGCTGAGTTTACCCTCGGCAATGGCGTGAGCTTTCTTCTGGAAGGGATCCACGATAAACCAACCAGTAAGGTAATAAATCAAGGTCATGATACCGAGGATGAGAACGAACGCTATCGACGAGGCCGTCCACATGATCGAACTGAGATTCTGGTTCACGGGCTTAGCGGAAAGTCCCAGGGCCATTTTTCCGCCAATTCCATCACCGGTCATCGCCTTTACCGACAACATCTTTCCAATGACCTGTTTCCCCTCAAAATCAAACCGCGAGAACTCCCCCTCGGTAAAATCCGGTTGCTTGTATTTGGCCGACGGCTTGGGTGCACTGGCTTTGACTTTTCCATTTTTATCAATAAATAAAACCAGTGCCACCGGTAGATCCTGGCGCGCAACCATGTCCTTGGACACCTGCTGTAATTTGGACCAATTTCCGGTTTTTACGGCGGTTTTGTTTTGTCGTTTCATACTTTTAATGGACTGATCGAGAAGGGATTCAAGGTTGGTGTAGAGTAAGTTCTTTGCCTGGAAGTTTACGTAGTAAAGCATACCAGCGACGAGAATAATGATGTTTATTAAAAACAGTCCAATGATTTTCCATCGAATGGAAAGCCCAAGAATCCATTGCTTAACTCGATTCATTCCAATCATTCCTCCATTTAAGTACAGTATTCAAGATCGATTCAATATAGCCGAGATTGATTGATCTACTACGCATCGATCGAGGGAAACATCTCACGCAAGCTTTTTAGAACGGACTGTTTGTGTTTGCTGAATTTATCGGGACTGGACAACGCCTGATTCATCTTTTGTAAACCCAGGTTGGCTTTCCGAATGTACTTCTTTTTTTCCGACTGGTTCTTCAAATTCCTTTCGAATCCTGCTTTGTAAATCATCAAACTCTTCTTGATGTATACCTTGGCCCTGGAAGATTTCCCCGCTTTTACGAATTCTTCAGCCAGGGTGAGCATGTCCTTCGTGTCAATGTATAAAAACGTCAATGCACTGGAACGAATGGCTTTCTTATCGCCTGAATTCACGGCCGATTTCAAGTCTTCAAACATCGTTCGAGGAGTATCATCCGACTTTGGATATTTCTCGTTGAGCTTGGACCAGACCGGTTTCATGAGTTTCATTGAATTTAAAACTACTTTGTGGTTACCGGACTTTAAGGCGGAGGCCAACTGTCTTGTTACCTTGATCTTATTAAAGGAAAGTCCCTTCCGGTAAGAATCGTCGGGTTGCGCATATACTGAAGCTGGAAGAGAAAACACGGACATCACTCCAACCAATAATAGGCATACAAAAAATCGGCGACCATTAGCTTGGCTTAACTTTTTCCTTGTGATGCTCATTGTTCCTCCACCTCTCTGTAAGAAATCCTGTAACAATGTAAAGCATCCTCACGGAACTTTGTCTCGATGCGAAGATTCATGATGATTTTCCTTTGCTATCAGGTTTATGAACGAGCAATTTTTGGTGCCACCGAATGTATTTTGCAATCCGGTGGCACCGTGACCAGATGGACTCACGTCTCGTCAAAGGAGGGTCATTGCTTAGAAACTGGCCGTAATGCCCGCTGAGAATCCGTCGTCGTCGGCTTCCTGGTTATATGCTCCTCCCTCTTCACTGGTGTGATATTCAACGCCAAATCGAAGCTGGTCCTGAGGATGAAACTCGACTCCGTAGGAGATTCGTTCATCCTCGTAGGTCTGGGCGTTATCAAGGGAATTCGGCGTGGCCGTGTTGGCAACGGCGTCGCGTTCAAACTGATCGTAGCGGAGCTTTGCTTCCATATCTCCGACCACGGATAACTCCTTCAAGAGCGTGTACTTTCCTTCCGCCATTATTCCCGATCGGTCCATGTCCGGTCCTCCCTGTAACTCCTCGGAGGACTGGATCCAATATCCCCGGAACGTGTATCGATCGGTCACGTAATCAAGATCCAACCCGTAACCGTTCCAATCGGCGTTGACATTCAACGGATTGGTATCTCCCGCGGTAAAGGAGCGAAGTCCTTCACGCAGAGCTCCATCACCGTAACTCAATCCAATCTCAACATCCTGGGCACCTGAACTAGAAATATAACTCAGTGGCTTAAAACCCACGCGCGCAAGAATGTCCTTGCCGTGGTTACCGTCAAACGTACCACCGGACGGCTTATCGAATTCCGAGTTTCCATTCACGTACTCAAGGGTGTAGTTAAACCCCTGTTTACCACCGCCCGTCTTAATGGCTCCGTCAATCTGAATACCGTCATTGAACGCATAAGGAAGCGCATACCGAGCGTTAGGAACCGTTGTGAAATTGTTTTGTCCGCTGAGAAGCTCCACCTGGGCGTTGGCAAAGGAGCTCCAGAACCGGCCGAACCGAATCTTCAGGTTACGATCCGACATCGGTTTCCACTCAATGTTAGCCTGAGTCGTAGCAAGCTTTTTAAACGGACTACCGGAGTCGTCACTATTGGGATTATTCCGATTTATCCAGTGTTGTTCGGTAATGAGTTTTAACTGTGAATTGATTTCAGCCCCAATCACAAGTCCTACGTCGTGGGAAAAAGATCCATCCCCACCCGACTGAGAAAGTGTGATGTTTCCGGGCCGTCCAACAAGTGGACCATTACCCGTAAAACCGGGATTTGGAGCATTCCTCTCACGGGTGTGGAAATCCTGTTCGAAATCCTGGTAAAAACCCGTGATATAGCCGTGTACAAAAAAGAAACTTACGGGTCCCGAATATTTTTGTGTGGGGTCCTCGCGATACACGTCATCGATACTGACTTCCGCAAGAACCCCCGAAGGAATTGCTGTGGCGACAAGAAGCAGAAAACATAACGCACCAATCAAGCTGAACTTCAATCGATTATTACCAAACATCGACATCACTCCCGTGTAGAATTTTTTTTTTGCTATAAGTGGACCGTTTCCAACAATTTTCGATAAACAGTGTAATTTCACCCTGGAAGTTTGAATGTAACGTTGATTACATAAACTCGAATTTCCCGACATAAAGGAATTTACACCCAATTGGACTTCAGGATACTCTTTTCTTCGACGTTGGGAAGAATCTGGCGGTTAATTTTTTAAAATAGGAAAAACTATTTTCTGGGGGATCTCACGAACGGAGGGTGTAAGCGTGTGAATATTTCTTCAACTCGGTGTATGAACGCAGTAATTTTACTGGTCATTGTGTGTATATTTGTTATTCTCCCTTCACACCCCTCCTTCGTTCACGGGAAGGAATACGATTTTGGTAAGGTTCAAGACAAGTCTGGAACATCCTCCGGCCGTTCACGCCAACCATCCAAAGCCATAAACATAACGGAGGACGTCGAGGTTCTTTGGGAAACCAAAGCTCCTTACCTACTGCTTGAACTGGGGTCACTTAAAGACCAGTTGTTGTGGGTCGTGTCCGACAAACGGAACGTCCATGTTACGCTCGGTCGAGGGGCCTCTTTTTACCCGGGTAACAAAACGCAGAAGGTCCCGGGAATGGTTATTAACCTGAACGTACACTCCCTCAAACACATGCCTAAAACCGCTCTTGTTACCGTAGGATACAAGCAGGGTAATCACGTCAACACACGTATCTACACACTTAGAGTTTCTAATGGTGACCAGATAAACATTTCCACGTTCTCGAATTTCGAGTACCAGCTTATTCGACCGGTTGGACCTTACCTTTATCGACAGCAATTCGATGTCAGTGTGATATGGAAAACGATCATCCATAAAATGCACACGAAAGGAAAAAGCCTGGAAAAAGGAAAGAAATTTGGAGGACCTGAGAAAGGGCGTCTTTCCTCCCTCGAACACCTGTACGGAAACCGATTTGCCACGATCGACAGCGAGGGAAATCTTATTGTGTTTGTGCCCGATAAACACGGTAAACGCCTGCCGGCAGGTTTCGGGAGAGGATTAACCAACTTCTCTTCGCTGACCGAACAGTCGCGCAACCGTGAATCAACCGGAGAACCCCTTCGTTTACCTCCCGCGTACTCCAGTCGGAAACAACTTCTTTCGGTCATTAAAAATCCACCGGTGAAAAACTCGATGGACGACTGGATCAATAACGCGACATCGAATTCGTTTATTTACTTATTTGACGAGAAATCCCTGGGCTTTGTGGGGGAGATTGGACCCTTTTCCCATCCGGTGTTTGACGTCGAAGTCCCACCTCAAAATCCTAACCAACTGCTCTGGTTTCGCCGGAAGGGCAATCAAAAAACAGTTCTTGAAATGGTTGATTTAGACAAAGCGTTCCCGAATCGATAACAACTGTATATATGGCTATTTACCGATCCTTCAGATTTGATGAGGAAGATTGAATCACTTTGACTTCCTTTTCTTTTACGAGAAGAAAAGGAAGCAAAAGAAACCTGATTTACTTCATACAGGTTTTTTGATCTCAACTTTTTCTCGTAAAAAAAGTTGAGCGAATTCTACTCCTCGGAGCGAACATGATGTTCGCTAGAATGAGTGTTTCAAAGTGATTCGAGATTCCGGCGTATTACCCATAGAACGAGGAACGGTAAAGCGTCGGATATTTTATTCACACCCACAACCGTTCCCCCTCATTTTAATCAAACAGTCCCTTCATATATTTATATTCCAAAATTCAACGTAGCTAAAACGATTTCGAGGAGGCCCTCTCAAATGGTTCTTCAAGCTGTTCCGGAGGATTCCCCTCCAGCAAACAACCGGTTTCCACGGGCGGGTAAATCTGGTCGAATCGTTCAATTTTGTCCGGGGATACTCGTCGGTTGATATGTCTTCGCTGTACTTCGGATGGATGTTCGAGACCGGCCGCGGTAAGTAACTCCCCCGCTGCTTTCACCGTTTCATCGTGATAATTTTGCACCCGGGGCGCTTTTTCCTCCACCACAAGTCCTTCCATAAGTTCGGGATCCTGCGTGGTAATTCCGGTCGGACAGGTGTTCTCGTTGCACTCCAGGGCCTGGATGCATCCGAGGGCCAGCATCATTCCGCGGGCGCTGTTGGTGAGATCCGCCCCAAGTGCAAATGCCCGGATGATGTGAAACCCGGTGAGAATTTTTCCGCTCGTGATAATTTTTATTTCATCGTGCAGATCAAATCCTTCCAGAACATCACTGGCCAGTGCCAATCCGTCCTTAAACGGCATACCCACGGAATTGGAATACTCGAGGGGCGCTGCCCCCGTTCCGCCTTCCCCGCCGTCCACGGTAATAAAATCAGGTTTTATTCCGGTTTCCTTTATGGCCCTGGCGATACTGATGAATTCACTGGCGTGTCCAATACAGAGCTTAAATCCAACCGGTTTACCTCCGGACAGTTCCCGTAGGCGCTGAACGAATTCGAGTAAACCCACCGGGGTGTCAAATTCCTCGTGGGAGGGTGGAGAGATTACGTCGGTGTAGGGTTCCACGTGTCGGATTTCGGCGATTTCCTCGTCGTTTTTACAGGCCGGGAGGACGCCACCGTGACCTGGTTTCGCTCCCTGTGATAACTTAATCTCAATCATTTTGACGGCGTCATCCGTGGCCGCCTGCTGAAACGTGTCCGGACAAAATTCTCCGTCCTTCGTGCGACAACCAAAATAAGCCGTACCAATCTGCCAGACGAGGTCCCCACCATTTCGATGATACGGTGCTATTCCCCCCTCTCCCGTGTTATGATAAAAATCCCCCTTACGGGCACCAATATTCAGGGCCTCTACCGCCCTGGAACTCAAGGAGCCGTAACTCATGGCGGATATATTGAAGATGCTGGCCGAATACGGCTGGTCACATTGATCCGTACCAATGTTTACGTCAAAGCATTCCTGACAATCCCTGTGGTCCCCGGTATCCAGGGAGTGGCTCATCCACTCGTAACCTTCCTTCGAAGTATCACGTTGAGTCCCAAACGGATTAGTGGATAACTCCTTCTTCGAACGTGCGTACACGACTTCCCGGAAATTTCGA
>JBDGPJ010000100.1:15297-20966 GCA_042219695.1 bacterium
CGTATTCGATTCCACGAAATACTGGTAAATCTTCGGCCGGAGCTCCTCGGCAAACCATCGAAAACGTCCAATGAAAGGGAAATTTCGGGTTATGGTATATTCGTCCTGGTACATGTCATAGATCCCGATTAACGTGGGTGGGATCGTTAGAAGCATTCCCCATAACGCTGGCGTCCAAACCAGGCCTAACAATAACAATAATCCGTTAGCGAGAATGGTTATGCCAAGAAACAGCTTCCTCATTCCTTCGACACTCCCAATCGTTCATGATACGTATTCATTATGGTTGGAAAGACATGTTACAAAGGGAAGTCGATATCGAAGAAAATTTTATTCCTTAATTTGGTTTTTTTCCAGCTCTTCAACCGATGATTTGATGTCCTCCGGGGTGCTGGGACCGACCGCAATGAGCTCACCTTCGTATACAAACGAGGGGCAAATTACGAGATTGTACTCCTGGAATTTTTCATTGTGTTCAACGGGATCGAGACATTCGATGGCTGGGTAGAAATCTTCGGACGACTCCAGTTGTTCGATTAATTCAACCGTGTCTTCCCAGGCCATGCAATCCTCGGATCCAAACACCAAGAGCGACCCCATTATAATCAAACTCCAATGTGTTTCTGATACCACCAACAACATTTAATCCATACTTCATCTGATGAACGATATACCATAACGGTTTTCAAACTGGTCATCTGTAATATTGGTTACATAAAATAAATGCTGAGTATAAATCTATTGGAAAATCTCACCGAGGAATGTCTTTGGTTTTTATACGCAAGAATTAAACCACAATGATCCCAATCAAGCCTGTACCGATGCGCTAAGACGCTCCGGCTGTTTCAAAATAATTCCCCCCCGACCGAGTTCAATAAATCCCTCGTCCTCAAGGGCATTTAGAATATTGGTTGTCGTGGGCCGGGTAAGTCCCGATAATTGACCGATTTCCTCGTGGGTGAAGGAGATTGTGGGCTCATCATTGATACTGGTATCGGAATGTTTTTCAAACATCTCCTTTAATACAAAAGTCAGCCGTTCCCTGGAATCCTTAAAAATCAAATTTTGGATCCGTGTTTCTATTGTCTGTCGGCGTTCCCCCATCATTTTCGTGATTTGGAGGTTCAGTTCTGGGTTGTTCTGAAGAACGTTCAAAAATTTCTCGCGGGGCGCGGCACAAATATATGAATTTTCGAGTGTTTCAGCCCGAGTGGTTCGTTCATCCTCACCCATTAGAGCCATCTCACCAAAAATCTCCCCGCCTTCCAGCAACGCAAGGGTAATCGATTTCCCCTCGGGGGATGTTCGGGATAGTCTCACCCGGCCCTTTTTCAACATAAACACGGTATCGGCCGTGTCACCCGGAAAGTATATTGGTTGATTCTTGGGGACGTCCTGCACGTGAGTCATATCGGCAAGCGCATCCATTTCCTCAGAGCTCATCTGGTCAAACACATCTATTTGCTTCAGGTACCAGATTTTACCGGCGTCTTCCATAGTCAAATCTCCATTCCTTGAAGTTGGGAACTTGATCGCTCTCCCCTCGGATCAGCACGTAGAATATGCCGTTCTAACGTATGGCGGGGCAGAACCGGGGGAGGATTAATGAACTGTAGACGTGAAACATCCGACAACGTTTCTTCCACAATCGATTCTATTTCATTGATCTCACGGTCCACAAGTCCATGTTCGAGGGCGGAAAAAATCCCAAGAACCTGCTCTGGATTACGAAAACTCAACGATACAACATCCGCGGAAACACGTTCCAGCAACCAGCTAACGGCCATGGTTTCCAGTTGCATGTTTTCACGTCCTTCTTTTTTCAGGTACTCCGCGAGACGATGAATACAGCGCAGATATTGAAACCGGTCCTCAGAAAACTTTGGATGGTGTTCGCGAACCTCCCGATCGGAAATTTCCTCCCGGGTATTCGCGTAGTGGTTCGTGAGTACGCCACCGGACAATGGGTCATAAACGATCAAATCGTGGGGGACTTCGTCCAGGCAACCAGGTGAATGACGGGCGAAATCAACAAGATTATAAGGAATTCGCAAAACGTCCCAGCGCTGGAACGATTCCTCGTCTTCAAATACGTCCGGATCAGAAAAAGACAACCCCACGTATCTCGTTCGCCCTTTTTGTTTTAACTTTCTTGCTATCTCATACAGCTTATCCGGCTCCTCGGGTATCGAAGGTGTATGAATACACAAAAGATCCAGGTGATCCACCGGGAGAGATTTTACAAGTTCATCCACCCGGGTTTCCAGAAATCCAGGTTTGTGATTCGTCTCGAGGGTCCCACCCTGTTTCTTTTTCATACCGGTTATCCCACAGACAAACTGATTCCCCTCCGTACTGTGATCACCAAAAAAGGGATCCCAGCGATTTTGTCCCGTATCTCCGTAAACCGTTGAACGTTCAATGTACTGAAGACGTTCCTGTTTGCAGGATTGTAACGTTTCCCTGAATTTGAGGTCCTCACTCCAATCAAACGTTTCCAGGGCCCAGGTGTTCAATCCCAGTGGCCGTTTTATCTCTTTCAAAGGACCCAAATTATTTTACGAATCCGGGGTGGAGCGTTGTTTCAGCTTAACAGGATTATGAAGTATGATTTTTCGGCGGTTGAGTTCGATGATCCCCTGCTCCTCAAACTCGTTAAGAAGATTCGTTGTCGTGGGACGTGTAAGACCGGTCAGATCAGCGATATCCTGGTGGGAAAAGGAAATCTCGGGCGTGGCTTCTTGCTCTCCGTTATCACTGTGCTCATTAAATAGTTCCCGTAAAATCTGGGCAAGACGACCTCGGGCGTCCTTGAAAATAAGGTTTTCAATTTTGGATTCAATCTTCCGTCGTCGGTCTCCTATCACTTTACTCACTTCGAGGGCCAGCTCGGGATTGTCGGACAGAAAATCCATGAACTTGTCTTTCGGCGCAGCACAGATCAACGAATCCTCGGTCGCTTCGGCCATGGTCGTTCGTTCCTCTTCACCGGCCACGGCCAGTTCGCCGAATATTTCCCCGGGTTCGAGGAAAGCCAGCGTAATTCGCTTACCATCCGGGGTTTCACGACTAATTTTAACTCGACCTTTTTTCAAAATATAGATCATGTCGGAAGGATCGCCGGGAAAATATATGGGCGTGTTACTGTCTACTTCATCCATGCGAGTCATGTTACTGACTTTCTCAATTTTGTCCTGGGGAAGTTCGTTTAATATATCAATTTTTTTCAAGTACCAGAGTTTGGCTACCATAATCCGTCACCGTACATTCGTGGAATACTACCGGCTTTTATCCTCTGTATTTAGTCTACTATAAGGTCTCCTGCTTCGAAACGTGAGTAACGGAAAATTTACTAACGGTCGTAATTGAAGTCTATGGGAGTGAAGGAAAACAAGGTGAAGATATGAAAACACTCTCGAAATGTTTCCCGGGGGCGGAATCAAATTCCGTCCCCCGGAGAACTCAGGCCAGTGAAAAAATTATTCGGATTCTTCGTTCACACCACCAATATCGGGTTCCGGCTCCTCGAACTTTACCCATAGCGGATTAAGTCCGCCGATGATGGCTCCATAAACGAGGTGCAGAACCAGTGTAATGACAATGTACTTCGGCATCGATTCAAGAACGGGAACACCCGATGCAGTGTTCCCCGCGTTCATTCCAAACACACCCCACCCAATCAGGGGACTGTGCCCGAGCATCATCCCCAGCCAGAGAACGATGGACAGGCCAGTTCCTTTACCAAGGGTTGTGTCGTTACGAAAAATCCAAACAAGAACCACGGAAAAGAAGGCTCCGTAACCAAAATGTGCAATCAAGCCGAGGGGTTTCGGCGGAATCCCCATGCTCTGTAAAAATGCCTGCGAGGGAGGCATGTTAAACGGCGCAATCCCCGTAACCTCTATCCCGACGAACATGATGATAAACATCACCAGCGCAGCAATAAGTCCCACGCCGGCCGCTTTTGCCCACTTCATACATATCACTCCTTAAAAAAATGAATTTCGTAGAATAGAAATCTCAATTCTAACCGATCAAATCCATACAGTTTATGGAAATCCCGGGACCAAAATGAAGTCACTCAACAACTACATATCCATGAAATTCTGCTTGTGAGATTAAACACACCTGAACTCGTTTTTTATCGTTCCTGAACAATCATACTACATCATTTATCCCCTTGATGTAGGCGAGGTTACACTTTTACCGAATCAGGGCCGTCCCCGGGTGGAAAGTAGCCCATGCAAACCAATAACTCCCTACGTGGGACACGCGCTTGTACCGAGTGCCATCGGGACTTTCGAGGTAATCATTGGTTATTTTCCACTGTTCTTCCTCAACCCGTAAGGTATTGTCGGAAAAAGTGAAATCAGGGGTCTGCGGTATCTCGTAAACGCGACTGGCGTTTTTCCAGTGGATAAACAACAAACGGTGGTTCTTGTTGCCGTAGGTAATCATTTTCTTGCTGTTTAGAATGTTTCGGGGAACGGCCACATCAATCTTCCCGAACGATACACCAATGACCGGCGTTTTACGGGACAATCGTGAATCCTCGTTGGACACGGGAAACATCAATCGATCCGACTTACGGTAACCCTGGTAGGCTTCCGCCGAATAATTTCGATTGTATCCCGTTTTGAAGGAAAGCACACGACCGGAGGGATATTCGTTCTTGAAACGTTTCCAGGTGTACTGGGTATGCGGAATTCGGGACAACTTGGTTCCTGTAAGTTCACCAACTACGGCTTCTCCCTTTAACTGTGACCACAATGAATCCGTCTTTCGGTCGAACATTAACACGTCACTGTTATAAAGAAGACCACTCACCCCAAACTCAAACCGGTGACCGACGAGAGTACGGTTGAACACCATACCGCTCCCGCATAATGGACACCAGGATACGAGAAAGGAGGTTTTATTAATGCGATCATTCACGAGCTCATGGTGGTCCAGAATTTTCCGCGGATATCCCCGAACCACCCCGACGATCTCAACGACCATCAATCGATCCTTGGGATTTAGTTTGTCGACTTCGGAAACGGACACGAAGTCCGGGTTTACGAGGGCCGGGATTCCGTCAACGGGAGGACCACCGTGCTTAATCTCTTTCAGGGGAATATTGTGTTGTGGTGAGCCCTTCAAAAACCGCTTGAACGGATTACGTTGCTCTGTATTCCCTTCCACAGGAACCACCAACAATGTCAACCCGAATAACAACGACAGACTGCACCAAAACGTGCGTTGAACGTTCACAAACGGATCCTCCCTTCGCAAGATCTACCCTGTATCGCATAAGAGAATGTCATTTTTTAAGCATTCATTTATAACAAGTGTGGTACAAGATAGACCTGGAAACTGTTGGCCCGCTTACAAACGAAGGAAAGTAATTCAGCGCAAGGTTACCAGAACACATTCATTTAACTATGTTTAAACGCTGTATCAACTGGTAATGAGTTGCCGGAAACAAAACAACCCGAATAGAAAAGAGGGATCGGGTTGGACACGAGACAACTACTAATTCCTCATTCAGATCCGTCGATTATGAATCGCGAACTTTGTGGTGATCGGTGGGGATAGAACGGAAAGCTTCAATAAAAAAACCGCGAGCAGAGCGCGTCAGCCTAATTTGATCAATTTAAAACTATAGGTATGTTATCTAAATCAGGCTA
>JBDGPJ010000100.1:20976-24040 GCA_042219695.1 bacterium
TAACCATCCAATGATTAACCATAGTTTGTGCGTACAGATACTGGTATAGAAGGAATTTGACCCGTTTCCAAAATAGATTCATCAGCGATTGTGAAACCGGGGTTCAGAAACAGCTTTAGAACGTTACAAACCAGACAACCTCTGGTTAAGGAGGCCATCTCTTAATTACTTCGTGTTAAATTGAAGCGGTTCACCCACTGGGAATTCAGTGTAGCCATGATTACTGGTAACGTGCCCTTTGAATTCCCCGGCGCTTTTTGCCTGCTCGAGAGACTTGATATCGTCAACTTCCAGGTCGGACCCAAACGGTATTGATCGCCAGGTGATATCAATGCGGTCCTCTGAAAACTCGTTAATAATAAAAACCAGATCACTGGCACCGACGCTTTCGGCCACAAACGTTTTATTCGGATCAAAGCTTTTCGAGGTCACGATCTCGGTCTTGTCCCCACCAAAAATTTTCATCTTTAATCGATCAATTGACGGCGTGTACTTAACGAAGGCCGACGTTGGGGTGATTTTGGTCGTGTCTCCACCAAAACCCTCGTGAATAACTCGGCCCGACATGGGCTGGGTGTCCAAAATAACTACGTTGTTTGTGTTAATTTGTCCGAAGATTCCGCTTCCATCCTTGTGTTTTCGGGCGAAGGTACCCTTCAAATGCCCCTGTCCCGTCCTCGGATCGGAGTATTCCTTGATGTCAAAGGTTGTGGTTTTGAAATCCATCGTTTCGGGCAATTCGAAGCACCCAAAGCTCCTGCGGTCCAGTTGTGCCCCATGGTGAACCAGATATTTACCGGGCTTGTTTCGGAACTCCTCCGCCAGCGTCGGCCAGAAGTAACTTTTGTAACCATTCCCCATCAAGTGAGGGTACCGCACCTGTAACCCGGCTCGGTTCCCCCGAATCTGAACAATCGCTGCCACTTCGCCAGTATGAATGTAACGCACCAAACCGTTATTTTTAAAAACCAGTTGATTGTTCGCACTTCGGACCCCGTAATGAACACTCTCAGGACAATCCTCGGCTCCCATTACCGGACCTGATACGAACAACACTATTATAAAACCGGCTAATAGTCCGGTGAATAAACAATGTATATTTAAACGACCCGATTCGATCAACCAATTAAAATTCACGCAAAAAACAACCTCCCGGAGAAAAACTATATATTTAAAATACAGTTATCGGTGAAATACCCATCAAGAATAACTGCGGTTTGACGTAATAGCCATTGTAAGACTTTGGATTATCAATTCAAATATGAGAATAGATACCGTTACCGTGTTCTTCGCCGCGATTTTGAATCGACTCGCTCGACTCCTTCACAAAGTTTGGGGTTCGCGGGCGTAATTCCGGTGATAATTGTCCTGATCAACGTCGTCCTTTACTTTCGTAAGATCAACCGGTCAAAATGAATTGATGACGGACCTTATAGTTAAGGGGCCAAAATGGATGCCTCACCAAAGTAAAATAATCAATATCGGCTGATTCAGACCTTATGTAATTGCACTGGGATGATTTTGTTGGCCGAGTCTAACACAGACGTGAAAGGAACGCTCTCCGATCGCTTTCGTGAGTGGACTACACTCGATCGGGAGGTCATCACGCTTTCGCTGTCGTTGATGGCCTTCTCAATGGCCATGCAGATGACCGAACGGTTTGTACCGGAACTCTTGTCCACCCTGGGGGCTGGCTCCCTCGCGGTGGGTTTCTACGGGACCTTTAAGGAAATACTCAACGCCACCTATCCCTACCCAGGCGGAGCCATCGCGGACCGGTTCGGAAGCCGAACGGCCCTGATCAGTTTTGGAGGGGTAACGATCCTCGGGTTCGGACTATGGGGCGTGGTACCCTGGCTCGGCAACCTGCACGTAACCGGGGTTGTTTTCCCTAACTGGTTGCTCGTCTTCGTCGGAGCGATGTTTGCCCTTGCCTGGAAAGAACTGCGACTGGGCGCCACCTTCGCTCTGGTCAGGGACGCCGTACCAACCGGTCACCTGGCACGCGGGTTCGCCAGCACGGAAGTCTTCCGCCGGATAGGTTTTTTAATCGGCCCCCTGATTGCCTCGGGGGTCCTGGCCTGGTACGCCGACTTTATCGTGGGGTTCCAGAGTCTTTTGATGGTCGCTATTGGTATTGCGATCGTGGCCACGATCGGTCAGGTAAAGGGTTACCATGTCGTCGAGGAATACGGTGGACTAACGGAAGAAAACGAAAAGGAAACCGGTGATTCACAGGGTTGGTTCGAGGGGATTCTGGATGATTTCAGGCAACTTCCCAATGAACTAAAACCGCTTCTGGCCGGAGACTCCCTGGTGCGGTTTGCCAACGGGATGGTCTACGTGTTTTTCGTCCTGATTATTACCCGCTACCACGAAGTGGGATTGGAGCTAGCCGGGGTCTCATTCGAGCCGGCCTCCTTTTTTGGGTTCCTACTCGGGGTGGAAATGACCGTTGCCCTCCTCAGCATGGTTCCCGCTTCACGGTTGGCCGATCGAGTCGGACAAAAACCGATCGTGGCGCTGGGATTTTTCGTGTACGCCGTCTTCCCCGCGCTATTAATTTACGCACTGGCTTCGTCGACCGCGATGATCTTATTGTTTGCGTTCTCAGGCTTGCGTTTTGCCGGACTCCCCGCCCACAAGGCCCTGATCGTCGGTCCGGCCCGCGTCGGCCGCGGAGGACGTACCACGGGTGTATATTACTTGATACGCGGTCTGCTCCGGACGCCGGCGCCCGCCATTGGTGGGGTTCTCTACCATTACTCCCCGAAACTATCCTTTACCATTGCCTCCGCCATGGGCTTACTCGGCGTGGGCATTTTCCTCATCTATGGGAAACGGTTTGAACCTGAACAGTCATGACGACCACAACCATTCACTCAATCGGAATATAACCAACCCCACCAAGTCCTCCCCGATTGTACCGCACTCGTCATTAATAAGAATATTTACCGCATAAAAGTTTTTTGGAGACGTTGAAATTCCAACTCCGAGGGAAGTTATAATTCATGAGTCCACTCTAAAAAGGTCCTGATCAGGGCTCAATAAATGCGTAATTTTG
>JBDGPJ010000101.1:0-3359 GCA_042219695.1 bacterium
AACCTCCCTCGTGAATATTTAGGAACAAACCCATTCATAACTAAGGGGTGGACTTCAATCCGTTCTTCACCAGTTTGCTAAATTCTAAACCACTCTACTTTTGGAGAAATAGTTAGTTTGAGAACACAATCCAACGCTTTACCAAAGTCTGAAATTGGAAAATTCGTCAACCCCCGGCTCGATTCGCGGAGATAATCTGATCCGGGGTCATCTCGATAGAATTTTAAATCCTATTTAGAGAAAAACATGCCACAATATCCATCCATCCTCAAATCTTCCATTGAAGTTCTATACACATCTTAAAATCCGATTCTCACCATAAAATTCGCCTTGATTGAAAGACAACGTTTCAAAATACCTTGAACATACATGGAGCCCTGCTTAGGATAGGCTTAGTTCAATATACACTAACATTTCCTGGAGTGATTTCTGCCATGAACGAGATCGAACAGATGGATCGCAAGCACACGTTTTTAACCTGGGGATGGCAATCGGACTGGACACCGGAAGAAATTGTCGATGCCGACGGATGTTATATCGAAAACGCCGACGGTAAAGAATACCTCGACATGAGTGGTCAACTCATGTGTTCAAACCTCGGCCACGGAAATGAAACCGTAAAACAACACATTAAGGATCAGCTGGATAGCGTACCCTACACGGCTCCTCCCTACGCGACGGAGGCGCGAGCACGACTATCCAAAAAATTATCCGAAATTACTCCGGGTAGTCTTACAAAATCATTTTATTCCACCAGTGGTACGGAAGCCAACGAAGCAGCGCTCAAAATTGCTCGATTTGTAACCGGCAAGCATAAGGTGATCTCCCGTTATCGTTCGTACCATGGAGCTACCTACGGGTCCATTTCCCTCACGGGAGATCCCCGTCGCCTGAAAGCTGAACCCGCCGTCCCCGGCTTTATCAAAGCCCCCGATCCTTACGGATTCCGTGGAACGTTTGAAGGGGATGTCATGAAAACCGTGGAATACATCGATGAAATGATGTACCTGGAAGGTGACACCGTGGGAGCCGTGGTTTTGGAACCGGTCGTTGGTTCCAACGGAATTCTCGTCCCCCCCGAAGAGTACCTTCCCGAACTCAGGCGTATTTGTGACGAGCACGATGCTCTACTTGTCATGGATGAGGTCATGTCCGGATTTGGACGTACCGGTGAATGGTTTGCCAGTGAGCATTTCGACTTCGAACCGGATATCATCACAATGGCCAAAGGTCTCAGTAGCGCTTATATTCCACTTGCATCAACCATGGTAAGCGAAGAGATCGCCGAGCATTTCGAGGGTGACGAGATGCTCTGTCACGGTCATACCTACGCAGGACACGCTACCGCGTGCGCCGGTGGGTTGGGAGCCATTAAAGCTTACGAGGAAAGCAACGTCATCGAGGAGTCCCGTGACAAAGGGGACTACCTCAAGTCCCGACTCGAAGATCTTAAAGACAAGCATCCCAGTGTTGGTGATGTGCGTGGTCTCGGTCTATTCTGCGGAGTCGAATTGGTGAAGGATCCCGAAACCAATGAGCCCTTCGGTTCACGCTACGACAAGCTCGAACGAGGTTCCAACATGATCGGTGAAGTCTCCGCAAAATGTCACGAACTGGGAGCCCATCTGATCGGTATGATTAACACACTCATCATTGCTCCTCCCCTGGTAATCAGCCGGGAGGAAATAGACGAGGGTGTGGATATCCTCGACGAAGCCCTTGAAGTAGCGGACGCGGAAACAGTGTAACGGCTTCACCTCTTGAGTCCGAATCGATCGTCCAATACCTGTTGGGCGCTACTCCTTTGTGCTTTTTTAGTCTCCCTAACATGGGGTTGTGCCACTCGCATCCCCCCGGATCGGGCCGTTCGTAGTAACAAGCTTAAAAACGTCTGGACCGACCGCAGTCATGATCGGAAGATCGTACGTGTTGAATTCTCTAAAAACGGTGACTACGTAGCCAGTTCGTCCGAAGACGAAACCCTCATCGTCCGTAATACACGCTCGGGGACCCCCGTTCACACGATTCAGTCGCGGGGATCGGGTATGAATCCCATCAATGAACTGCTTGTTCAATCATACGCAAAATTGATGGGCACGATTATTTTCACCGTGGGTTACTTTCCCCAGACCCTCCTCAATCCAATGTTCCTACCTAAAATTTGGTTATCCCAACCCTCTCGGGAAATTGAGGCTTTCTGATTTTCCGTCCATAACGAGGAGCAATT
Organism: bacterium; assembly: GCA_042219695.1. Taxonomy (GTDB): domain Bacteria; phylum T1Sed10-126; class T1Sed10-126; order T1Sed10-126; family JBDGPJ01; genus JBDGPJ01. The sequence continues at coordinate 2,228 of JBDGPJ010000101.1, forward strand.
ACACGTTTGCCAAACGGACAATCGGATGGAAACATGGGGACTGGATCCCCCTCGACTACTGCATAATACCAAGCAAACAGTACAGAAATTTAACGGTTGCAACGACGTATTGTTGTCCACTCGTAACCCCGACCGTTTCATAATAGACGGATATCTACCCTCGCCTAACAATAATAAACACAAACATATACCCACTCTTGTGGGATTCCGGCATTATTCCGGGGATACTCCGATTACCTACACGGGCTCCCGGACAGAATCTATATGGAGTGCCGACTTATCCCCGAACGGTACACGTCTCGTAAGTGGTGAAGAAAACGCCGGTGTGGAAGTTTTTGATACTCGATCGGGCAAGGAACTCACCTCGTTTAGAGCCTATTCCGAAACGGAGGCGGCCGGTTTTGACTGGATCGAGGACGTCGAATTTTACAACGGGGGTAATAAGATCGTAACCACCATGACAATTTCACGAACAATGAAATTCTGGGAGGCTGAAACGGGAGAACTCATCGACACAGTGGCTCTCCGGAACCACCCCGAAAGCATCGACGTATCGGAAAAACACGATCTGCTCGTCTACGGTAGTGAAAAATCTATTGGCTTTCTTTCTTTGAACGACCTTGAAGTCCTCTGGACCGATCAAATTCACGACGATTCTATTAATTCCGTCCGTTTCTCCCCCGATGGAACGTATATAGCTACCGGCTCCGGAGAAGATCACGACGAGGAAGGATTTCGTGATTACTCGATCAAACTGTGGAAAACTCCTAACGTATGGGACTAAACCAACTCAAAATCCGTCGGACCTTGCTTTCCCCCATGGTATTCGTTTATTATGTTTCTTTATTAGAATTTTTAGCTACTTTTTGATATTTTCAGCATTTACAATGCATAGGAGCCCTCGCTGATGCTTAACGCTCAATATATCCTTGCTAACAAAATTCCATGAGAAAAGTACAACTTCGCAACGTAGAAATTGGTGCCAAATTAGCCATTGATATACGGATCGAATCGTCCTTGCCGGACGTTCAATACAGGGTACGTATTGACGAAGGAACCCCGTTAGAACCAAAACACATAAACCGGCTGAAGGAAGAGGGAATACGGACGGTCTTCATCAAAGACCCCGCTA
>JBDGPJ010000101.1:3369-11609 GCA_042219695.1 bacterium
GATCTAAATCAGCACCTGGAAGACAAAGATTTACAGCAGGCCGAAGAAGAAACCGTGAAAACTCTCCAGGAGACCGCGGAAACAATACGAGAAGGTCAAGTTTACCAGCTTCCGGCCGAAGAATTATCCGAAACAATCGATGATTTGATCGATCTCATGCAGGACACCTCGGCTTCCCTCGCCTATACTTCCCTGAAGTCCCATAGCGATTACCTTGCCAAACATTGCTTTGAAGTCTGTAAACTGACTTTGCACTTTGCGCTGGTTCACCGTGACGAATTACTTCGACGATACGATGAAGAACAAAACGGTCCCGAACTCGATGCCATCGAGTTCGTTCAAAAGCTGGGTCTTGGGACCATTCTCCACGATATCGGTAATTGGAAAATTCCTCTGGAAACCCTGGAGAAACCCTCCGGCTTATCCTCCGTGGAATGGGAGGCCATCGAACAGCACCCTCAAATGGGCTACGACATTCTGGAAGAAATTGAAGAAATCCCGGAGTTAGCACGGATCCCCGCTCTCGAACACCACGAACGATACGACGGCTCCGGGTATCCCGAAGGATTACAATCCACGAAGATACATCTGTTTGGCCGGATCGCCGCCATTTGTGACGTATACACGGCGTTGACGTCCGAACGACCCTATCGAATTGAACTCACTCCGAGCCGAGCCATCACAATCATGAAATCCATGCAAAAAGAGTCATTCGCATTTGATCCGGAATTGATGGAACTGTTCCTCGATATCATTCCCCCTTTTCCCATTGGCCAGGAAGTTATATTAAGCGACGGAACCCGGGGAGTCGTTTGTGATCTTGAACATGGATTTGAAACTCCAACGGTCCGGGTGCTCTACGAAGGGTCCGAAAAGATAGAAGACCACTACGAGTTAATCGCCAACACGGAGGATAACCCCACCATTGTTAATTAACCGCTTCAACCTTCGATACGTGGACCCGGGGGGGACAAAATGAATACCCGTTCGGAGCAACTTGCCGGCAGTATAAATTTCCAAGAATTATTGGAGAATTTGGACATCAACCTTGTGGCACTCGACGCCGACTGGAATATCCAGTACCTTAACCAGGCCGCAAAACACCTATTTGGCGATACAAAACCGCTCAACGAGTCTTTTTGGAATAGCTTGAACCCCGATTTCGAAGAATGCTTTGAAACGGCTTATCAAAAGGCTCTCCTGGGAGTACACAATCAACTCGAAGATTCGGAAACTCATTCTAAAAAGGAAGTGGAAACCACCGAGATTTACAGTGACGTAGCCCTGGAAATGATCGAGCAAAAACCTCTTAGTTTCCAGTTCCACTGTGAAGACAACGGTTGTTCGTATTCAATTAACACCGAACTACACCGAGGACATTTCATCCTGCGGATTGAGGATATTTCGGATCGTGTATCGGCACAAATACAGGCCCAAAAGAACGAACAGGAGCTTGAAGAAGCATTGATTCGAATGAAGCAAGCAAAGAATGCCAACCCCTTAACGGAACTCCCCGGAAATGTTCGCATCCAGGAAACACTAAAACAGAAGCTTAATAGCGGGGACCAGTTCGCGCTCATGTACGTTGACCTCGATCACTTCAAACCCTTCAACGATCGCTACGGATTTGAACGAGGAGACGACGTACTCCTTTTACTTCGTGATATTCTCCAGGAAGAACTCGATAAAACCGAATACTCCGCGAATTTTCTCGGTCACGTTGGAGGAGACGATTTTGTCGTCATGACCGGTGTAGAGGACTACGAGCAATTTTGTAGAAATGTCATCGAGGAATTCGATCATCAAATTCCGGACCATTACGATGAAGAAGACCGCCAAAAAGGGAAGATAATAATGGAGGACCGCACCGGTGAGAAATGTGAATACAGCATTATGACGGTCTCCATTGCCGTCGTGACCAATAAAGACCGTTCGTTTGACAGTTACCTCGAAATGACGGAAGTGGCCGCCGAAGTCAAGAAGCTGGCAAAAAAGGATCGCGATAAGAGCTGTTTCCGAGTTGACCGCCGAACGGACAACGTTGCTACCTGAGAGAGTTATTTATCCCCCCCCTCTTAAAATTCAACCATTCCCCATTCAGTGTAATCTCACCGAACTTATTTCGGGAAACGTGTACTGAGATTGAATGATAATACACGAAAAAAATAAATCGGATCACCATGATTGATTTCAAGTCCTATTCGTTTTCATCAACGTTTAAACGTCCCATGGAAACTTCCGTCTATGTCCTTTTCCCCTTGATGGTCGGAGGATTAATTTACGTATCATGGAGATCAACACACCTGGTTTTATTTGATTGGTTACATCAACTTGGATTAACACCCGCCGTAAGTATATTCCGATCAATGTCGATTCCGGTTAGGTCGTACCTACCTGATTTTATTTTATACAGCCTCCCCGATGGTTTGTGGGCCTTCACCCTAACGGCGGGAATACTAAGCATCTGGCAGGGACAACTTCAGCGGAACAGTTTATTCTGGGTTTCGTTCGCTTTTATTCTAATCCTCGGTTACGAATTTGCTCAAATATCTTACATCGGTTTATTTTCCGGTACGTTCGACATCATGGATCTCCTATTTTACTGTGGCGGATTCACCTCGGCCATTTATTTGTCTTGGAGGTACAACGCAAATGAAAACATCCAGACTTAGACACGGTTTTACCGTTATTTTTCTACTACTTATGACAATCCCCTTACTGGGTACCTCCACTCGTCCATCGGAGCCCTGTAAGAAACAGGAAGGATGGGGATACTGCTCCGGAAGTGAACTGGTCACACCCGCCCAATTCGACAAAACAAAACACGGAGGCTCCGTGGATCACGTGGCCCCGGTCAAAAAGAATGGTAAATGGGGATTTATTAACGTTAAAAAATCAGGCCGAAATCGAGTTCATTATCTTGTCGAACCTAAATTTGATGATGTAAGGACTTTCTCGAAGGGCCTCGCCGCCGTGAAAGCCAAAGCAAAATGGGGGTTTATTAATAGGAACGGTAACTGGCAAATCCAGCCTCGATTCGACAACGTCATAAAGTTTCACGTCAAAGAACAAACTCCTGTGCAATTGAATGGGAAATGGGGACACGTAACCCGACAGGGAAAATTAATGTACAAACCAACATTCAATGAGGTCAAAAATTTTGAAAAAGGACTCGCTCCGGCAAAAAGCGAGGAAAAGTGGGGATATATTAATAAAAAAGGCGCCTGGAAAATTAACCCTCGCTTTAACAATCCAGGTTCTTTTTCGATTACAAAAGACGGAAGCTGTGCGCGTGTGTTGTTTCGGAGTGAAAAGGTTAACCGAAAAGGTGAAATTCTATCCGAACATCAGGTCAGGGAACAGTGCACATTTCATAAGCATATTAAGGATAATTACCTGGATACTGGGTAAGCCGGAAGCACCAGATCCTGAACGATTGCCGTAATTTCCTTGCCTCCCCGTTATTGTTTTATCGCTTTTCCACGGAGAATAGTTACCCGCGTTTTATTGCATATTCCATTCCACCTAAAACAGGCTCCGCTAAAAAATTCACCCGGGGTATGAAAAATCCCAGTACCCGGAAGATTTCCCCCGGGCTGATTTGATGTCGGAACACAACATTTAACCGAATTGGGAACCTGAATTTTTTACATGATGGTTGGCAAATATTTTTCCCATAATACACTTTGAATGTAATCATGTATTCAAAATTCTTGACGAAAGGACATTAAACATTGAATTTACCATTTAGCGGCTTTTTATTGACATTCCCCGCGATTTCAATTCCGATTGCAGTAGTGTTAGCTCTAGGTTTTGGATTTTACGGTGCTCCATTCTGGTTATGGTCGGTCGGTTTCATTCTGATTACTCACGGGTTGAGTTCAAGTTACGTCATCACCTCATCAGTAACCGGGGCCTTTGTCCTTATCAACCTCCTTTTCTACGTTAAGCCGATTCGTCGAACGTTGATTTCCGGACCCATCTTAGGACTGGTGAATTCCATGGGACTTGCACCGGAAATCTCGGAAACACAACAAACTGCCCTCGAAGCCGGTGATATCGGCCTGGAGGAAGAGCTGTTCTCGGGTCGGCCTGACTTCGATAAACTCAACAACGCTCCGATGTCCAAGTTATCCGACGAGGAGCAGGCTTTTCTGGATGGCCCGGTCGAGGAGCTATGTAAAGTCGTCGATGACTGGGAAATTTGGGACAACCACGAATATCCTCAGGAAGCGTGGAATATCATTGAAGAACACCGGTTCTTCGGACTGATCATTCCCGAGGAATACGACGGTGCTGAAATGTCACCGGCAATCAATAGTGCGATCGTCCAGAAACTAGCTTCACGCAGTCTACCGCTTGCCATCACTGTGATGGTTCCCAACTCACTGGGGCCGGCTGAGCTTCTGCTCCATTATGGGACCGAGGAACAGAAAGATTACTATCTCCCCCGGCTGGCAAAAGCCGAAGAGATCCCCTGTTTTGGGCTAACTGAACCCAAAGCCGGATCCGATGCCGGGTCGATTACCTCCCGGGGAGAAGTGTTCAAAGACGACAACGGGGAACTCAAAATTCGGCTGAATTTTGAAAAACGCTGGATTACTCTGTCCCCCATTGCAACCGTGGTCGGGTTAGCTTTTCAGCTGTACGATCCCGAAAATCATCTGGGCAAGGGTGAAGAATTGGGAATCACCTGTGCCCTGGTCCCCGCCGATTCAGATGGACTCAACAATGACCGGTTTCACAATCCCCTCGGTGTTCCCTTTTATAATGGTCCACTGAAAGGTGAGGACGTTGTCATCTCCGTGGACGATATCATTGGGGGACCGGAATGGGCCGGAAAGGGCTGGCAGATGTTAATGGAATCACTGTCCGTCGGACGCGGAATTTCCCTTCCCGCTACCGCGGCAGGGAGTTCGAAGTTAACCAGTCGAGTGGTTTCCTCCCATAGTTATGTCCGGCGTCAATTTGGTATCCGCATTGGAAAATTCGAGGGTGTGGAAGAACCGCTGGCCCGAATTGGGGGGCTCAACTACGTTATGGAGGGAATGCGTAAATTTACCTGTGGTCAACTGCTCGGCGGTTCCAAACCGGCCGTAATCTCCGCCATGGCCAAGTATAACCTCACCGAAATGGGTCGCCAGGTTATCAATGACGGTATGGACATACGGGCCGGGTCCGGTATTACCCGGGGCCCTAAAAACATGCTTTCCCATAGTTACATAGGCACCCCGATATCGATCACGGTAGAAGGGGCCAATATCCTAACTCGAACAATGATCATATTTGGGCAGGGTGCTATACGCTGTCATCCTTACTTATTTGATGAATTCATGGGGATGATGGAAGACGATCTACCCCGGTTTGACGAGGGACTCTGGAATCACATCGGACATTCCGTGCAGAACGCGTTTCGTGCCGGAATACTCTCCGTTACCAGAGGCCTGGCTTCCCTGCTCGACCCGGCCATTCCCAATACCCGGGACCATCAACGCCTCGCCTGGGCCTCCAGCTCGTTCGCTTTTCTGGCGGATATTGGCCTCGGAACACTGGGGGGTGCCATGAAACGCAAAGAGAAAATTTCCGGGAGATTTGCCGACATTTTCTCGTGGATGGTTATGATCACGGCCTCTATTCGACAATTTGAAGAGGACGGACGTCCCGAGGGAGACCGACCGTTCTTCCGCTGGTCAATGGAATACGGATTTCACAAGATCCAGGAGGCCTTCGACGGGCTCTACCAGAATTTCCCCGTGCCCCTTGTGGGAACGCTACTCAAATGGACTCACGGGGTATGGAGTCAGCTAAATCCCATTGGCCAGGCTCCTTCCGACCAACTGGAACACACGATTGCCCAGACTATGCAGATTCCCGGCGAAGACCGATTACGAAGAACGGAGGGTATTTACGATCCACCCGCCGACAAGGAAGAACCGCTTGGACACCTTGAAATGGCGTTCCGTGTTTCCTACGAAGCGGATCAGATTGTCGACACGGTGGAAGAGGCCGTGGAATCCGGCAAACTGGAAGTGGACGGTCGTCCTTCTCAGAACCTCGATCAGGCCGTAGACGCCGGCGTCATTTCCAATAAGGACAAGGAAACCGTGGAGCGGGCCCGAAATCTACGAACCGAGGGCGTCCAGGTCGACGACTTCCCATTCGAAAACTACGGTGAATACGGCTAAATTCTAATCAAAAATTTCCTCTAATACCTTCTCGTGGGTGGAATATGCTGATTCGTCAAAGAGAACAAAACGAATCAGTCCTACCGACTCAAGAGATGGAATTTTCTGCTTTACCGTCCGAAAAGCGACTCGTGCAGCGTCTTCAATAGGATATCCAAATGCACCCGTGGAAATCGCCGGAAACGCCACCGACGTAATCCCATTTTCCTCCGCACGCTTAAGCGATTCACTGTAACAGGATGCAAGGAGTTCATCCTCCGGTTTGTCCCGCCCGTAAACCGGTCCCAGGGCATGAATTACGTGATCGTTCGGTAAATCAAAGCCGGCCGTAATCACGGCTTCCCCCGGTTCGATGGGGGCGTACTTCTGCCCGGCTTCGGCCAATTCGGGCCCTGCGGCACGATGAATCGCTCCGGCTACTCCTCCCCCGGTTTTGAGCTGAGCATTAGCCGCATTCACCACGGCCTCGATATCTTCCTGAGATGAAATGTCTCCCTGTACACACTCAACAGTTACTCCATGAATTTCTTTTGAAGCCACGATTACCACCCCGGCTTAAAACTATGAAATAAGTTTTCGTCCATATCACTACAACTCAAAAAATAGAATTGTAACCGCACAAAAAAATTCAGCAGGTTAGAATTCAGGACTACATCACAAACACATAAATTATCGAAACAGATGTAATCTCGCAATTTATTTTCTTAACGTTCTCAATAAGCTTCACGTGACAAATAGAACCAATCAAATTCTAATCGACGCATAAGAACTCATACAATTTAACAGTGTCCTTACAAGATCACACGTTGTAGACCAAACCGGTTTAGGGACGACTCAATCGGCTCCCCCGATATTGATTGATGAAATAATACAGAACAATCGCAAGGAGAAACAGACCCACTGAATACCAGTGCCCCCGTGTCAATCCCAACCATTCGTAACCGAGATGGGGATCGGGAGCTCGGAAAAACTCGGCGATAAAACGTAAAACAGCGTATCCCCCGGCAAAGAATACCGTGGTTAAACCGGGAGTCTCACTCCATTTGCGGACAAACCACAAAATGACTAACAAAACAATCCCTTCCAAAAACGCCTCGTATAACTGTGAAGGATGGCGCGGAATGGGAGGGCCTTCGTAAATGTAGTCCGCCCGGGGAAATACCACTCCCCAGTCACCATTGGTTGGTCGTCCCCACAGTTCTCCATTAATAAAGTTGGCTATACGACCAAAAAATAGACCCGGTGGCGATGCCAGGGAAGACGCGTCCGTAAGGTCCCAAAAGGAAAGCTCATGTTTCCACGAAAACCAGTAAACCCCGATAGCCGATGCTAACAATCCACCATGAATGGACATTCCTCCTTGCCATATTTTTACCAGGTACAGGGGATTATCGAGAAACCGGGGCATGGCGTACATAAAAACGTAGCCGATTCGTCCTCCCACCACTCCCCAGAGAGCCAACGTCAGCAAGTAATCCTCCGATTTTTCAAGTGGGAGATCACACCATCCCCTTTTGATTTGCCAGCGAACCATAAACAGCGCAATAAAAAACGCCACGACATAAGCCATACCATACCAACGTATTCCAAACCGTTCCGTAAACTGAATAATAAACGGGTCCAGGTTGTGGTAATAAATCCAGGAATACATCGGCATAGTTCTAACCAAAATCGGAATCAAACCCTCCCAGTAAATTGCCCGGTATCTCTCCGGCAATCGTCACAGGAAAAAGTCCCACCGCGTCATACCCAAATGGGATCATCACAAGAATCCCGGGATAAAGATCTTCGAAGTAGATTAATAACGTCCTTATACGTCAAATTACCAAAAACATGGTAATCAACGACATTCTTTTGAATCATAAAAGTGCATCCTATTGTACGGTTTTTTGGGAAGTTTGTTACCGACTCCCTGAAACTTTTATGCACCAATATACGTCTCCATCATTTTCGCCGATAGCAATAATCACCTCAAACATCCAGTTTGCGATAACGGGAATAGTACCGGAAGCCGGTTTGATCCCGGTAATCCAGTTTGTATCCACAGTCACCGAT
>JBDGPJ010000101.1:11675-14641 GCA_042219695.1 bacterium
GAGCGTCTCCGGAGAATAAAAATGACTCCCCATGGCAAGTGTCCATTCCCCCAGCGAAATGGTCTTCCCGAGCCAGGTTGTAGGGTCGAATTCTTCCACACACAGATAGCCATCCTCATTCAATACACGATGGGACTCACGTAGCACTTGGTTGGATTCTTGCATGTGGTGGAAGGAATCGCTCATTAGAATTCGATCCATTGAACCATCGGGTAACGGTAATGTTGTTCCATTTCCTCTGATCCAATGTATATCTTTTCTATCTTCCCATCCTGCATTTAGCATCGATTGATTGTAATCAACTACAAACCATTGACTACTCACACCGTGGTCTAAGAAGTATCGACCGATTTTTCCTGTGCCCCCACCCAGGTCGAGAATCCTCGTGTCCACACCAAAATCCAGCAATGAATCTAACCTGTCCCATTCATAACGCCAGGAAAACCAATCGTATATCGATGACATCAACGTAAATTGTAACTGTCCCACCGTTGGACCCTCCTTTAGCCTGTCCTGTAAAAACAGTGAACGTTATTCACTTTGAACCTTTTGTCGAACATACTTAATGTATAGGCGTTTACACATTCATTTTTGTAACGGGACGTTTTAACGTGGAAATCAACGTTCATTCAGCCAAGCGTAACGGTTTTTATCTTAGAATCGACCGTGGTGATCGGGATTACGTATTTATTCACAGCCGGTACAAACCGATTGAGGAAGCCAAAAGTTGGTCCCGTGAATGGAGTACGCAATCCGGAAATATCCTACTTATTGGGGGCGGCCTCGGTTATCTCCCGAAGTTTTTCAGGGATCAGGAAACGACCGTATATGTCCTGGAACCCCTGGGGAATTTTCAAGTTTCCGAAGACGTCCCGGTTCATAATTTCAGGGAAAAAGAACGTGTGTTTCCGGTGGAACTTACGGAGGATCCCTTTACGGTGATTGAAAAACTCCCTCCCCATTTTCTTGATCGATGTGAAATTATCATCCATCCCGGATACGAAAAACTATACCCGGAGATACAGAAATTCAAACAGGACGTCAAAATCGGAATAGACGAGCAAATGAGGGGGATTCGAACGCGCTATAATTTCTACTGGGACGCCCTGGATAATTTTCTGAATATCCTACCCGATCTCGAGGATATGTATTCAATTCGTCCTCTTGAACAACAATACAAGGATATACCAGCCATTATCATCGGTGGTGGACCAAGCCTGGATGATTCACTGGACTGGCTTCATGAATTCCAGCAAAACCTGCTATTAATCGCGACCGACACCTCGTTGCCGGTTTTATTTTCGGCTTCAATCCAACCCGATTTCGTAGTGACTCTCGATCCTCAAGAAATTAATGCGGAGACAATTCAAAAAATTCCTGCCGGGCCGTGCCTTGTAGGCGATTGGACATCACAGCCGGAGTATTTCGATTGGTCCGAGGAACGGATTCGATTTCCATTCTACGCCTCACAGGAAATGGGGGGTGGACGTCCAAACTTTCCCCTGGCTACCGTTTTTACACCCTATATCGGCGGGATCCAATCGCTCCAGACGGGTGGAAGCGTATCGGCAACGGCCCTCGACCTGGCCCAGTACCTCGGCTGTGACCCAATTGGTATTACTGGAATCGACCATGCCTACTCCTATCACCGAGCCACCTGTCATAACACGGCTCTTGAAAAACGATTCATTCGTAATTCATCGCGGTTCGCCACCCTGGCTAATTCACACCTGAACAAAATTATCGTTCAAAATCGTGTAGAGGGGAAAAATGTTCCGAAAACTACGTCCATCCAGGGAAAACAGGTATACACCCACAACGAATACCGTGCTCAGAACAAGTGGTTTGAAAAAGCCGGTAAAAAAATGCACGTGACGTGCCTGGATTTCCGGGCGGAAGGTTTACCAACCCGTAACTGGCAACGGATTAATCAGCCGAAAGAATACCTACGGGACCGTCCCAAATATAATATCCCCCGGCTTGTTAAAACTCGGATGACTCCCCTTACAGTTAACTGGGAGGAGTTACGTAATAAACTCGAATCCACCAAAGAAAAACTTCAAAAAACAATAAACTCTAACAAGGAGATCGAATCGTTACATCGGGACATCGAAACCCTAACGGATCCACTCCGCAATTATAAAAAGCTGGTAGGAACGGAGCCGGAAACGGAAATGAAGGATTTTATGGGCCGGTTGAAGGAATACGTAACACGTATGATCAATATTTGTGAAGATAGACAATAACGTGAAAATCAATCACCCGAATCGTGTTCCCGCCGGAATTGAATGAGTCGGCGGGGGCCAAATACTTCAAATCCCATGCGCTGTGCGAGAGATTCACTTTGATCGGGAAGTTCAATGGAGGTCACGAGCATGACGGATTCAACCTCACGTTTCTTCTGTGAAACCTTCAATTGATTCATAGAACGGGGATCAATGTGTTCCCCGGCTGGATCAAATTTTACGAAATACGAACCGTTCTTCCCTTCCGCCCAATAATCACCGTTATCAAAATTAATATCGTACCCCTGTTGCTGGATACAATCGAGTGCCAGCTCCCGAAATTCATTGAGCGTGAGCTCACCAATTTCAGCTCGGGGCGTACGCTTTACCTCTATTACCGGTGATTCATTGCCACCGGAATACATGTACCAAATTGAACCAATTAACAATGAAGCTACTACTGCCAGTCCAAAATAAACCACTACAATGCCCCTTTAAAACTTGATGGAATTGGTACAGACCACCCTGAATACAAATTGTCTATGAATTCTCATCGTAGAGGAGAAAACGAACATCGAGGTTGCTTGAATAATCAGCTTTGCCGGAGACTCTAATGGTAAATCAAATAACACAGCAAAACCATAGTAGGTTTAGCTGAACGAATTGAAGACGTTCGAAGTTTTACGTATGAGGCAACACTCCTGAACATCGTCCATCCCCCCATCATTAAAACGCACCGGA
>JBDGPJ010000102.1:0-8953 GCA_042219695.1 bacterium
TCGTTGGAAACGGCATGAATTCCGAAATTCTAAAACAAGCGAATATTGAGGAAGCGGATGCTATTATCATCACAATTTCCGCCGATGAAGCTGCAATTATGGTCACGTTAATGGCCCGGGAACTAAACGACCACGCTCAGATACTGGTACAGGTCAATCAATCGGCTTCCATCGAATCCGTTTATCGAGCCCGGGCAAATTACGTACAGTCCCTTTCACAAATTGCCGGGCGTAAGCTGGGAGAAGAGGTACTCGGTAAGGAAATTTTCGATCCTCAGTTGAATGTAAAAATCCATCGTGAATCCGGGGAAATTTTTGCGGGTCAAAACCTCTCCGACCTCGATATTGGCAACCAGTACCAGCTGTCCGTCGTAGCCGTCATTCGAAACGGGGAACTAATAACCGACTTTTCCTCCGACTTCTCGTTCGAGCCAGACGACGATTTTTTCGTGGCGGGCACGGATGAATCCGTGAAACAATTCATGGACCACCATGGATTGCAGGAGGATTGAAACATCCAACCCCTTGGTACGATTTCTCTGTTCCAACGACCTCTTTGATTTTTTTGATATTTACCTTCGCTTTTGATCAACGACAAAATTATTAAACATCTGTTACTCCATTTATGACCGTTAGACGGTTTTTGATCGTCGGTGTTGTTATCCTCGCCGGATTCCTCTTTTTTTACGTGGGAAATCCATTTACCCATCCGCTCGGTACTCCGAAGAAATCGGTAAACCACTGCCTCCAATGGTTTGAAGAGGGGAAATGGAATCGACTTTACGGGGCTCTTCACCCTGACCTCAAAAAACGGGTCATTCCTCGACTGCGTTCAAATCTTCAAACACTACTAAAGGAGTATGAATCGAGTGTTCAAGCGGATTCCATTGATGAATTAAATGATAAACAGGTTTTCCGTACCTATATGCAATCAATATCCCAATCCGCTGCTTTTAAACAGCAACGAATCGCTTATCATCAAGCTACCGTGAACAGCGTTTCCCGGGAAGACAACAAAGCCACCGTAAAACTCACTTCCCCCCGGAGACTACGAATTTCCGTTCTAACTCTTAAACAGCGAAACAACCGGTGGCTGGTGCGAAATTACAGGTAATACTGCGAAAGTATTTCGACTCAGGAGAGAAGCTTGTCCGACTGATCCGCGATTACGGGAATACGATACCGTTTTCCCTGGTAAGCCTGGTACATTACGTAAATAAGGTACCCGAGCATGGGAAAGAAAATAAGTAACAGGACGGGCACAACAATTAACGCCCCCAGTCCCATCGTAAGAATGCTAATTATCAATCCGATGAAAAACAAAATTAACCAGAAACCAAAAGCAATTACGGTATAAAGTGTACTCTGCATGGCGTGAAAACGAACCAGGTCGCTTTTTTCCTCAATGATTAAAAATATTATACCGGAAATCGGGGGGCACATATACGTGAGGTACGCCGCTATATTTTCATCAAGGTCCAGTGACGTTGAAGACGATTCTGCCCCCTTCTCCTGATCATTGTTGACCACAAATTCTCACCCGAACTGCCTTGTTTACAGCTGAGATGTTTTTATAGGATTCCCAGAGCCAGCACGCATTCAACCCGTCCGCGACTTACCACTATATGAAATCTATGGAAATTATTCACAAAAAAATTCGGTGTTGCAACCACAAAATTTTAACCAAATAACATCAGGGTATCCGACTCCCGAAAAGATTTTAGGTACATTGCGCTAACCAATGATCCCGGGCTTTCATTAACCAGTTATGCTGTTCCGGTTCCTGCAGATCGGGATACGTTTTCGGAAACGTTTTCCATTCGCCCTCTTCAAAGTAAAGCGTTACCTCGGCATAGACTCCGTCGCCGAGGTAGATTCGCTGACAGTGGTTTTTCCGGGAAGCAAGCACAAACCGGGCCCCCGTCACGTGGCCGGGGTCGATGTTATATCGTCGGTTGCCCGAGGAATCAGCGAACTGATCCTCCAACTCCATTGTCGTCTTTTTGTGTCGCACGAGGTCTTCCTGGTCGACAAGTTCCTCGAAAACAACCCATACCCGTGACAGGGATTCGCCCATTTCATCTTCGTAGTAATCCGTCTGATCAAAACGATAAGGAGTTCCGGTCATACGGATAGTTCCAAAGCTCTCACTCAATTCATCAACAATAGTCGCCAAAGAGTCGTCCGTATTAAACAGTACCCCTGTCACTAAAGTTGCTCTTATATCCAATTAATCCACATCCTGACCATTTCATTCATAAGCCTAAATTTATCATCAGGGAGTTATCTGAACCATGCATCTAACATCCTATGTTCTCTCTCTTCTATCACTACAGGAATACATATTTCCTAAAATGTACGTGTCGTATTTGAAAGTCCCCGTTAAAAGTTTCGTTTAATTCCTGTCGGATTTCCGTTTGTATGATTCTTAGTTCCCCCGGTCTCAAATTTTGTATACTCAGGTTTGCCAGGGTCCCTATAATTTCGTCTCTGACTTGATCTCGCCTGGAAAGAATGGTTTCACGTACTTCGCGCTTTTCGTATCCGAGTGATATTTTGGCTTTTATTGTGCGAGTTGAATTACATTGGGTCTCTTTTGCGACAATAAAATCTTTTTCGAAGCGGATGTAATGTAACGTGCTCTTTGGCCGGGTCTGATTTTTCGACAATGTACTTTTTTTAGGTTTGTCGGTTCGATGTTTTTCACAGGAGTCAGTTCCTGGTTTCAGTAGAGAACATCCGGACATGAAAAGTGAGCAAAGAATAAAAACAAACGACTTATTTAAAAAATCTAAAGCAAGCTTACCAATCCCCCATTTACAACATCTAGCGTTCCTGAATGGTCTCATCGACCTTCATTCCAAAGTGACGCCCGGCTTCCTCGTGGTAGGCAAGGACCTCGTCCCCATCCTCGAGATCGACCACGGATACGGGCTTGCCTTCCGGCGTGGTCATTTTAATCGTTTCCGCGTTCTGAAGAACGAGAGTGACGGGAAACGTCTCACTATTCTCGGTGATTTCGGCCTCCACCAGCATCATCCAGTTTGGAACGTCCAACGACGGCCGGCTCCGCCTCCCCGTCGTGGCTGACGACCATGACATCGTCCCCGGTCCGAAGTTCCGAAAGGTATTTCGTCTGACCGCCGGGAACTCGAATATAAGCGTGTACCCCACCGGCATTTACCCGAAACGGACGAGACGCTACGTACTCGGACTCCTGTACTTCCGCGTGAACCAAAAACATCCCGGCACTGGAATTCCCCACCAGCATACCGTCCCCGATTTCCATCATGGAACTGGTATCTACACATACACGATCCCCCAGGCCAACCTGTTCAACATTGGTGATTTGTGCTGTCGCCAGGTCAAACTCCTCGGCTCCGGACTTGATACGATCGACCGCGTCACGAACTTCATTGAGATCGGTCGTATCCAGGAGGACACCATCGACCCCCTTCTCCAGGGTCTCCACGGCCAGTTGAGCATCCTCGGCCGATTCCACGTAAGCAATTAAGTTCTCCGTCTGTGCAATCAGGTTTTCCAGCGGAATAATCATCCAGTCGGCCGCTTCCACGATCACGTACCGGTTCTGGGCCTGTTTCAGGGCCCGTTCCTCGTCTTCTTTCGATTCGATCACGATACGGGAAACGTCTTCTCCCGGTTTTAAATCACCATCCGGCGTAATCGTCTCGATCACACCGAGCTGTTCGATTTGTTCTCCAATGGCCTCTTCACAGTAAATTCCATCCACTCCGGCTTCCAGACAGCCGGTAATGAACTCACGATCGTATTCGTCGACTTCCACCCAGATGGTCTGATTGTCCGATCCCATAATTGTACTCCTTTAAGTATTTCTAAGTTTTTGCGGTTTTAACGATTCGAGCGCTTTGCATGAATAACACTACATATCATCTTAAATCATTCTCCCCGATTGGGGGATGGATTATTCTCCAACAACACTGTTCCGTCTTTTTTCAAAACACGAAAGCTCCCCCGTTTTAAATCAGGTTCTACCTTCTGAAGAATAGAAGCAATTTTATTCAGCGAATCGTTTTTTAGCATTGTATCACTACGAACAACCACACTCGCCAAAGGCCCGTCCTCAAAACTTGGGGAAGTTGCAATGTTAACTCGAATTCCTTGCAGTGTCTGTACCGATTTGCAAGACATCCGAGCTATGCGGTGTTCTTTCTTTCGCTTTCGATAAATCTTGTATTGAAAGCTTCCTTTGTTTACTTCTCCGGGAGCACGAATTGAAAGGCCCTTATAATATTGACAGGAAAAATTATCTATTGTTCCCCGCTTAGCTCTTTTGTGTGCTTTAGGTGCCGAACGTAACCCCATTTCATTAAGGTATCGATAGGTCAAAACTACGGCTGAGAATGTAACAGCCCCAACAACAAAGCCAATCGAAACGGAGAGGTAGGGATGAGAGACTACCCAACCACGAATTGTTTCCAACTTCGCGTCCTTCGTGACTTCGTGGTATATACCACTACGTTAAAGCTTCAAATCCCGGGTACTCGGCCTGGGGGCCCAGCATTTCTTCTATGCGCAGAAGCTGGTTGTACTTGGCCACGCGGTCACTTCGACTGGCGGATCCCGTCTTGATCTGGCCGGTGTTGCGGGCCACGGCCAGATCGGCGATGAACGTGTCCTCGGTTTCTCCGGATCGATGGGAAATCATGGATGTGTAACCGTTTTGAGTGGCAAGTTGAATCGTTTCGAGTGTTTCGGAGAGGGTCCCGATCTGATTGACTTTAATCAAGATGGAGTTGGCAATATCTTCGTGAATTCCACGCTGTAAGATATCGACGTTGGTCACGAATAGATCGTCACCAACGAGCTGGACGTCGCCTCCAAGCGCTTCCGTAAGCGTCTCCCAGCCGTCCCAATCGTCCTCGTCACATCCGTCTTCAATAGAGACAACCGGGTAATCATCACACCAATCCACGTATAAATCAACGAGTTCCTCACCGGTCAATTCACGCCCCTCACCCGAAAACTGGTAAACGCCGTCCTCGTAAATTTCGGAGGACGCCACGTCCAGGGCGAGGGCAATTTCGGAACCAGGGTCGTAGCCAGCCCGTTCAATGGCCTCCATAATGAGATCGAGGGCTTCCTGATTGGAATCCAGGTCCGGTGCAAAACCACCCTCGTCTCCAACGGCCGTTCCGTAATCCCGGTTTCCAAGCACCTCCTTCAAACTATGAAAAACTTCCACTCCCCAGCGAAGCGCCTCGGAAAATTGTTCGGCACCTCCGGGTACGATCATGAACTCCTGTATATCCACGTTATTATCGGCGTGTTCTCCGCCATTTAAAATATTCATGAAGGGCATTGGAAGCTGGCGAGCGGACGGCCCTCCTAAGTATTGAAACAACGGCATCTCACTGTACTGGGCCGCGGCCTTGGCCGTGGCCAGGGACACACCCAACAATGCGTTGGCTCCCAGGTTGGACTTATTTTCGGTTCCGTCCAATTCCAGCATAACATCATCAATCGTCCCCTGATCGCGAACGTCGTACCCTTCCAACTCGACGGCCAGCGTTTCGTTTACGCTGGCTACCGCATTCTGTACTCCCTTCCCGTCGTAACGATCCTCGTTATCGCGAAGCTCGACGGCTTCCTTTTCACCGGTCGACGCACCAGAGGGTACCATGGCCCGACCGACGATATCGCTCTCCGTGACTACATCCACCTCAACCGTGGGATTCCCTCGAGAATCAAGTACTTCACGACCGTGTAAATCAACAATTCGAGACATTGAATCAAACTCCTTAATAAGTAAGCTGACTTCTACGGATACAATTGAATCAAGGTTTCAACAATTGAACAATTGTACAATTAATAATATTTAAATATTATGACACCGTAATATGGGTTGCGGATGGCTTACCGCTCCACTCAGTGTCTATCTCCCGTCAGTGTACGTCCGTACCGGGTGCGACCTTGCGATCGGGTTGTAACAGGGAAATTACGTCCCCATCGGCTGCTAACAACATTCCTTTGCTCTCCTCGCCGCGGATGGTTGCCGTCTCCATGTTGGCAATAACGACAATCTGTTGATCGACAATTTCGTTGGGATTGTAATCGTTTTTAATACCGGCAACGAGCTGTCGATTATCCGCTTCGCCCAAATCCACGTCCAACAACAATAAATTGTCCGCGTCGGGATGATCGCGTACGTTCTTCACCGTTCCAATCTTCATATCCATCGCTTGAACGTCGTCCATTGATACTGTCATGGTCATCACCTTAATCCATAAAGAATGTTTTAAACCAAAACCGAATTTCCATTACTAAAGCTACGTGTTGGTATTGAGCTATATTCCCAATATCTAACAACAATACACTTACTTTTCTTTTACGAGAAGAAAGTCGCTTCGCGAGCGCCAAAAGGCGCTATCAAAAGAAACCTAAAAGTAGTAGCTATCAGTATTCGGCGTCCAACGGTCAAAAACCCCAAAAGAACGTCAAAATCAACCTATGAAAACTGAAGGCCGATAGCTGAATACTGAGTGCCCATAAAAACTGTTTTTTGATCCAATTTTTCTCGTAAAAAAGATTGGGACATACATTCTTCGTTAACCATGTAAACAGGCGCAACCGTACCAAACGTCCCTGTAACCGTCAATTTCCGGAGACTAAAATCATCTTCACAACAGCGATTAAGCGTTATTCAAGACGGTCCAGGGGGTCCTCAATTTCTCCAAACACGGCCTCAAACAAATGGGAATCGGTAACAATTCCAATTGCCGTCTGCCGTTCGCGATCCATGACAATAGCCATTTCCTGGTTGGCCTCCTGGATTTGATCGATCGCTTCATTAATAGAAGTTTTCGCATCGATGAAGAACGCAGGCGAGGAAAGGGCTTTCAGGTCCTCACGATCCGCCTCCAGGTCCTCGAATTCCCCCAGGATCTGTGAGGCATACAGAATTCCCTGACAATCCGTTAAATCATCTCCAGTCAAGGGGAAACGAGAATACTCAGTATGATTTCGAATGGTCTCGAGGGCTTCGTGCGGGGACTGACTGACTCGGACGGAAACAACGTCCTCGGCCGGGACCACGACTTCCCGGACTTCCCGTTCGACCGCCTCAATGGTATTGAGAACCTCCTCCGTTTCCTCGTCATCGAGTTTGCTGTCATGGAGTATCTCACCGATCTGTCCCCGTATATTTTCGGGTGTTTCTTGATCCGTCCAGGAGCGTGTCAATTTCACTCCGAACAATCGAAGCGTGCCTTTAGCGAGGTGATCCCCTACGTAAATAAGGGGATAACTAATCCATGTCCATCCGTAGAGAGGCGGCGCAAAATAGCTGGCTATAAGCTTCGGATTCTCAACTCCAAGGTACGTCGGTGTCTGTTCCCCCCATACCGTGTGCATCAGTTGAATAACGGCTACTGACAAAACAATCGATACGTATGAAGTAATTTCAGGTCCCAGACGCACTAAACCGGTCAGTGGAACAATTAAGTGTGTAACGGCCGGTTCAAATACTACACCGAGTAAAATACTCGTTATCGTAATCCCAACCTGACAGGCCGTCAGGTACAACTCTAATTCATTTGTCATCGACCAGGCCAGTGAAAGCGATTTACTCTCCACAAACTCACTTTCATCGAACTGACGAAGCCGGGTCATAGCAAATTCAATACTCACAAAAAATGCGTTCAGACCGAGGAGAAAAAAACCGCCTATCAATCGTATAACAATCATATGGTCCATTCACTCCATAGCTGACATCACGTTCTTAACCACTCTAAGATCATTTGAACGCGCCACACAAACTTATCAGTTACTGAGGGAATTGCTTAAAATTTTCCATTAGATTCGCAGTTTATAAAATATATCCATTGAGTTGATTCGTGTAAGATTTAAATTCGTAGATCTCTTACACCGGAGGTTGGAATAACCCTTTGAACAGAGTTCCTTAAATCCCTACTTTACTCTATGCTCTATTCTCTGGAGGTTTTATAGTTCCTTTCCTTCCCGGAATCGGCAAGAGCTTGCTCGGATCACTTCGTATTCGTGGCGGAGAAACTTGCCACCAACACAACAATTTATTCCCCCACTTATTTGTACGTTTATTGAATCACGATAAAACCTTTCCCAAAACATCAAAGGCAAAAGGCCGCTTCAAAATGTATTAAATCACAGTCCTCCATAAGAATGCACCCTCCGAATGATTTCTACTCGATTCGACGCGATGCATTTACGATCGTAACAACAACGGCAAACAAAATCCCTCCTGACACCACGACCGGTATTCCTATCGCAAATAATAGAAGTGAAGTACCCCTTAGTCCGGTGAATAAGGAAGCTCCGGATCCCGGAGTCTCATAGTATGTACTCACGATGGCCAGACAGATCCATCCTGACAAAAGTCCCAACAGAAACATGCTTCCACAAATTCCACTTTTTATACATTTTTTTATTACCTGGAACCAAGTTGGATTGATCTCCGCCGAGAAGAAAAACGTCTGTCCGAAAGATTGACTTGATTTGTCGCTCACCATTCCATTCAGGATACTTAGTATACCGACCACAATAAAACCGGAGAATATTACGAAGGGGGCTTCTAACAAAATAAAATTAAACAAAAATCGGTAATCGGAATAATCAGGAAGGAGCAAAATGATCGTGTATTGGAACGAGGCCAATAAAATGGAAAAGGCCAAAATATATAGACCCCAACCGTAAAAAAATAGATTAACCGAATTCAGTGTAGTGTTTGATTCATCGGAAGAAAAAAACGTCACAGTTATTTCCCCATAACACTAAAAAAACTCAGAATTGATGAAGTATTCTAACCCCTGGGCTATTGATAAATTTATCCCCCGTGAATGGAAGTTAGTTTTTAATGATTCAGCGAAGGATTGGTCGAGTTCCACCTACGTAGATTCACATTGTTCAAGAGCCTCGCGTGCAACCCGCCAGGTTCCGG
>JBDGPJ010000102.1:8963-10096 GCA_042219695.1 bacterium
TACCGATTTTCCCGAGAGCTTCCGTCGCGTAGCGACGAACGTGATTATCGTCATCGGAAACCGCTTCAATCAGCGCATCAACCGCTCCCGGATCCTCCAGTTTTCCCAGTGCAGTGGCCGCGGCACGCCGCACCGGTACATTCCCGGATTGAAGCCATTCACTTAATTGTTCTACATGCCCGGGATCACCGGATTCTCCCATTTCCACGATCCGACGAACCGATACACCGGAGTCCGATGATCCAGCCGTATCTTCAACGTCATCCTGCAAAGCGTTGGTCAAATCGGGAAGCTCTCGATCGGGGACTTGTTCGTAGGAAAAGGCGGTCTCCTCAATGGACACAGTACCATCGAGGACCCGGTTCGCCAGCTCCGTCAGGCGGACATTGTATCCACCTTTTTGCGCTTCCAGTAGTCCGGTGTCTCCCAGTGCATATATGAGTTCCCGAATCGGTTTATGGGTCCAGTCCTCCAGCACACCCACAAGGGAATGATCCTGAAGATCTTGTTCAGCAAGTTTCCGCATACTGCTGGCCGTTAATACGCGAGCATAACCGGTGGCTCCCATTTTTTGGTTGATTTCGTCGACCGCTTTAAGGAGGAGCATCACCAGCCTCCGCGGGGACCCGTCGCTCGCCTGTTGTTTCTCAACGGATACCTCCTCGCTTTCCCTTGCAACGGATTCCCCGGGCACGTCGTGGGAGAACCCGGTATCCTTGGTGCCAAGTTTATCCTCGGGAAACAGGTCAACCGGAAGACCCAATTCGTTGGGGGAAATATCTCCCGCGATGAACTTTTTCCCACGTTTTTTGACTTGAATATCCGTCTCCCCGCGCGAAGCCTGTAACAGGTCCCGATCTCCAAGGGCATACATAACACCCCTGATTTCGTCCTGAGTCCACCCCTCGAATTCCCCTCGATACGGATTACTTTCAAACCCCATTTTTTGAATCTGATCGTTTTTACCCTGCAAAAGCTGAGCGTAATCGGTCGCACTGTGTGACTCCTCGATGGAATCAACCGCTGACAGGATCGTTTCGATAACCCGCCTGCTACTTTCTTCGTCGATTTTTTTATCAGTTTTACCGGCCGTAACCGTATCCTCTCCGGGCTGTTCATCGGGTTCAACTTCT
>JBDGPJ010000102.1:10172-12391 GCA_042219695.1 bacterium
CCGGCAAACGTTGTTTTAATGGATTGATCTCATTAGGTTGATCCAGGGCATCCCAGACCTGTTTTATTTCATCAATATCCGAGGGAGACAGGTACTCCGCCACAATTTCCACGTCCAATTTCCCGTGACCGATCAACCGGGCGACATGAGTCAACACCGTTTCCTCGTTGTAATCGCGTGTTTCGGCCACCTCGGAGATCGAGAGTCCATCCTCCAGAAGCTTAAGTGTCTCGTGGTGTGTCTCCCTCAACGGTTTCAACGCGGACGCACTCGACTCACAAATATCACAGCACACCGAGGCCGACGAAACAGTATCGTCCTCGAAATAATCCAGGATGACTTCACGACGACAGTGATCTCCTCGAGCGTATTTCACCATTTTCTCCAGTTGTGATTCACGATATTTACGGTGTTCCCGGGACGATTCCACGACCGAGTCAAAAGAAGGCTTGCTGTTCAGGTATTCAAAAAACTGGTGTTTCCCTTTGTAACCGCGATCAACGATGTAACCCGCCTCCTGGAGCAGGTGAAGTCCCATCCTTGTATCCAGCTCGTTACTGTAGGGATGAGGCCGGATTTCAAAGCGATCGACCGCGTAGAGGTCCTGATCGGACTCCCGGGATATTTTTTGAGCGTGTTCGTCAAGCCGTTCCCGGAAGGACTCAAGCTGACCGAGAGTGGGCGTATCCCACTGGATCATGTTCTCGCGAAGTTCAATATCATCCTCCGAAAACAAAAGAATACACTGAGCGGGATCGCCATCGCGCCCGGCACGTCCCGCCTCCTGGTAGTAATCTTCAAGAGTTCCGGGCATGTTGTAATGGATCACGGCCCGAACGTCCGGCTTGTCGATTCCCATTCCAAACGCATTGGTCGCACAGACAACGGATACCTTGTCCTCGATAAATTGTTCCTGGTTGCGACGGCGGTTCGACTTACTCATCCCAGCATGGTAAGGGAGGGCCGAAATACGTACCTCCTCGCGAAGGAACTCGGCTACCTCCTCGGCGTTGTCCCGGGTACTCACGTAGAGGATGTAACTTCCATCCCCGGAGGAAGGCTGGTTAGAAAAGAAGGTACGAATCCAGCCATTTTTTTCGTTATTGCTGTCGAACTCCTTCACCCAGTAACTCAGATTGGGGCGATCGAAGCCGCCAACAATCGAGGTCATCTGCTCCCGTACGTCAAGCTGTTTTTGTATGTCCTTCCGCACACGCGAAGTCGCCGTGGCCGTCGTCGCAAAGATCGGGGGTTCTCCCATGTGTCGCCACAGGGTAGGAATCTTTAAATAATCCGGGCGAAAATCATGCCCCCACTGGGAGATGCAATGGGCTTCGTCGACCACCATCAAATCCACGGGGAGATCACCGATAATGGAAGCAAAGGAACGGTCCCTTAACCGTTCGGGAGCAAGGTAAACCAGGTCATATTGATCCCGTTTAATATTTTCTACGACCTCGTCCTGGCGATCGGAACTCAACGTGCTGTTCAACGCCACCGAGGAAATTCCCAGTTTCCGTAAATCCTCAATCTGATCCTGCATTAGCGAAATCAAGGGACTGATCACCAGGGTCAATCCCTCAAAATACACGGCGGGAAGCTGATAACAGAGGGATTTTCCACCCCCCGTGGGCAGAATCGTCAGTGTATGCTGACCCTCCAGAACCGATTCAACGGATTCACGCTGGCCCGGGCGAAACTCATCAAACCCAAAGTACTCTTTGAGTAATTTGCGTGGATCGGCTTCACCGCTCGTCCCATCGTCCGAGTGTACTTTTTCTTCCTCCGCTCGCTCGTCGCCGGTTTTTGAGGAGATCTCGGAATCACGAAACTCTTTTAGGCGCTCCAGAACGTCATCGTCCCCGAGGTGATCCACGGCATCACAGGCCCATTGAACCCATTCCCGGGCCTTATCGGGGTATCCAAAATCAATCAGAGCTCTGGTAAATTCCTTAACCGTGCGCTGAAGGTAATACCCGGATTCCTGGTTCAGGAAAAAATGGCACGTAGTATCACCAATTTCCCACAATCGTTGAAAATTATCCTGCGCCCGGGCCAGTTCAACCCCATTTTGAAACGTTCGATGCCGAAGGGGAAGGTGATAGGATTTCAGGGCACGGTCCCACAAAGCATCCCATAAAGAAGACGCCGCGGGAAAATCCTCTTCCTCCAGACACTGTTCAATTCGAGTATTAAGCAGTCTCAGGGCTGGAGTCAGT
>JBDGPJ010000102.1:12401-16039 GCA_042219695.1 bacterium
AGCTTCGAGTTCATCTACTCCCCCCCGAAGGTAACGGTCCGCTTCCTCGGCACAGTCTCGATTCCTAAGCAGTCGAGATAAATTTAACAACGTTCGGAGGTAAGTGAATCGATCGTTCATCGTTTCGGCTCGATTTAGCGTTGTTTCATACCACTCAATGGCCTTCTCAAATCGTTCATCCGTTTCCAACTGCCGGGCATACTGTGAACATACTTCAGGTATTGTTCCCGCCCGGGAGTCCTCCTCCCCTAATTGAACGGCTTCATTGATGTAGTTTCGTCCCTCCTCGGACGAGAAATCCCCCCGGAGCGCAAATCCATGGAAATGGGATCGGGCAATCATACGTCCCCGTGAATTCCCGATACGGTCGGCGTCCTGAATTAAGTCCCGACTTCGCTCCTCAAGTTCCTCTTCCGATACGTCCGCTTCAGTATAGGCAAGAGATTTTAGGTAATACGCTCGAAGTTCAATCAGGGAGGGGTGATCGGAATCCGCCGTCCATTCGAGGATGTCCTGACATCGGGAACGTACGCGTTCCCATAGTGTTTTCTGGGCCAGATCGCGGACCATTTCCAGCGATAGTTCAATCGCCTTTCCCGGAGCCTCCGCCCCCTCGGCATGACGCAGAAGTTCCTCGGGCTGGGCATTTCCACGGTTAATACAAAGTTGTAACGCTCGTTCATGCCAGGTTTTGATTTGTTCGCGTAAAAACGTTGGGCGAAGGGCATCGGTAATGGCATCGTGTTGAAACTGCAGGGTTTCCGGCTGTTCCCCGCGTTCCAGGAAACCTCGTTTTCGAAGTTCGGACAGGGTCCGAGAAATTTCACGGTCATCGAAATCGTCCAGAATTTCGATGACATCACCGGACCGAAACGGGTCCCCGAGCACAATACCGGCGCCGCAAACCAGTCGACCGAGTTCCCCCAGGTTATCAATCCGGGATAACACCAGATCCTGGACTTTCCCGGGGACCTCCACGTCTTGCTCGGGGAATTCAAACCGGTACGTTACGTTGTTGTCGTTTCTCACGAAACATCCGGCGTCGAAATACGCGTTTAAATACTGGATAATCACGAAGGGAACTCCGGAGGAAACGTTGACAATTCGTTCCACGATCTCCTCGGGAATCCCATCGTTCGGAATATATTGTTGGGTTAATTGACGGGCCTCCCGTTCCGACAGGGGGCCGAGTGTCTCACGTACACACCGATCGAGGTGGGATTCCCAGTTGGTTAGCAGGGACTGAAGTTTTTCCTGACGTACCGGAGACCGCGTAAACGGCTTCGGTCGATAGGCTCCCACCAGTGCCACGGAACGATCCATAACCTGAGACGCGAGGCCGGACACAAACTCCAGGGACGTTTCATCGTACCAGTGGAGATCATCAAAAAACAAAATCAGGGGGACTTCCTCACTGATGGACCGTACCAGCTCGCGAAGTACGTTCCCGAGTCCCTCCTGACGTTCATTTAGACGATGACCGGAAAGCACTTCCTCAAGACGGGAAAGTAGGTTATCCCCAACGGAGTTAAACCGATTATGTATATGCTCACGGACCCGTGACGGGTCGGAAACCGGTACAATTTTCTCGAGCAAGCGTTGGACAGGACCCAGGGAGACGTCGCGCTCAAAGGAGAAGGCCCCGGTTCGAAATACCCTAACCGAATTGGAATCGACATCGCCCAGAACTTCCTCGATCAACCGGCTTTTGCCACGACCGGCTCCGGCCTTACAGAGGTAGCCGACGGAAGAACCTTCCAGAACATGTTGAAGTCCATTACTACAGCGTTTAAATTCTTCTTCACGTCCCACGAAGGATTGACCAAATGAAACGGGATGACCGTGTTCATCGCGGGACCGTTCCCCGGTCAATTTCCGGGCCGTAACCGGTTCGGAACGTCCTTTCAGTGATATCGGATCGAGAAGTTCACCGTCGGCCATGTGTCTAACGTCGGTGAACAAATCCTCCGACAGGTAAATTTCTCCGGCCTGGGCCTCTTCCTCGAGTCGCTTGGCAGTGTTCACCGCGTCCCCCGTGACGGTATCGTCCGCCGATTCGCCTCGACCGATGGAACCCGTCACTGCCAGACCCCGGTGCAAACCCGCCGAAACACTTAAGGGCTCGGGAAGTGAATCCGAGTAATCCCGATTGAAATCCGGTAATACGCTGTCCCGAATATCCAGCACGGTCTTCACGGCCCGCTCGGGATCGTCCTCGTGGACTTCGTTGACCCCGAATTCGGCCATAACTGCGTCCCCCATGTACTTATCAACCGTACCCCCATAACGTTCTACAACATCACCACACCGTGACAGTAATTCGTCCATGACTTTCTTCACGATCTCGGGATCGAGTGACTCGGAAAGGGCGGTGTATCCCGTGACGTCGACAAACATCACGGTTACATCACGGCGGGAACGTTCCATGTATTTAACTTAACATCCTTCATATTCATGAATTGAATGAACGAAGTATTCTACAATATTGTTCCTTATTTTGAAAATTCCAACAGTTGCCCTCCCGGTTATCCACGGGAGACCTATACATACCATTGCTTTGATTAATTGCAGTCGTCACATTGAAAACTTGTGGTTTTTTGTCATAAACGGTTTCCGGACGTTAAAAGATTCACATGGATCTTCCATACTGTGTTTTATAGTGTTCAACCGTCTCAGGGAGGTAATAAAACATGGTTGAATCAGGCTACGATGAAGAAGATTATCAAAAATCGGGAGGCGACAACCGTATAATTTTCGGGGTGATAATATTCTCCTCGGTAACGACAGCCCTGCAAGAAGCCATGAATTCCAACCAGAATCAATCGCAGGCCAGTGATGTTGTTAACCTGCTATTAATGAACGGAGCCAATCCCAACGTTACGGGTAACAAGCAACGAACCCCTCTTCATTACGCCGCTTTTTCGGGAAATCCATTGGCTACGAAGTTACTCCTGAAAAACGGAGCAAATCCAAACACGAAATCGGGAAGAGGACTAACACCGTATAAATTATCCATGAAAAAAGGACATAACGGAGTGACAACAATCCTGAAAGAACAACAATAAAATTCATTCAGTACGCTTTTGTACCTGTCTTTGTTTACGTAGGTTTCGTTCGCTTAGCTAACTTCATCGCTTTTGGCTCCTGTTCCTGGAATAGTGTGTATCCCGATTCCCGAAAAGCCGCATCCTTATTTGAAGAAAGGAAACCCACTTTACAATTGTCGGTGGACTTCCAGGTGGATTAAACGGAATCGGGGAAACTTAATCTAAATTACCCACGACGATTTCAACCGCCATGAATCATTCTTCTCAGTGATACAACCGTGAAACTTGGACCGGCCGAGCAATCGAATTATTATTCATCCGATCATGTTTACGGAGCTTTACTTTTGCACTTTTTTTGGCGAGGCGACCGTGAATCGATGTCATCATTCTTGAGCTTTATCCATGGAGCTATCCGTGGGCAGTCGCTACGACGCCCTCCCGGCGTCGTGGACGCTCCTGCACATATCCATGTGAAGGGTATACATATCAACATCGATCGATACGGAACTACGTTTCATGGCACCGGACAATGACAAAAAGGGCTCATCGATCCGGTCGGTACCGGCTGATATCGAAACACGGCCCCCTCTG
>JBDGPJ010000103.1:0-516 GCA_042219695.1 bacterium
CAGGGACGCGACGATCCACACGAGGTTAATGGCTACTCTTTCAATCTGTTTTCACTTTGTACATCCAGGATGGAAAGGAGTTTGCTTACATTTTTATCCGGAAATGCGATTAGCAGGTAGTCCCCCGGTTTAACGGGGGTATCGTGGGAGGGTAGTTGAATCAGTTCCCCGTCCGTGTACAAACCCAGCGGAACGGCGCCCAATTGTGAACGCAATTCGGTTACGATGGAACCAAACGTATATGAATCATCCTGAGACGGGGAACCATTCTCTAAGGTAAAATCAGGACCGACTTTGAACTGCCTTAGATCGTAGCCAGTCTGGTCCTCGCTGGTATCGATGTTTTCAACTTCGGGGGTCATCTTATTGGTGGAGGTAAATAACTTCTCAAGAGTCTCGGCAACGTCCGGTTCATAAATATGAGTGGCAAGCAATCTCGATGAAATGGCGTTTCTTGAAATAGCGTATCGAACCCCTGCGTCCCGGAATGTTTCCTGGAGATTTTCATCCTGGAGT
>JBDGPJ010000103.1:526-2157 GCA_042219695.1 bacterium
CACCCGTCCATTCGTCGCGTTCGGCGATATCGACGATCCTTAACAATTGTTCGTTGTCGGATGGTAAGTTAACAAAAAATCGCGAAGCTTCTTCAGGGTTCGCGGGTGCATACTGCCCGAGCGCCTCGAATTGATCGACCTCGATAATTGTTACTCCCTCATCCTCCCCGTATCGATCCCGGATTGCGCTGGTTGAATTATGTGTGATTACGGCCACCGGGATCCCGGCTCCACGCAATTCCCGAAGTACCCATTCCGAAAATTCATCCCAACCCAGGATGATTACGTGGTTGTTCATTAATATCTCCCCATGATCCGGTAATTACGACTCAGCAGCCACTGATTCGATGCCTTTGGAGTGGCCTGACCATTGTTCCATAGAATCGATTTGTTTTGATTCCAGGGCTACCAGTATGTAATCGTTCACTTCGACCTTCAAAGACGACCCCTTTTCACCATCGGGCAGTAAAACGAGCCGATCCGAATCAGGGTTTTGATGCTTGGCGAGTCCGATTGAATATATTCCTCTCTCAAAGAACCAGTTAAATGCTTTATTGTAAGATTGATCAACCCAGGGGGCTTTTTCTCCAACCTGGTACTGTTGAATTTCGTAATCGCTTCCTTGATCGTAAGCCGTGATGAAATCCCGTTCTAATGTTGCCACCTCCGGTTCGTAGATGTAGCTGGCAATAAGGGCGGAGGCGACGCCAAACGACCACACGGGCGTTACGTCAATGTCCTTGTGTTCCAGATCAAACCGGTCAATTAATTGAGAATTTCTCACCCTTGCTACATATGACAGGTTGGCATCGCTAAAGGCATCGTGAAGGTTGAATAATGTGATCAGGGTATCCGTGTCAGCCCGCCGGTTTAAAAAGACCCTTGACGATCGCGTAATATCACTGAACTGATCCAGAGCTCGAAAGTTGTCGTAATTGGCGAAAACCGGGAAAACGCACTGATCATCATTAAACGTCTCACGGATCAGATCGATTTCATTTTTGTCGGCAGTTACTACTACGGTGTCAATGTCCGAATGGACCAATTCACGTGTGACACGTCGGGAGTATTCGTCCCAGCCGAGAATTACGACGTGGTTTGACAGGTTACTGCGATGCCGGCCGAGTCGGGCCTGTTCGCGAAATTCGAGGAACATGTCACTTATTTTTCCAATGAAAATTCCCAGAAGTCCTATACTGGTCAGGGTAAACACGACCGCAATAACCTGACCCACAACGGTGGATGGAAATAATTTAGTGGTGGTACTCCCGAGATTGGTTGGATTTAAAATTACGTACCAGATTGCTTCAACGAAAGAAATATCAGGTTGTCCGGGGGCAAACGTTTCGTACTGGAAATAAACCCAGACGATAATGGTGTACAGAAAGAACGCCACGAATCCAATCGAGATGTTTTTCAACCATTTACTTTGCCGGTCCGTCAATGAAAAAACACCTTCAAATTTATTAAGACTGTATTTGCCGAACTCTATGTATTGTAAAAAGCTGAACGCATTCGTTTACAAGCTTTTTTACAAAATAACGGGAACTGGCCTTGGATATAAAGTACTCGGAGGGACGCTATCCTCATAATGATGGAGTCTGCTTGAGCAAGTGTCTGAAACTCCTCGC
>JBDGPJ010000103.1:2167-2911 GCA_042219695.1 bacterium
GTCTTTTGTAGTTTGCCCTGGAGCTAATTGGTCTACACGGAAGGATCATTTCGAAGGTAGCTGATTACTTTCATCAGCAAGTTGGGGAATTTCGTGTTCTCCGAAAGTTGATTGAAAAATTTTTCGTCTGGATAGGTCACGGGAGTAAAGTGAGCGACATAAGATACACTAAACGCAGTATGTTTTTCCGGTTCAGTTGTTTCACGAGGGATTCTGGTATCACGTTTATATCCGTGGACAATACCGCGAACCGCTATTCTTTGTTCGATTGGACCGAATTGTGTATCATTCCTAACTGGTCCCCTGTGCTGAGAGGCCTCTATCCTTACGTAATTGCTTAAAGTGGAAGGGTTTCCCACCGATTGTATAACCTAATTTTAACGAAGGACATGACCGCAAGAGAAACAAAGTTATCAGCCCGCTGTACTCTCTACCACATTTCAACGCTGGAGACGGGGAGGGGCTATCCCGGCTTACCGAATACGTATCAAGCTGTCCGGTGGCTAAAGTTTTTAACGCTATGCCCCATGCTCCGTGCGCCATGCTCTAATAACGCCGAACACTCGAACCCATTGCCGTTCCAGAAGTGAAGAGCCCTGACGGATTCGAACACGACCGAACGCAATCCTGTCGCGCGCACGGGCGCGCTTTGAAGTGTTTGATCCACTGGACTTCTTGGTTCGTTTGTCTGTTTTTTGTTGTTCACGCCATGCCCCATGCGCCAAGCGCTATACACATGATTCG
>JBDGPJ010000104.1:0-1898 GCA_042219695.1 bacterium
GTAAAATCAGTGCGGTTCTTAAGTGTCTGGTCCTCACTCAGAAGCATGAATCGGTCGCCGGTGTCCAGCTCCATACGATACGTGGTCTCCCGGGAGAAACCCTCCAGATGAGCGAACAGCGTAACGGGAACCGTGGTAGTGGATTGACTTCTCATCGTCACAATAACGGTCTTATCGTCGAGAAAGGATAGTTCTATGACACGTACTCCCGGAGCAGCCGGGACCAGACGAAGGCTATCGGAGTCAATCCGACCAGCATCAAGTGTGATTCGTAATCGGTTTGTGCCGGCTGTCATTGGAATTGAATGGGACTTCGTGAGGTAGGCCCCACTTTGAGAACTGAAATTGAGGAGAGTCCTCTTGGCCTCCTGTTGGCGGGCAAAATCAGTTCCCGAGTGGACAGTCTGACTGCTAACCGAAAGAAGAATGATAAAAACGGTAGAAATTAACACCGATGGTATGCTTTTTTTCAATGATAACCCCTACTGATACTCTAAATTATCCTCGAAACGATCCTCAAAACAGTACGTCAGAGCAATGGCCAGACCATCCGCGGCATCATTCGGTTGAGGGATCCCCGAAAGTCTCAGTTCCTGTTTCACGATACGCTGAACCGTTCGCTTGTCCGCCTTGCCCGTGCCAGTTAAGACCTTCTTAATGGTACTTGGATTGTACTCAACCAGCTCAAACTCCGCGGACATCTCACGCCCGTAATCGCTCAGGGAAAGCAGAATGACCCCTCTCGCCTGCCCCACGGTAATGGCCGTCTTGACGTTCTTGTTGAAGAAGATTTCCTCGACGGCGGCGACGTCCGGTTCGTAAGAATTGGATAGCTGCTTGACGGAATCGTAAATAGCCTTGAGGCGATCGGGGTAATCCATTTCGGGCGGGGTTTCAATGACGCCTGAGGTCTCGTACTGCACGTCGGATTGGTCCGATGTGATGACCCCATACCCCGTCGTTGCCGTACCGGGGTCAATCCCGAGGATCGTGGTAATCAGGAACTGGCTCCGGCCTGGGACTGAGTAAACTGGTCTTCAGTCATCTCAAAGTTACTGTGGATTTCCTGAACGTCCTTGTGATCGTCCAGTTCGTCCAGCAGGGCCAGGACATTGTCGCCCTCATCCCCGCTAACGGGAACCGTCGTCTTCGGAATCTGTGTGACCTGTGCAAATTCAATATCGAGATCCATCTCGGAAAGCGACGACTTGACGTCCGTAAAATCGTCGACGGAGGTATAGACCTCGTAGTATTCATCCCCAGCTTCCACATCCTCCGCCCCGGCCTCCACGGCCCGGTCGAACAGTTCCAGCTTATCAACCGATTCCACAGGGACTTTAATTAACCCCCGGCGGTCGAACTGATAGGACACGCACCCGCGTTCACCTATTTTTCCGTCGTGGTCCTGAAAAATGTTGCGCAGTTCCTGAATGGAGCGGTTTTTGTTGTCGGTCGTTACTTCAACCATGACTGCAATTCCACCGGGTCCGTATCCCTCGTAGACGTGATCCTCGTACTCGAGGCCCGGTAAGTCACCGGTGCCTTTCTTTATCGCCCGTTCTATATTCTCCTTGGGCATATTGTCGTCTTTGGCACGTTCAATAATATTACGAAGTTCGGTGTTTTTTTCCGGATCCCCGCCCCCGCGGCGGGCGGCAGAAATTATTTTACGGGAGTACTTTCCAAACAGCTTGGCCTTCTTCTTGTCCTGCTTTCGTTTACGGTATTTTCGATTCTGCCATTCGGAATGACCGGCCACCGCTATCACCTCCCATCGTGAATAATTATAAAATAACCGATGTATTCAATTTAGTGAGAACAACAAACACCAACAATAGGATTCCATTTAGCCTGAATTATTCA
This sequence comes from bacterium, assembly GCA_042219695.1. Classification (GTDB taxonomy): domain Bacteria; phylum T1Sed10-126; class T1Sed10-126; order T1Sed10-126; family JBDGPJ01; genus JBDGPJ01. Next base: position 1,864 of record JBDGPJ010000104.1, read on the forward strand.
TAACGGTTCAAGATACCAGATTTTTTTCCGATTTT
>JBDGPJ010000105.1:0-4681 GCA_042219695.1 bacterium
ATGCCAACTGTATTTTTACGTGTCCAAACACTGTACTTTTAGATGTCCATTGACACTGATTGAACAAACGGATAAATACGATTTGAAAAGCCAGGTATGGATCCAGGGATTTTTGCTCGACGAATCGGACAGGGAAATCAACAACGTGCGCCTTGCCACTCGAACGGCTCTCGAAGCCTCACCGGATAGCGTATTCATGTGGGGCTGGGACGGTTGCCGGGTAATATCCAATATTGCCTGTGAACGACCCGAAGACGTGTGGAATGCTTATCTTGAAGAATTGAACAAATCCAATCGAAACTAACAATCGACCTGACGGAGCAACTCTACTCAATCATGACATCATTGTGGTAAACCACGCGGTAACAGTTCCAACCGAGTTTTCAATTGAGGGAAACTTATCCGGATCACTCGGACTCAATAGGAGTCTATGCCTCTCCTAAATTAGCTCGCGGATTGGCGCAGATAAACGCTGATGATTTTTTTGAGGATTGATTGAACTCAATACGGGTCAACGTCAAACAAAGGGTGTCTCAATGTCCTGGATTCATCCAGAGTAGGTTTTATCAACCACGTAATTCTCCATCGTGGTGAATTCATTGAACAATTTTCAAGGTGTCCAGAATGTCCGTAAGTATTTCCCGGTTACGTTTCCCGGGAGTACCACAGATCAACACCGCCAGTTTATCACCGCTTCGAAACAGCTGACCGTAGGCGTCCACTCCGATTGAATTGTCCCGAACGGGATTATTCCGCGGGGACATTGAGTATCCAAAACGCCATCGCACGGCTTTGAAATCGGGATACTTCTGCATTCTTTTCTCATAATCATGATAACTGGGATATTCGCTCATCATGTTCGTGTTTTTCACCATAAACGCTATCTTAAGTGGTACATCCGTATCCGAACTATTCATTAGTTTCCCCGTAACTCCCTGGTTACTTACTCCCCCCTGAAAACCGGAACTTACTTCACAGAAATCACTGTCGTACCTGCGAGGACCTTCAACCCGGGACGGGGAGATCTTCTCCCAATCCCCGGGAATCGCCAGGGAAACATTGAATTTTTCCAGCTTTACCCGGTGAAAAGACTCCGGTGGTTGTCCCGTTACGGTCCGGCTATCTCCCCAATCGGAGTCATCCCCCTGATTTCCTTTTCCGTCATTACTTTCTTTTTTCGATGACGTTGGAGTGTCCACCTGTATATCCAGTTTTTCCTCGGGTTTTAGATGGGGCTTAATTTTTTCGATCAACGCATCCGGGCCGGCTGTCGAAACCAGGATATGCTTAGGCGGGATTTCATCTGACTCATATTTTACGTGCATCATTCCCTCATCCTGATAGATCGTAAATTGATCCTTGTAGTAATATCCCCCGTAATCAAATTGATCTCGTACCTGGTAGATCATAACGAGGTCGTAAGATTGTTTCGAAGTGGCATTGGTGTAACGATATATATTCAAGGGATTCCAGGTGGGATACGTTTTTTTCTCAAGGAATGACTGTAACTTTTTCAGCGCGGGCTCCCCGGCGTAAGATTCAGTGTCACTTTTAGTTTTCCCGGGAAATTTCTCGATTTTAAGGCGCTGGCCCTCCGGCTTGATTCTGTTATGCGTAAGTGGTTCTTGCTGATTCAAGTAGGTAGCATAAAGTAAGCCATTTCCCCCCAGCCAGACAAATAACAGGGCTATACTGAGAATGATCCCACCGACGACTTTTGCCAATGCTTTTAATACGCGTTTATCAAACAGCAAATTCGTTCACCTAATCCCGTTGTTCCCAGGGGGGAAGGACCACAAATGCAGTCCGTTTTAACTCCTCGAAATCAGAACCCAGTGGTGTATCACATTCCACCCTGATCTCCCAGTTGACATTGATCAAATCGCCCTGGTACGAAACCGGTGCAAGCTTCGGTATTTCCATCTCAAAGGACGACTCGAATGAACTCCCCTGTTCTATTGTGCCCGGTGAAAGACTCCGTCGAACAACAGTATTTTCGTTGGGATCTCCTGTTCCCGAGGTATACCACTTTGCTTCAAGAGTAACTGAATCCAATTCCAGTTCCGATTCCGGCTGTAACAACAGCGTTCCCCTGACCGGGGTCCCGGCCGGAATTTCCTCTCGATCCAGTTTGACTTCAATCATTGGGATCCCCCGGAGCCACGAGAATTTCAAACGTCGAATCCGCGTCGGAGTTTTCCGATAATTCAAGGTTCACGGTGACTTCCCACTGTATTTTGTTGCTGACCAGGTCCAGGGAATACATGGCTTGATCGGGTATCGGGATGTCAAAATCTTGCTGAAGTTGCGCATGTACCTTTTTTTCGGGCTGAAACGTTTCAAGGGTTTCCTCGTGAACGATGGACGATTCCGATTCTACAGTCCGGCGGACGTCACCGTCCGTGGAACGGTGGGACTCCCCATAATATACGAGCTCCCGGCATTGTAATTTTACTTTTATTGTTTCCACGTTGACGGATTGGCGAAAACCTCGTTTGAAGTCAGCCTGAACGGTCTCTCCCGGACGAAACGGCCACTTCTCAACGGATAACTCCCCCGGTTGCATACGAACCATCGGTATAAGTTTCCAGCCCGTGTATATCACCAGAGCTAAGAGTCCATAAAATACCCCGGCTCTAAACAACCCACCAAAAGGAGGAGGGAACTGGTACAACAGGATTAAAATCACGATACCGCATACGTGAGGTATGAGGCTCCAGGGACTATCCTCACGATCCACGATTTTTGTCTTTCCTCCTGTACCACTCACCTGGATAACCGGATAAATTTTGATAAGTCCTTCCGGGGATTCCCGGAAAAACAGGTACTTGTACAAATACATCGTTCCCACGAGGAATACAACGTTGTAGACGATCATCGAAATGATAAAAACTACGAAGTCAATTTGCATTGGGTTCAAACCTCAGTAAATTCCTCGCTTAAAAATAGTCCACCAAACTTTGTGAAGACCGTTCAACGCTGTTGTTAAAATAAAAAGATGTGTACTTCACTTTTTTTATCTATAGCTATCAGACTTTGTAGTGCGTATAAAAATATGAATGAGAGTTCGAAGAAATACAGGTATAACGTTTGTACAAGATAACACTCAAATTATAACTCCCTGTTCCTAACCATACAGAGGGATTCCAATTTACCGGATATAATCCCCGGTTTTCACAGAAAACCTATTCTTAAATATCCACGAAACATTGAGCAACTACTTAGCCGTCAACACTACATATGATGCTATCGATAAGATCGTAATGACCATAATTACGAAACTTGCCCCGAATAAGATTAATCCGCCCCAGATGAGGTAGTAGCCTACTTTTGAATCTCCATCTTCGGATTCCCCCGAAAGATCAAACTTGAGTTCAAACGAGGGCCCTCGTCCTCAATATCTCCGATATCAGCATCCGCGTCCTGGGATTCGTCCTCGTATTCAAATTCCGGCACTGTATCTCACCTCAGAGATTTACCTGAATTCTATTTCACTGTCACCTGGTAAACCCCGTCCCAGTTTTCCGGGGGCTTTTCACGATATTGCTTACATCGCTCCAGTAATACCTTTGCGGAAGTATCATCAGGATCCTCGTCCAACACGGACTGAAACCGGTCAATGGCCTCGGACCACTCACCGCTTTGGTACCGTTCGAGAGCCTCCTCGTACCGATCGATTAATTGAATCCTGGAGTACTCCACTTCTCCCTGTACTCCAATTAACTCGTAGATGTTACTGCTCTCCGATTTCCCTTTCACGTAGACGCAGTCGACTTTCCGTACCACCAGGGCTTCCCCGATCCGGTCACGGGTGGCTTCTCCGATTAAAATCGGCGTACCGTAAATCTTGTTAAGTCCTTCGATCCGGCTACCCAGGTTGACGTTGTCCCCGAGGACGGTGTAATTAAGCCGGGCCTCGGAACCCATGTTACCGACGATAGCTTCTCCCGTATTCAGTCCGATCCGCACGTCGAGAGGTTCACCGGTTTTATCCTGCAAATTTTCACGGTGTTCCATCAGCCACTCGTGGCACTCCAGGGCACATTTACAGGCCTCGACTGGATGGTTTTCCACTCGGTCGGGAGCATTCCAGAAGGCCATGATTTCATCACCGATATATTTGTCGACCGTACCCTCGTACTGCTGAATACGATCGCTGAATCCACCAAGAATTCCTCCCAGAATCTCCACCAGTTCACCGGGAGTCACGTTCTCCGACAACCCGGTGAATCCCGCGACGTCGGCAAAAAACACGGTCACTTCACGGGTTTCGCCCCCGAGTTTGGCCTCGATTCCCTGTTTTTGGAGACGGCGTACCAAATCGGAAGGCACGTATTTTTCGAATGATCGCAAACTTTTTTTGGTCCTCTGTACGGAATCTCCCATTACGTCAATCTCCTTAATGAACGACTTGATGGGTTCATTTTCATCCAGAATAAACTGTCCAACCCGTTCGAGTTCATCGTACAGACGGTAAATCGGTTGTTTGATGTTGCGCGAAACGAGCAATCCCACCAGCACGGCCACCAGAAGTATCCCCCCGGAAACGGCGGCCGTGATCTTGTTGTTTCGACGAACCTGGCCGAATATGTGGCTCTCCGGTACTACGACGAACACGTTCCAGGTTAAATCCCCCGGTACCTGGAACGGCCTGGATAGTACGATATAGTCTTTACCGTCG
>JBDGPJ010000106.1:0-6170 GCA_042219695.1 bacterium
TGCCCTCGAATCAGAACGTGAAATTCTCATGAGTAGTGTTCGAGAATGTTCACTGTACCCACCCCGGTCTTCAACCAGCATTCTCAACGTAGTCGTGTCCGCGGAAAACTTCGTCTGTGAAGACGATACCCGAAATGTAGATTCATTGATTTCAAGCAACCATGGTTGATCGGCGTTCACGGTAACCTCGAACGGTTCCATTGGTTGAATAGGCCGGTGGCCGAAGCGATTTCCCACCCACGGGATGATAAGTAATAACGCTCCGATACAAACAACGGATGGGACCAATCCGAGCTTGGCCATTTTCACGTTATCCACCATCAGTCGCTTCAGGTCATCCCAACGACTCCCTCCCTGCTGAAAGGACCACTGGGCTTTCTTTAGCTCTTCTTTGTAATACGCCATCGCCCATTGATCCGAGCTAACAGCATATAGCGCGAGCAAACCCACTCCAGCCAGAATGGAAACCACCGTTAACCCCCAGCTTGTGGGGAGGTAGAACAAGGGATAAAAAAGTACATCCAAAAGAGGATACAGCGAATTGGATAACATGGTTAGTACGTAGGAAGGTCGGTATTAATATTACGAGCCCAATAATCAATTCCACCGGCCAAACTGCGAACATCGTCCAGGTTCTGGTCAGTAAGTCGCCGTGCGGCCTGTAAACTCCGGACTCCATGGTGACAATAGAAAATTACTGGGGACTCCTTTTGTTGGAGGTGGTCAATTTTCGCGGGCAACTTCTTCATAGGAATCCATTCATCGTCGTCCAGGTGAACAAACTCCCGTTCACGTGACGTACGAACGTCAATCAAGCTAACGTGTTCACCCTCTTCCAACTTTTCATTGAGTTCTTCCGGAGAAATTTCCAGCGTACTTAACTCATCACGCTCCATGTTGGATGTCACCCGTTTTTCAACTTGTAAGAATCATGATTGAAAGCACGCTCGACGATAGGGCGGAAACAGAACCACTGAGCAAGGTAAACATCCCCGCTCGCCGATGTAATTGCCAGGCCCCCTCATTCATGCCCCACAACGCCAATCCCCCGAGAACGAGACTGGCCGAGCCAAGTCCCCGTTGAATCCATGATGTCAACCGGAACGCTTCTCTGTAATAGCCCTTATAATGGACGCCAAGGCCAATTTCAATGCCCCAGTACAGCAGGAGAATAAAAATTAAAATCCCATAACCGGTAAGCATCCGAAACTGGTGTGACTTCACGTCATTAGATTCAATGGACTGAATCCCCAGGATCCAGACCACGGGAACCAGAGGAGAAAGAAGAGTCACCAACCAGGCAACCGGGAGCATTCCCGTCAGAAACTATTCGCCCCCGGATGAGGTCTCGGTATCACTCTGAAACTTGTGACTGAGTTGGAGTTCATCGATGTCGAAATTCTTAAATGCGGTAAAACCGTTGTAATCAAGAACTCGTATGTCTTCGTCGTTGTCGATCGCGTCCTCAATTTGCTGGAAGCGATGACCGTAAATCTCCCGAGCTTTGTCGATGGGAACTTCAAACGCAACAAACTTATCAATTCCCATGTTGGAAAGTTTCTCGGTCATTCCATCACTGTCCACTTTTTCAAACGTACTTAATATCAAAATCGGAGTACTGGTCGAAAATATTAACAAAGTGTGCATGTATACATCTCCTTCCGAGGGGTTGACCATAGTCTAAAGAGTTCCCCATTAATTCTCAACAACGACCGTAAATCAAACTCCGCCATACTCATTCCGTCCTATCATCCCCTTGCAACAGACAACCATTCAAAAAACCCTAACTTCTCGTTATAATTATTGACTCAATTTCTTATAAAGGAGGCAAACCATGCCAAAACAAGAATCCGCCGAAAAGCGTAACCGGCAAAACAAAAAACGCCGTGCTTACAACAATTCTTGGAAGACACGGTTCCGATCCCAGAGAAACAAATTGTTCAATGCAATTGAAGAGGGAGCTGACGAAGACGAAGTTCGCGCACTGGGTCAGGAAGTGATTTCCATACTCGATAAGCTGGAGTCAAAAGGTGTGTTTCACCAAAACAAATCGGCTCGGCTCAAATCACGTATCCAGAAGCGAATTAATAAGAACGTAGGCGAGGAATAGTTCGCAGTAGATACCGTTCGAGGTAGAATTGGTTAAAAGGATCCTTACCGTACTTTGTTCCTTTCATAGCCACGTAGCTATTCCTGAAGAAATCTTTCGGGTATTCCTGTCTCATTGACTTGAGAGCCTGACGAAACTGCTTCTGTATGCGGTTGGAGGTGGGAATTCCTCGTTGTTTCAGGGTCCCCTCGAGCGAATCCCCCTCATTTAAATTCCGTTTAATCCCCCGCAAATTTACCAGGTAACGACTTACCACGTAAAAAATTCGAGGGGGAACGTTCCCCTGCCTGTACAGATCATCCAACTCCTTAAACACATCGGTAAACTCATTGGAAAAAAGGGCATTCTTGAGCGACTGAAACGGATCCTCGGATGATTCCTCCGAGACAATTTCCTCGACGGCCTCCAGGGTAATCCGTCCGCCGGGTTCCGTGTCCTGAATGAGTTTTTGCAGTTCTTTTTGAATACGCGAGAACTTCCCACGCACTTTATCTACCAGCATATCGAGCGCCTCGGGGTTCATGTCCACGTCGTGCTGACGACATTCGTCACGAACTCGTTTATGAAGTTCCTTCTTAAACGGTGACCAGAAAATAATCGAATCGCCACCGGAATTCTCCACGAGCCGGGCCAGCGAACCAGTCTTCCTACCGGATTGGTATGGATGATCGGAATCCATCATTATTAACGTCGCATCGGGGGCCGGGTCCTCGAGGTAATCTTCAATCTCACCGTAAAGTCGATTTAGGTGGGTTCTACCACCTTCCTTTTGACCCAGGCGTTTTAGGATGACCCATTTCTCCGCGGAAAATAATCCCCGCCCCCTAAGTTCCTGGGTGAGATCACCGGAATCGGCTTCATCAGCGTATACCTTTACACGTTCCCGTTCCTTGGATGGAAATTGTTCCTCCAGTTCCGCGACAAATTCGTCCTTGAGCAGTTCCTCGGGGCCACAGGCAAAAAATACGGGTGGTAGTTCCTTTAGATTGTCGAGGTTATATTGACCGTATGGAGTTCCTGCGGACATGCACAATCACTCTACTATGAATATGGGTAAGAAACTTGTCACATATCTTCCAACGAACGGTACAAAACCGTCATCTTCTCAATTATGATTGGGGTTGTTCAAATTTAATCGAACAACCCTAAATATTCCAAAAAGTACAAGAGATTCAAAATTTAATTTAGAATGCGCTTTCCACTAAAAACGCGATTATAGTGAAAATTGACAACCTAACTTTCGATGTAAGGCCAACCTTCCACGGTACTGGATACAGCGTCCCGGGCCAACTGACGAATCACACGCTTCTTGGCATCCAGCTCCGTTTCAATCGGAGGAATAATGTCGGAATACGTCGTCTCACGAAATATGTCGGGTTTTCTCCATAGGATTTTGCCGGTTTCTAAGTCTTTCAGAGCCAAACTCATCTCGATGCGAAGTTTCCATTGTTGAACCACGTCCTGATCGTTGTAAAGGAGCGGAATTTTCTTGTAGCGTGTTATGCGTCCAATCAACATGGCGTCGGCCTTTTTTTTGGTAACCAGTTGCAGGTTGGCATCGGCCTGGAATTCCTGTATCGCTTCGTCGGTGAGTAGGTCTTCAAGTCCCGATTCGTTCGTTTCATTTTTAAATGGTGGAACGTATAAATTACTAATATTAACCGGTATACTCTGGCTCTTGCGTGCACATGAAGATAGGAGAAACATGGAACCTACTACAAGAACTACGAAAATTGCCCCCAGACCTTTCCAGTTAACACTCCCCATGTCATCCTGCACAAAATGTTTTGAAGTTCCCGGGGACTCAGAATTCATAATTACGTAACTGTTCCTCTCGATTCGACTGATGTCCCCGTAATCTCTGGAGAAGTTCTCCGGCCCTCTCTTCCCAGGAGGTGTCTTCTCCTTCCCGCTTTAACCGTTCGGCGAACTCAACGGCCTCATCAACTTTTCCCAGGCTCTCCAGAGATTCGCATAGGTAATACATGGCTTCCAGTTTGAAATCCGTGTGAGAAAATTCGGTAACGATTTTCTGCAGGTGATCCCGGGCCTGCTGAACATTGTCGTCGGACATTTCAACCATCGATAAACTCAACAGTGTCTCAGCGTTCTGGTCATCACTCAGGGGATGTTCAAGTACTTCGTGAAAAACGGAGCGCGCCTGGTCATAGTCTTCGTTAAAGAAATGCGCCTGTCCTTTCATGATATGAGTTTCCGACTCGTATTCAGGCTGTAATTCGGAAGCACGTTCCAGGGCGTCGGCGGCTTTTTCGTACTGGTCATTTTCCATGTAGCAGAAACCACTCAACAATGCCCGCCGATCGTCATTGCTTTTTTCCAGCCACTGCAGAGTCCTCTTATGGGCTCCAAGATGAAAATACCCCACCGCTATTCCATACACGAGATCATCACGTTCTTCTTCGGTCGGATCCCCTTGTTCCAAATATTCCCGGGCTTCCTCAATCCCTTCCTCGGGAGCTTTTCCTTCCAGTTTGCCTAAAATGGATTCTACTTCAGGATCCATAATCTATCCCGTTCCATCGATTAATTGCTTTTTGCATGCCTCCCTGATCGATAACAGAAATTATTTCTACCACGTCATCGAGAACCGTATTCAAAACATCCCTATCCGATCGTGGAATTTCAGCCAACACAAAGTCCTTCACGTCCATACCAGAGGGTAACGGACCTATGCCAATCCTCAAACGAGGAATCTTATTCGTACCCAATTCATTAATAATACTTTTTATACCATTGTGTCCACCGGCGCCCCCCGATTCCCGAATCCGCACCTCACCCAACTCCAGCTCAAAATCATCGTAAATAATTAATATTTCCTCAGGAGGCAGGTCATGTTCGTTCGTCCATTCCCGAATAGGTTCCCCCGATCGATTTACGTATTCCCCGGGTTTACCGGTGTACTCGACCGGTGCATCGGATAATTCGTACAGTTCACCGCGTGATGTAGTTATCGATTGAGTGGAATACTCGGTAAGAATACGATCGACGGCTTCAAAGCCCAGATTATGGAAACTACCCCGGTATTGGGAACCGGGATTACCAAGTCCAAAAACCGCTTGTATAGTTCTCAACAGGATGTTTTACTCGGCCGCTTCAACCTCTTCGGCTTCTCCTTCTTCGGCTTCTCCTTCGACTTCCTCTCCTTCTTCAACTTCAATTTCACCTTCTTCACCCTCCGCGGCTTCTTCGAGGGCTTCCTCAACGGCTTCTTCAATTTCCTCTTCATCCGTCACGGCACTTGGTTCAAGATCAAATTCCTTGGGAGGCTGAATACTCAGGACCGTTCGTTCCTCGTTTTCTAAAATTCGGGCTTCCTGTGGAACTTCGAGGTCACTTATAAAAATTGCGTCCCCAATTTCCAGTTCTTCAATATCCACTTTGATGGATTCGGGAATATCGGACGCAGGACAGTCTAACTTCACACTCCGTACCGGCTGGTCAATAATTCCACCTTCCTGTTCAACACCAATGCTCTGTCCTTCCAGTTCTATGGGAACCTTAACCTGAACCTGATCATCAGGGGTAACCTGGTGGAAATCCACGTGTTGCAGAGTACTGTTTACGGGATGAATATCCACGTCCTTAATAAGCACCTCACGCTCGTTCGACTCGTCCTGAACGTCGAGTTCAACAAGAACGTTATTGATCGCTCCCGTACGCAACAGGTTACGTACCTCGTCTGTATCAACCTGGAGGTTCTCCGTTTCAATATTTCGTCCGTAGATAACGGCTGGAACTTTCCCATTCTCTCTCAACTGTCGATTTGAACTTTTTCCCGTTTCTTCACGTTTTTCTGCCTGTAATGTCGGTGACATGATTTCGTCCTCCTGAATGTTCGTAAATTGGTTGTTGGGGAAGATTCACGCAACAATAAAGCAAGTTATTGTAGCGAAAAAACTTACATCAATCAATTCAGTTATTTACGAAAGGGGCCATGCGCGTTTAATTGGACAATGGCCCCCGGTAACGTACCGTCTACACAAATAGTTTCTTAATACTCTGTTCTTCGTGTATACATGTTATGGCATTAGCAAGCATC
>JBDGPJ010000106.1:6180-8292 GCA_042219695.1 bacterium
CCAGCACAGTTATTTTTTCACATTTCCTGGCATTGTCTCGCAGGGGAATGGTGTTACAGACGACAACGGACTCGAGTTCGGACGATTCAATCCGTTCCACGGCAGGATCGGAAAAAATCGGATGGGTAGCGAAAGCAACCACGGAACGGGCCCCCGCTTCATGAATTGTATTTGCTGCTTCACATAGAGTCCCCCCGGTATCAATCATATCGTCCACGATAATACAGTCTTTCCCTTCTACCTCACCGATCAGGTGGGCCACCTTGGATTTGTTGGGCTCAGGGCGGCGTTTGTCAATGATGGCCAGTCCGAAATTAAGTCGTTTCGCCAATGCCCGAGAACGAGCCACGGAACCTGCATCCGGACTGACGATTATTGCATTATTGTCATTAAACTCCCCTGACAGATAATCAACAACAATCGGGGCCGAGTACAGGTGATCCACGGGTACGTCAAAAAACCCCTGGATCTGATCGGCGTGGAGATGCACCGTTAATACACGGTCAGCTCCCGCTTGCTCAATCATGTTGGCCACGAGCTTGGCGGAAATTGGTACCCGTGGGCGATCCTTGCGGTCCTGCCGGGCATAACCAAAATACGGTATAACGGCTGTAATGCGGGCGGCGGAGGCACGCTGGGCCGCATCAATCATTAATAATAATTCCATAAGGTGATCGTTCACCGGTCTGCAGATAGACTGCATGAGAAACACGTCCACCCCCCGGACGGTCTGATTGAATTTAACCCGCGATTCACCATCGGCAAATTGATCCACCCGTATATTTCCAAGATCCTCGTTTAAACAATTCGAAACTTCCCGAGCAAGACTCTCATTCGAGTTGCCCGAATATAACCTGCGATCACGAAAACGACTCATTAGATGACTCTCCAGGTTCAGGATATTGTTCGATTGTGACTCCCATCCCACTTGAGGTAACGGCAAATGTCTTCAAAATTACCCAATCCAATTTAGCCCGAATAAGGCATAAAATTTTGCTTCCATGCATCGTTCGTCCCTGCGGGACATCCCTCCGACTTGAATGAGTAAATAAATCAAGTTGCAATATAATGTCCGATTTTACAGGGTGTATTCGGCGCTCCGGCTTCCCTCAGCCTGCCGGCTGGGCTACCCCGCTGTTAATGGCCTTTTTCACGGCCACTAACGGCTGTCCTACGGAACGGGAAAATCCGACAGTTTCACTGTCGCGATTTTTCCGGGTTAAGAATCTTCCCAGAAATCATTGACCCACCCTTCGCGATTTTCCTGATCCACCCGGGACAAAGCAAGACTTCGGGGGGGTACGTCTCGCGTTACAGTACTTCCGGCCCCAATTAGTGCGCCTTCTCCAACGGTTACGGGGGCCACCAGCTCCGTGTTACTCCCAATAAACACATCGGATTCAATCGTTGTTTTATGTTTCTCCTTCCCATCGTAATTGCAGGTTATTGTTCCAGCACCGACGTTAACGTCCTCCCCGATTTCCGCATCTCCAACGTAACTCAAATGGGCAACATTTGTGTGAGATTGTATCGTGGATTTTTTAATTTCCACAAAATTACCAAGTCGTACGTCATCCTCCACCGCAGTCCCCGGTCGGACGTGGGAATATGGACCGATCTGTACTTCATCACCGGTACTTGCATCGCGGATATGGGATTGAACGATTGTGTTGTTCGTACCGATATAGGAGTTTTCAATAATCGTGTTCCCTTCAATAATCGTACCTGAACCGATGCGGGACTCTCCCCTGATTGTCACATCGCCTTCCAGCTCCACGTCCGACTCAACGTTGACCCAGGGACCAATTTTAACTCGATCGGGATCATGAATTGTCACTCCCGTATTCCACAGCGATTCAATTTTACGTTCGTATCCCTCACGCTCAAACTCCACGAGCTGACGACGACGGTTGATACCGGTGACCTCCCAAGCATTATCGTGCTCGATTGAACGAACCGTTCCACCGTCGTTATTGACCAACCGTATAACATCCGTGAGATATATCTCCCCCGATTCATTATCGGATTCACATTCGGGCAACCATTTTCGGAAAACCTCCGTTTGTCCACACATGACCCCGGTATTAATTAAGTCGATTCCCCGCTGTTTTT
>JBDGPJ010000106.1:8302-9960 GCA_042219695.1 bacterium
CATCAACGTGTTCAACAATTTCATGAATGTGCTCCGATCCATTTGTAATCACTCGGCCATACCCCGAAGGATCATCCAGGCGGACGGTTAAGACTCCCAGTTCAGCCTCATTTTCTCCCGTGAGACGCCCAAAAGTCCCCGGACGAATCCCCGGAATATCACCACAAGTAATCAATACGGTGGAATCATCCGGTATACCACTCTGGTCCAGAGCAACCTGAACGGCATGCCCCGTTCCGTTTTGATTTTCCTGAGTGGCATAATGAACCCAGTCAGCAAGACCGTAATTGTCGAGTGTGCCTCTTACAACGTCTTCACCGGCCCCAACAACCACGGTAATCGAATCAACCGACGCCTCCCGAAGACTCCGCACGACGTGAACAATCATCGGTTCGCCAAAAACGTCGTGACATACCTTCGGTTTATCGGACTTCATTCGTGTGCCTTTGCCGGCAGCAAGAACTACCGCATGTGATTCAGTCATAGTTACACTCCTGTTCTCAACATCGAAATGAGTCTGAAATTATAATTTGTGTAAACGTATCTTTGAACCACGGAATAATTTACCCTTACGTCCTATTGATGTACAATAGATACAGCTTGTGAAAATTTTCACAAAGTTTTGTGAGGTTCTACCAATGAGTGAAATGGGTTTAAATCTGTTCAAATACGGCGATCAATTAAAACCGCTCCCGGAAGAATATCAATCCATGGAGCGCGAAGAGACTCTTCGACGTATCCAAAACGTCAAGGACGAATTCGGCGATAACCTCATTTTATTGGGACATAACTATCAGCAACACGATATCGTTGAAGTCTGTGATTTCATGGGGGACTCCTACAAGTTATCCAAAAAAGCTGCCGAACTCAGTGAGGCCGAATGGATTGTGTTTTGTGGTGTGTCCTTCATGGCTGAAAGTGCCGATATTTTGACGGGCGACCACCAGAACGTGATTTTGCCCTCGATGGCGGCCGCTTGTCCAATGGCCGGAATGTCAGAGATGGTTCAGGTCCAAAAGGCCTGGGACGAACTAACCGAACACGTACCCGAAAAAGATATTATCCCCATTACCTACATGAATTCCTACGCGGACCTGAAGGCGTTCTGTGCTAAAAAAGGCGGTGCCGTGTGTACCAGTTCCAACGCGGGTACTATCTTTGAATGGGCGTTTGAACAGGATAAAAAAGTCTTTTTCTTTCCCGACGAACACCTGGGTCGAAACACAGCCACTTTCCTGGGAATTCCCGATGAACAACAACCCCTGTGGAATCCCTGGGCCGGTGATTTAGGCGGCCTTGAACCCGAGGAGGTGCATCGGGGAATGGTCTATCTTTGGGCCGGGAATTGCCAGGTGCATCAACGATTCACGCCGGAGGACGTGCACACGATGCGAGAAGAACACGATGACATCAACATTATTGTGCACCCCGAGTGCCGGCGTTCCGTCGTGGAAATTGCCGATATTAACGGTAGCACGGCAACAATCATTGAAGAAATCGATAACGCAGCTCCGGACACCACATGGGCCGTGGGTACGGAGTTTAACCTCGTCGATCACCTCGATCGCAAACACGATGACAAAGACGTACTTCCCCTTGGATGTGAGGAATGTATCGATTGTAACGCTATGGCTCAAATTAACCCCGAGTACCTCCTC
>JBDGPJ010000106.1:9970-17469 GCA_042219695.1 bacterium
GGAACTTCAGGAAGGGAATCCTATTAACGTCATTGAGGTCGATGACGAGGAATCCAGGTGGGCCCAAAAATCGCTCGATCGCATGATCGAACTTACCCAGAATGAGAACACAAGTAGTGAGCAAACCGACAGCAAAAAAGACCGCGCTGCCGCTCCTGCCTAACTTCGTCCATGTCCCAATCCCTGGCTATCCTTGGAACCGATCCCTACGGTATTACAGCAGCGCGTAATTTCGTAGAACACTCTCCCTTCGATCGTGTACACCTTGTAGGTTCTATTCCTACCGGAGATGATCTCTCCCAATTTCAGAGCATACTTGATGAACACCCACCCCTGCAGGACCAGCTCCCCCCCGCGAAACATTCCGATTCACTATACCAGGAATTATCCTCCGCCATTCGAACCATAGCGGATTCCTCCGGTCATACCGGTGGACAAATCGTGGACGGGGAATTCCATGCCAGCTCCTATCAACTGGCCGTGGAGGAACAATCACAAATTAAAAATATTACTGCACAAGTTTTGCTTGTAACAGCCCCCGCCGGACTTGATCTCATTTCTTCTCCGCCGGTCATTCTGGGGGCCGATTCAGCCGTGAGCGGTTTATTAATCGATCGGCATCAGTACTCATTTGCTCCATCTACCGAGCATTATTTCATGAGTGAGGAAAACCAGACCCTATGGACCGTAAAATCCGGTTTTAAAACGGACAACCATACTCTCGAAAACGATGTCAGCATTTTTGTCGGAGGTTTCGCCCGGGAAGGCTTACCCATACGCGGGCGCTTTACGGGACTATTGGATCAGATTCGAGAGGTGGCCGAACGCTTGACCGATGAATCTAACGTTACCACCAACGAAGACATCCACTGTGAAGACGAAGGTATGCCCGAGGGATTTGTGGATACCAAATACGAAAAACTCAGGAGATTCCTCACGGATATACTTGTAAACGAACAAGAAATAACTCCGGCACTGGTACAGAAAATTGAAGGTCTGGCCGGTGAAGTGGATTCCTATTCACGGTTTCGCCGGGACCCCGAGTTGCTCCGCCTACGGTGGTCCACACTGACGGCCATGAACCTCGTTCGGCCTTACCTAAAACAAACACCCGCCCACACGGAATAAGATGCAGCAGCAAACGTCCGCCGGGATCATCCCCTATCACGTCGATTCCCGTGGGAACCGACAATTTTTAATTCTTCTTTATCCCCATGGTCACTGGGGATTCCCCAAGGGCCACGTGGAAGAAGGCGAAAACCTCTGGGAAACCGCCCTGCGTGAACTTCGCGAGGAAACTTCTCTTAAAAGCGTCCGGAGGCAATCGGATTTCGAGTACTCGTTCGATTACAAATTCCAGCAGAACGGGCAGTTAATCGACAAAACCGTCCATTTTTTTGCCGGTGAAATCACGGAAGACGAACCTGAAGTATCATTGTCCCACGAACACGAAGACTACGATTGGTTCAATCAAAACGATGCTCTCGAGCGCCTAACTTACGATAACGAAATTGACATGCTCCAGCAATTTTTAAGTTTGAAATCTTAATGTTTGTCAAATACTGTTCGGCTATGGTCAGGTTCCATATTTTATCCACCCGTTCAAATCCTTACCTTCTCCCCAATATTTCGTAAGATAATGTTTATCCTCTGTTTGCGACACAACTGTAGCTGGTCGATATAATTTTCGAAAGGTCGATTTTTCATTGGATTACAACTTAATAGAACCCTCTTGTGACGAGCGGGACCTCGAGGAAATCAAGAAAGCCCTCGAGGATATCTGGCTTATCAACGGACCTCGCGTGGAAGAGTTTGAAGATCAAATCAAGGATCATATCGGCGTCCCCCGCGTGGAAAGCGTGACCTCCTGCACGGCCGGCATCCATCTTGTCTTGCTGGCCTTGGGAATCGGTCCCGGAGATGAAGTTATCGTTCCGGCCTTTTCCTTCCCATCCGACGGAACCATGGTCAAAATGACCGGCGCAAAACCGGTGTTTGTGGACGTGGATCCAGAAACGTGCACCATCCATCCGAAAAATGTAGAACAGGCCGTCACCTCCGATACAAAGGCCATTGTGGCCGTTGACTACTCGGGATTATCCTGTGACCTCGATCCATTGGTTTCTATCGCCAATCAACACGACCTCCATATTATCCAGGACTCCGCAACCAGTTTTGGAGGCCGCTACAAAGGCCAGCCCGTAGGAAATTACGAAAACGTGACATCAATTCTTAGTTTTGGTCCCATAAAAATGATAACAACGGCCGGAATGGGGGGTATGGTGTGCTCACACGATGAAGAACTCATGGAAAAACTACCGTCCCTGAAATCATACGGAATGGATGAGCCCAGTTACGATCGTCAGGAATCGGAAAAGCCCTGGTATTACGATGTGAATGAGCTCGGGCATAATTATCGCATGACCGACATCGCCGCTTCCATGGGGATAGCACAACTGGATCGCCTAAAAAAGTTCAAGGAGAGTCGTCGTACTTTGGCAAAACAGTACGATGAGCTCCTATCCTACATTGAAGGTATTACCCCCCCTCCTGAACCCGAGGGATACGAACGTGCTTATTTGTATTACTCCGTTCAACTTGCCGAGGATAAATTTTCCATGACCCGGGACGAATTTGCCTCTGAACTTCACGAGCGCGGTATTGGAGTTAGCGTCCACTGGGCCAAACCCCTTTACCAACAACGCGTCTTTAGCGACCTTGACCACGAGTCCGGTGATTTCCCCGTGGCGGATCACCTTGCCGATCATATGCTTTCCTTACCCATGTATTCCAAGCTATCCAAAAAGGATGTCGAGATTATCGTCAATACCATGCGGGAGATTATCAACGAGGAGGAATGACGAACTCCAACCGCGTAGAACAATTCTTGATGGTACGGGACCTGATTGATCTTACCCTATCACCAAATGACCTTACCGCTCCCGACGGATACGAACTGAAAAATTACGAAGAAGGTTTTGAATCCTGTTGGAACGAAGTTCACCATTCCGTGTTTCCCGATAAGAAACGTCACTTCCATCAAAAATACCTCAAGAACCCTGACATGGTTTTCATGTCCGATCATTTCTTTTTTGTATTTGAACAAACCACGGAAGAACCCGCCGGTATTAACACGGCCCAGGTTAAACGTATCAACGATGAATATCTTGCTAACCTGGATTGGATTGCGGTCAAAACGGAACACCGGGGGCATGGAATTGGAAAGACTCTCATGTACAACGTTTTGAATCGATTCAAGGAGGATGGATTTACAAAGGCCTCTTTACGAACGGCGGATATGCCGTCCCGCGCTGACGCTAAAAGGCTTTACGAACAAACCGGTTGGGAAATCGTGAACAAGGGTTCTCCCGAAGACATGTGGGAGATGCAAAAAACGTTTGTTGAATCCCCGGATCCGTTACTGTCTCGAATTTAATTTCAAAACAAACAAAAACTGCATTATATCAATTTATCAAGATATCATGATATGCAAATACAATAGAGTGTTTATCGGATATGCAGCCCCATCGGAACAATACCACTCCTCATTCAATCATGTGATCCAATTATCCTTCCCTGATTCTCAAGTGATAGAACAGCCGTAAAAACTCACTCGCCGAGTACCACCATTTCCAAAAATACGTTAGTCGAGGTGGGCGTATCTCCGAGACGGGTTTTTCTATGGGGACCTCTTGAAACGAATTACCCTGCTCGTAAAGGCGGGTGAGAAGCTCGAGAATCAAAATCGCGTGGTTAACCCGGCATTGTTCCAGTTCACGCTTCAAAACATTCGTACGCCCAAATAATACGTGGGATATATCCGAGTAAGGAACTCCGAACATCCAACGAAACACGAGGTTTTTTATCCGTTTCATACACCGGCGTACCATGCCACGTCCTTCATTTCCCTTGATACCAACGAAATAATCCGCTTCATTGCGGCGCTCCCAGACGGATTGCACAAACTCCGGCAACCAGTAGTCAATATCGGAAATAAAGACAAACTCTCCCTTGGCCTGGCGAATTCCCGTACTGCGTGCCGGACCGAGGTTCGCCTGCTCCAATCGATCGCTCTTGATGACTTCCGGATGATTCCTCCGCACCTTCTCAAGGATCTCCCAGGTGTCATCCACACTCCCATTCTCCACAACCCGTAACTCGTATTTAATCTCCATTTCTTCGAGGTCGTCCATCATCGTTTCCAGCTGTTTTTTTAAAATTTCCTCCTCGTTATAAACAGGCACCACAACCGTTAGATCAACCATGTATAATCAATTCCAAATTAATTACAAATACGTGATCGATAATTAACGTACCAATCTTTTTTTAAGAGAAAAAGATTGGTTCAAAAACCTGTTTTCATTAGCAGTTAGTGTTCAGCTTAATAGCCTTCAGTTTACATAGCCTGTTTTTGGACGTTCTTTTGCTTTTAACTAAACTCCAATTGCTGAATGTTGATAGCTACTATTTTCAGGTTTCTCTTGCTTAGCACCTTTTGGTGCCCGGTGACGTTCTTCTCGCAAAAGAAAAGTGAGTGTACCACTCCCATTTTACCCCGAGCGAACTGGCCCAGTAATTCGTAATCTCCAAATGTGCGAACGTCTTCCTCGACCGCGTCCTCCGTCTCGGTCTCGCTCCCCGAATCAACCGGTGTGGACTCAAACGGTTCAAACTGATTTCCGGGTGAAACCGAAAACGTGGTGATCGGTTGATCGACTCCTTTGACCTGCAGTTCCCCCTCGGACGTCCATGCGAACTCGCCGGAATCCACCGTTCTACCTTGCTCGAAATCGAAGGATTCCGGGGGTTCCGATTCCCAGATGGACTCGGTTGACCGACTCTGGTCGTAGGCCGACTGATAGACCGAGTTACTTGTAATGATCTGATTAGATTCCGCCGAACCACACAACCGCGCGGCACGGTTAACGGTATTGCCCACCGCCGTGTAATCCTGCTGGAGCTGTCCACCAATATTTCCCACGACGGCTTCCCCGGTCTCGATTCCGATTCCACAGGAAAGCATCCGTTTGCTCTGGCGATCCCATTCATCGATGAGCCGCTTTTGGGCTTTGATAATTTCAATTCCGGACCGAAGAGCTCTTAGTGTATGATCTTCGAGGGAAACTGGCGCTCCGAAGAAGGCCATCAACTCGTCCCCAATTAATTTATCCACGGTCCCTTGATGCTCGTACACAATGGGAATGGCCTCGTTAAAAAACGCGTTCAGAAGTTCCCGGACTTCACTGGCCGGAAGATTCTGTGCCAGGGATGTAAAGCTCCGGAGGTCGGCAAACAGTACGGTCACCTCGGTACGGCGAGGAATGTCGTATCGTTCGTCGCTGTCCTTCATGTGCTCCAGCATGTCGGGGCCGACGTATTTGCGGAAGGCTTTCTCGACACGATACTGCTGGGTTTGATCGGTGATCACGATCTGTGTACCGGAGGTCCGGTCGTGAGCGGTTATTTTTACGTGCTCCGTCTCATCCGTCTCGGGGTTGTGATAGCTGGATTCGTATTCTTCGGGCTGGCCGGAGGAGCGGGCGGCTTCAACGAGGTCACCAAGAACCCCGTCGCCGAACGGAAAGTGATCGATCTGCTCCAACTGTAAACCTTCGATTTCTTCTCCCGAATATCCTAACTGTTCCCGAACGGGCCTGTTTGCGTACTCCACCCTCCGTTCACGATCAACAAAAATAATTTGATCATCGAGACCGTGAATGGATACAAATTCTTGAGCCACCTACGAATCAACGCACTCCTTCCAACGGAACTTAATATTATTCGCATCCACTAACTCAGACTATTCATGACAATTGAACTGTCAGTGAATAGACCGTTCGCAGAACAGCCGGCAAACGGTAAAAAATCAGGATTGATCATTACACTGTGTGAATTCATTGAATGGTATTACAGCTTGATTTATAAGTACATTCAAGTTTGACGGCTGTCTCGTAGAGATGAATGATTCGTGACGAATAAAATCGTCATGAATCCTTCAGGCTAAAACTTTGACAGTCTTATTACAAAAACTACTCCGCGATATAATTGTGTTAACGTATTGGTTATACTGCTACGTTGTTGAATTCAGGGAATTCAACTCAGAAAAAACAAACGTAGCAACTTTGTTATTCCTAACCTTTAGATTGAAAAAGGAGTTTCATTATCAATGGATACCTTATTTTGGGACGTCGACACTCAACACGATTTTATTGATGAAGACGGTGCTCTTTACGTAGACGGTGCGGAAACCATTCGTGGAAATCTGGATCGTATAACGAAATACGCCCGGAAGAATGATCGCACCATTATGGGATCGGTGGATTACCACCACGAGGATGACGAAGAGCTGTCCGATAACCCCGATTTTGAGGACACGTTCCCTCCTCATTGTCTGGCCGGAAACGAAGGTCAAGAAAAAATTGAAGAAACGAGTCCGGCCAATCCTCTCTGGATTGATTACGAACCTCGGGATGAGGAATCTCTTCTGGAAGAAATCCACTCGCACGAAGGGGAGGTCTTTTTCCGCAAAAAACGATTCGACGTTTTTAGTAATCCCAATGTGAAACCGGTACTGGACGCAATTGATCCGTTTCAAATCGCCGTATACGGTGTCACCTTAGACGTCTGTGTAACGTTTGCCGTGGAAGGACTTCTCGACATGGATCAGCAAATTACCGTAATTTCGGATGCCACCCGTGCACTCGATGAAAACGAACGCCAATCAATCTTATTTGATTGGAAAATCCTCGGAGTCCAGGTTATCGACACCGAAGAAGCCCTGAGTGGTTACGTGCTATAGATAAGGCGTTACTTTTCGATTTTAATCGAATACCGTCCGGGCCCCGTTAGAATCAGTGAAATGGACATGGCCAACAAGGACAACTGGAATTCAATTTCACCGAATAGTCCTATCTTGGGATCTCCCAGCGCTTTTGGCACGTGAACACCGAGTATGGCCACTACCATTACAAATCCTACAAAGGCCGACGCCCATCGAATGTTAAAGCCCAGCAATACAAAAATTCCACCGACGAACTCGGCTAACGCAGCACATACGGCCCAGAATAACGGGGGGTAAGAGAGGCATAAACGCGACGTATCCAACAAATCCCCATGTTTCGCCGTAGAACAGATAACTGAACAAGCCTTTCATCTTCCCCCACCCATGTACTACAAAAATTAAACCCAGGATCAACCGTATAATAAGTGGACCGTATTCCTTAGTTTTGTTCAAAGGAAAACTCCTCCAATAGAAATGTTATTTATTGCCATCCATTCTGCATTTAATCATAAAGAAATTGTGATGCGGGGTCCACTCGTACAGTTTCTTTGCCGAATGCTCGGAAAGCTGTGTTTGGCTCGGTCTATCCATGTTTGTAATAATTTATTGTCCATCTAAGTTTTTGCGGTTTTAATGTTTTGTTCGTTTTACATAACTAACAATGGAGAACAAACAATACCATTTTCCCCAATCAGGGGGCTTATCCCGTATTCGGGGA
>JBDGPJ010000107.1:0-5265 GCA_042219695.1 bacterium
GTCAATCGTACGGAAACGTACGATTGTCAGCTGGGTTAGCCCAGCCGGCAGGCTGTAAGATTGTCTTACGACAGTTACACGCTGTAATTACGTTCGAGTGTATTACAGCTCGATTTATACGACGATTCAAGCCTGACGGCTGTATCGTAGTAGAGTCGCTTAGTGCATGAAATTGAAAAATTCTTGCATTAGCGGGCTAAGACAAACGAGTATTTATTTACTGATTTTTGAATCTATAAAGGACCGGAGACGAACATACGTATCAAACACACCTTTCAATATCGTACAAAACAAACTTTTTTTGAGGGATTGAATCATGCAAAAAGACAAGCAACTCGTTGAAGCCCTGGTAACTCTGTTAAGCGACGATGATGAATCGGTTGCACAAACGGCTCAGAACAAACTAATCGAACTTGGAGCGGATGTCATACCGGATCTCGAAGAACACCTCGATGATCAGCCGTTAAAAGTCAAAATACGGGCCCGTGAAGTAATGAACCAGCTTGAATCCAAGACGCTGGAAGAAGAGTTTCGTTCCCTCCCCACTCATTACGATGGCGACATTGATCTCGAGGAAGCGTTATTCACCCTGGCCAAAATTGAGTATCCGTCTCTTCATCCCAAACCATTTCGTCAAGAAATTAATAAGATATCCGAACGAGTGGAGGAAGCGCTGGGACGTTGGGATGTCAGAGACGCTCGAACAACGGTGGAAACCGTGAACAAAGTCCTGTTCGAGAAGCTGGGCTTTGAGGGAAACAGTGAAAACTACTACAACTCGGATAACAGCTTCATCAATCGAGTGATACAGCGTCGTACGGGAATTCCTATTACCCTATCAGCTCTCATGTTGCTTGTGGCTGAGCGACAGGATTTACCGTTCAAAGGTGTCGGAATGCCGGCACATTTCATTGTTAGTTACCCCGGTGAAAAAGAAAGAATTTTCATTGACCCGTTTAACGGCGGAAAAACGCTAACCAAAAATGACTGCGCCAACTTCCTGGCAAAAACCGGGTTCGGATTTGTTGAAGAGTACCTCCAACCGGTGAGTAACAAGGAGATTATTGAACGTTGCCTGAGAAATTTGATTAACGTGTATCACAAAAGAGAACGAGAAAATCAAGTTCAGGCCGTTCGATCCTACCTGGCAATTATCGAACGACAGTATTAACTATACCCCGTTTTTCTTTCAGCTTCAGCACCCCATAAGCTTCCCACACACTTAGCCTGAATCATTCGTGACGATTCCAGTCGTTATGAATAATTCCTCCCGCTGGTTTTACGAAACGGTCGGAACAGCCATCATGCACAAATCGGTGGATCGCTCAAGTTGTTATACACACGATGACATTTACGGAGTGGATTGGGCGAAATTCATTTACACAGCTTACCGGTTGGGCTAACAAAGCCGGGAATGAACTTTTCCACACTATTGTGGCCGAATCGATCGGACACGCTACAACGGTTTACTGCCGTAAATTCCGGGTTAGAACTTACAAAGAAAAGGTCTCGGGGGACTCCAGCATATCTTTAACGTCATTCGTGAACCGTGCAATTTCCGCCCCGTCAAGTAACCGGTGATCGAATGACAAAGACAGTGGTAACATTCGCCGGATTACAACTTCGTCATCACGTACCACGGGCGATTTTTCCGCTCGCCCCGTTGCCATAATTGCTGCCTCGGGATAGTTGATCTTGGGAGTCGCCCACTTCCCACCCACAAATCCTATGTTGGTAATCGTAAACGTCCCCCCGCGCATTTCTTCCAACTCAATGTCACGACTACGACATCGATCGGCCAATCCTTTTATTTCGTGGGCAATTTCCAGTACGTCCTTTTCGTCTGCATCCCGGACGACAGGAACCATCAGGCCACTTTCAGTGTCCACTCCCACGCCAATATTGACGTATTTCTTCATAATGATTTCGTCCTCGTCCTTGTCGAGCGTGGCATTAACCATGGGATATTCCTTCAGCAAGTTCGCCACTGTTTTTACAAAGAACGGTGTCAGTGTCAGTTTGACGTCGAGTTCACCGGATAATTCCTCGCGTTTCTCTTCAACGAGCGATTGCAGATCGGTAACATCGGCTTCGTCCATGTGAGTGACCTGAGGGATTTCGAAGGCGCTGGCCCGCATCCGTTGTGCAATAGCTTTGCGGACTCCGGACAAGGTCTTTCGTGTTACGGGACCATACTCGTCCTCACCATGGCGGACCTGCTCATCCTCGTCTTTTACAGCATCGGAGGCGTATACCCTGACGTCCTCGTCCGTTATCCGACCTCCTTGGCCGGAACCATCGACCTTCTGAAGGTCCACACCAAGTTCCCTGGCCAGACGTCTTGTCGAAGGCGTAGCCAGTTTTTCTTCGGGAACTCTGGCTGATTCAGGATGTTCCTCCCCCTCAAGTACCTCCGCTTCGGTCGAAATCGAACCTACAACGGAAGTTGATTCTTCCTCGGATTCAACCTCTAATTCAATAGAACCTTCCCGGTCGTCCTCCGATTCAATAATCAATTCTTGATCATCTCCGGAGCCATTTCCTCCGGCATCCTCCATTAACTCCTCGGCATCAATTTCTTCCTGTTCGACGTCTTCATCGGTATCGAACTCAACGAGTAAGTCTCCAACCTTTATGGTGGAACCTTCCGAAAACGGTATACGTTCAATGACTCCATTAACGGGACTGGGAATATCCACAATGGCCTTGTCGGTCTCGATTTCTACGAGAGTTTGATCGGCTTCAACTTGATCTCCCTCCGAAACGTGCCATTGCACAATTTCTCCTTCAGTTATTCCCTCTCCTACGTCGGGAAACGTAAAATTCACGATAAACATCCTTCCTCAAAATAATAAATCCGACTATGAATGACGGCAGTATTATACCTATTGTAGGAAAGCGGTCACATTTTAAAAATGTCGCGGAGTTCTTGGAACGTTAAAAGGTTAGAGTAGATTCCATCGCCCGTTTCACACGAAGTTCGCCCGGCAAATAATCGTCTTCCATCCGGGAAAGCGGCATAACCGTGTCAAATCCGGTCACCCGTGAAATCGGAGCTTCCAGGTGAAGCAAAGCACGCTCATTGATTACGGCGGATATTTCACTGGCTAGACCGCAGTTACGTGGGGCTTCCTGAACAATGATGGCCTTCCCCGTCTTCTTCACCGATTGAATGATAGGGTCATGATCGATGGGGGATAATGAACGAACGTCAATCAATTCCGTGGAAGGAGGACCTTCAATTTTACGCAGGAGACGATCGACCATTCTTAACATGGCGCCCCAGCTGATAATGGTCAAATCATCTCCTTCTCGCACAACCCGGGCTGAACCCGGTTTCACCGGAGAAGGGTCCTCGGGAAGTTCTTCTTTCACACTTCGATATATACTTTTCGGTTCGAGGAAGAGAACCGGATCGGGATCCATCACCGCTCCATGGAGCATGTTTCTTGCATCGGAGGGACTGGCCGGCGTCACAACCTTCAGCCCGGGTACGTGGCAGTACATCGATTCCATGCTTTCCGAATGGTGTTCGGGAGCCTCTATCCCTCCGGTATAAGGTGCACGAATTACCACGGGACAGGTGTATTCACCACGAGTGCGGGTCCGCATTCGACTCAGGTGGGACACAATCTGATCCATTCCCGGGTATATAAAACCGGAGAACTGGACCTCCGCTATCGGTTTCAAGCCAAACGACGACATCCCAACCGTGGAACCCAAAATCCCCGCCTCGGCCAGAGGAGTATCAATAACTCGTTGTTCGCCAAACTCCTCCAGTAAACCTTCGGTGATCCTGAACACTCCCCCATTCTCTCCCACGTCTTCCCCCATAACCACTACACTGTCGTCCTTACGCATAATTTCGTAATGGGCCTTATTCAGGGCGGCCGCAATTGTTTCGGGGTCACTCACTGGTTTTTTCCTGTAAAAAAGATTCGTATTGCTGTTCCAACGGGGATGTCATCTCTTCGTAAGTATACTGAAAAATGTCGCCGGGATCGGGTTTCTCATAATCTTCATATGCTTCAACCCCTTTCTCAATTTCCCGTTCACATTCCTCCTCTAACTGTTGTTCGCGGTCTTCATCCCAAACCCCGTTCTTTTCGAGATAAGTCCGGGTTCGTTTCAGGGGATCACGCTCAATCCACTTTTCTTCCTCTTGTTCAGTACGATACTTGGAGGCATCGTCCGCCGTCGTATGATCGCCCCGCCGGAATGTAATTGCTTCAATGAAGTAGGGTGTTGCTTCTTCGACCATGGTTTCCCGCACCTGTTTTACGGTCTGGTAGACGATCAATGGATCATTACCATCGATTTGGACCCCGTCAAATCCAAACGCGTGAGATTTTTGTGCGAGAGTTTCCGAAGCCGTTTGGTCTTCCCGGGGAACGGAAATGGCCCATTGATTATTTTGACAGAAAAACAAAACAGGCGTGTCCCAAACTCCGGCAAAATTCATTGATTCAAGCATGTCCCCTTCCGAAGTAGAACCGTCACCAAAATACGTTATGGCTACGTTGTGCTTGTCCTGTATCGTATTGGCTTTCATCGCTCCAACCGCATGTATCGGCTGAGAACCTACCGGAATTGACACCGGAAACACTCTATGAGGACGAAGTTCAGTATTGCCTCGTTCATCTCCACCCCAATACAGTAAAATATGTTCTATGGGAATTCCACGAGTCATAAAAACACCGGACTCGCGATATGAAGGAAAAATAAAGTCCTTATCTTCGATGGCCAGGATACTCCCAACCTGACAGGCTTCCTGTCCTTTACAGGGAGCATACGTACCAAGTCGCCCCTGTCGTTGCAACTTAAGAGCCTTTTCATCAAGCACACGGACTTTCTTCATTTTCTTGTAAAAATTAACGAGGAAATCATCGTCGAGTTCGAATTCGAGTAGTTCTTCGTCCAGCTCTCCATCTGGGGTCAGGATCTGTAAATACTCTACATTACCGTCATATACTGTCTTACGGGGCATGTGATTAAGTCCTCCGCGTGCACTAATCTACTTATAATTCGGGATGAGGAATGCTTCCCTCGGAAGATAGCCAAACTATAGTAAGGCCTGTGGCCCGGGTCCACAAGGTCGATCAAATGAAAAAAATAATACAATACCAATCGAGGTGTAAGTACAACCGATTAACCAAGGGTAGTAAACATTGCTTGAAGTGGTAATTAACCACCAAAAGTGGTTCAAAATATCATGAGTCCACTCTAAAAAGGTCCTGATCAGGGCTCAATAAATGCGTAATTTTG
>JBDGPJ010000108.1:0-1156 GCA_042219695.1 bacterium
TGCTTGTTGTCCATTGTTATTTGTGTAAAACGAACAAAACATTAAAACCGCAAAAACTTAGTTTAATGTGTCTCTTTAAAACAGTGTTTTTGAGGAAGTTCGATTATCCGTGTTTGATTTTTTGAAGACATACAAGTGGACGATTATTATTTCCCTGGTTCTGATCGTGCTCGTCGGCTTCGTGTTCACGTATCCCGGAACCTTCGGGTTAGTTACTGGCCGAGTGATCGGAAACCAGTTTTATGGCTTTGTAGAAAACATAACGTCACCGATTGTTGGTTCGCTGAAACCCAGTGGAAGCAAAAGCCGGAAAATCACCATCGACGTCCTGAACTCCCACGACACCATAAAACTAATTACACGAGAAGTTCAGACCAACGTTACCTTTACTGAGAGTGAAAAATACGGTTGGTTGAGTTCGATTGTAGGTGAACGGAAAGGAACTCTCACTGCGAACATAACCTTCGTTTACGGGGTTGACATTAAGAAAATCGAGCGTAAGCACGTGAATATCACGGGTGACTCGATAGTAGTAGATCTTCCGACGATTCAACCACTCTACGTTGTTCCCGACATGGATTCGATTCAATATCGTTCCGAAAGTTCGCTCATCAATAAACTCATCGATGAAGTGCACGACCTGTCACTGAAACAAAAAATCTACAGTACCCTTAAGAAAGACGCCCATAAAATTGCCAGGAAGAGGGGATTAAAGCCCTCCGAGGACGAGATTTATGAGGATCTCGAAAGCACCCTGGGCCCCCTGATTCGCGCCAAAACCGGGCGCACGTTAAGATTCAAATAGGCTCAACCGCTCGAATTAGGATTTCGATCGCAGTCGTTGTGTTGGCCGATTAGTGTCTTCATTAAATGAATGATCGTTAAGATGGTGAGTTTACAAAGAACAGGGTATGGTGAATTCCCGTGGGATTTTTTATATAAAAATTTCGATATATCGGAATCTTGAGATTTATAAGGGCACAACATTCTCCCGTGTGAGAAATTGTTGGATGGGTTGAAAGGGAACGAGGGAATTGAGAAGAAGGTCGGGGTTTTCTTGCTGAAGAGTTTTGTGTTTAGTAACTCCGGTTGAAACGGCGATCGACAGCATCCCGGCGAAGACGGCGGTGACCCCCGACACCCACGTCGCGGTGGC
>JBDGPJ010000108.1:1166-5885 GCA_042219695.1 bacterium
ATGGATTCACGCTGAAGCGTTCCAGGGCTGTATTCACGATCGCCTGGCGTTCAGGTCCATCCTCTCCAAATGCGCCTCCCTCAAAAAAACGGGTTAAGTTAACGTGATTTAATTTGATGGAAGCACCACGATGATTATTTCCCGTAATGAGCCCCAGGCGAATTGATCCACTGTGTAGTCTCCTTATCAGCTCGGGTACACCGGGCATAATTTGAACATTTCCATCCAGGTTAAGACAAAGCCTTTGGTAGTAATCGTCACAGAGACTTTCGTACTGATCCTTCCGTAGCTGAACGTCGTTATCCTCGGCCACCTTATGGATGATCAGCGGATCCGTCCGACCCGAGAAATCAACGTCATCAAAGGCCCCGGGGACTCCGTGTTGCCGGTGGAAAACCTCGGATAGAATCGATCGTCCGGAACGAGTTAATAGAAGTGTACCGTCGATGTCGAAAAAAATAACGGATTGATTGTTTTTTGAGGGGGAAGAGGGTTGTTTAGGCAGGGCAAACATTAATTTTCAGTCCCCCTACATACATACCGTAGTTTTCAGTTCGTAGAAAATTTATAGCCATGTAATTGCGAAACAGAAAGATTCTGCAACTTTAAAAAATTTACAGTACAGAATGCATTGAATCAGGATGTGTGGGACCGAATTGGATCCGGTGAGCGTTCGGATTCCTCGAACTGTTTAATTTTGTCCTCGTTTTGTAAAGTGAGGTCGATGTCGTCCAGACCCTCCAGCAGGCATTTCTTGCGAAATTCATCCACTTCAAAATCCTGTTCAAATCCGTCCGAACCGGACAGATGCTGGTTATGAAGGTCCACCTCTAACTCGTACCGCTCGGCTTCACGGACCCGGTCGAATAAATCGTCCACAACATCCGCGTCCAGCTCGATCGGAAGCATGCCGTTCTTGAAACTGTTGTTGTAGAAAATATCCGCAAACGAGGGTGCAATCATGGTCTTAATTCCAAAGTCTTCAAGCGCCCAGGGGGCGTGTTCCCGTGAAGAACCACAACCGAAATTATCGCCACAGAGCAAAATCGAGGCTTCGTTGTACGGTTCCTGGTTGAGGACAAAATCGGGGTTGGGATTATCGTTTTCGTCGTACCGCCAGTCGTAAAACAGGTACTGCCCGAACCCCGATCGCTCCACCCTCTTCAGGAACTGTTTTGGTATAATTTGATCGGTGTCCACGTTGAGCTTATCGAGCGGTGCCACAGTGCCCGTGAAATTTTCAAACGGTTCCATGGTTTTAAAACCTCCGGGATTGTTAGGTATCAGGTATCAGGTATCAGGTATCAGGTGTCAGGTATCAGGTATCAGGTATCAGGTGTCAGGTATCAGGTGTTCGTAGTACAAATCACTATGGTTCGGGATTAACTGTTGGTCAAAGAATCTATGAAACCAGTTAGCATTTTTTTAATTTCCGAAATATTCGATTGGAGTATATCGGACTTGGCGTCGTCGATATAACCGAGGTCATTGGCTAAATGTAGTTGATAATCTAATTCCGTGGCTGAACTACGGGCTATTTCAAGAAACCTTGAAAACTCTTTGTCGGAATTTTTTCCAGTTCCTTCGGCTATATTACTGGGTATAGACACACTTGCACGGCGAATTTGACTGGTTAACCCAAATTTTTCATCCTCGGGAAATGATTCCGTCCTAGAATAAATTTTGAGGACCAGCTCATGAGCCTT
Source organism: bacterium (assembly GCA_042219695.1). Taxonomy (GTDB): domain Bacteria; phylum T1Sed10-126; class T1Sed10-126; order T1Sed10-126; family JBDGPJ01; genus JBDGPJ01. The sequence continues at coordinate 2,873 of JBDGPJ010000108.1, forward strand.
TGTCCAGACGTCAAGTTCTTGGTAATCTCTCAATATAATCTGTCCTCAATAATCTTTTTATGCTTTTAACCGATACCTGACACCTTTTACCTGACACCTACTGATTCCACCAGGAATCAGTACCCCTCCGGTAGATCATCCAGGTTCCACTCCCGGACGTCCACGATCCGACCTTCCACTGCTGCCGCGGCCGCCATCGGTGGACTGACGAGGTGGGTGCGTCCGCCTTTCCCCTGGCGTCCCTCGAAGTTACGGTTGGATGTACTGGCACAGCGTTCCCCGGGTTCAAGCTGGTCCGGGTTCATCCCCAGACACATGCTACATCCGGCGTTTCGCCATGTGAATCCAGCTTCCTTAAAAATCTTGTCGAGGCCTTCGTCCTCGGCCTGTTTTTTCACTTTCATGGAACAGGGTACCACCATGGCTTCCTTGATGTTATCGGCCACGTTTTGACCGTTGAGAATAGATGCGGCGGCACGCAGGTCCTCTATACGGGCGTTTGTGCAGGACCCCAGGAAGATCTTGTCGAGCTGAAGATCCTGCATGGGTGTTCCCGGTTCCAACCCCATGTAATCGAGCGCCTGTTCGGCGGCTTTTCCCGTTCAAAATCAGCGGGATCGGGAACTTCATCGGTAACGTCCGTCATCATGCCCGGGTTGGTTCCCCAGCTCACCTGGGGCTCCAGGTTGTTTGCGTCCAATTCGACCAGTTCGTCGTACTCGGCATCCTCGTCGGTGGGAAGCTGTTTCCAGCGTTCCACGGCTCGTTCGAATTCCTTGCCCTTGGGGGCGAATTTTCGTCCCTCGATGTATTCAAAAGTTGTTTCGTCGGGAGCGACCATTCCGGCACGTGCCCCGCCCTCAATCGACATGTTACAGATCGTCATGCGCTGTTCCATGGACAGGTTACGGATGGCTTCGCCGGTGTATTCGACCACGTGCCCGGTACCCCCGGCAACTCCGATTTTCCGGATGATGGCCAGGATAATGTCCTTAGCCGTGACTCCGGGTTGACGTGTGCCGTTTACTCGGATCTCCATGGAGTCGGGTTTGTTCTGGGGCAGGGTTTGCGTGGCCAGAACGTGTTCGATTTCACTGGTACCAATTCCAAAGGCCAGCGCCCCAAATGCGCCGTGAGTGGACGTGTGGCTGTCACCGCAGACAATGGTTTGTCCGGGCAGGGTTATCCCCAGTTCCGGTCCTATGACGTGAACGATACCCTGCTGGTTCTTTGCCATATCGTACAGGGGGATATCAAATTCTTCGCAGTTGTCCCGCAGGGTTTGAATTTGTTTTTTGGACGGTCAGGTCCGGTCGGCGGACGTCCCGACCCGTCATACGAAGCCCCTCGAAAGCCTGGGGAGAAGTCACCTCATGCACCAGGTGACGATCGATGTATAACAGTGTAGGGCGAGTGTCATCCTCATGGACGACATGGTTGTCCCAAATTTTTTCGAACATGGTTTTTGGTGCCACTATAGACACTCCTAACTGAGATTATTCAAAATATCTTCACATTCAGTGCTGTGTTGAGAATGTTTCGAAGTCGTATACGTCTCCACGTGGGTTCTATATAATGTTGTGCATTTATTGGATCGCTGTGCTATTCGACCGGCAAACCCAAATTCGAAACACTTTGATTTTAAAAATCTAAAAATTATACCTCATTTTTACTTGATAGTGAAGTATTCGAACAAAAAGAAGGGATTGTGATAGGCATGAGTTCAAATAATGAAACCGACGTTGACGTAATTAAAGCCGAGGACATCAACCATTTCGACGACACGCTGGAAAGACACCCTGGAATCCAGTACAAGGAACTTATCGGCCCGGAATCCGAAATTCCTTCCATTGGTTCCGTGATAGGAATTTACGACGCCACCGTTCACTCGGGGAAGTCATACTGGCCCCGTGCAAATGAACAGAACGTGGACCGTATCGTTTACGTTGAGAAAGGTCAGGGTCGCCTGAGCATTGGAGATGACAAGTATACGATTCGCTCCGGTGACCTTGCCCGCATTCACCAGGGAAGAGAAAAAGAGGCCGAAGTTAACAACACGGGAGAATCACCGCTGAAGTTACTTGTTATTATACTGGAAGTTTCTTCATGAGGGATTCACCTCTTGACCAATTCGAGGGCGCCGGTCTACTGCACAATTTCATTGATACTTTACCGTTTTCCGTGGTCATTCTTGATAACACCGGTCAGGTTCAGATGATCAACGATCGCTGGCAGGAATTTCATCATTCCGAATTGGAGCCGCACGGTTCACAAAAAAAGGGCGACAATTTTCTGGATCCCCTTCTGAAACACTCCAATCCGGATCTCGCCGAATTAGGTCAAAGCATTCAACGAATTCTCGACAACAATGAGACGACCCACAAGCAGGAAATTAGCTTACCCAATCCTACGGATCCACGCGTTAATCACTGGTTTGTTTACGAAGTTCGTGAATACGAACACAAAGGTAGCCGTTTTTGTATGGTGAACCAGATTAATATATCCCGGCGAAAACAGTCCGAGGTTAAGCTACAGCGACTGTATGACCTCGTAGAATATATGCCCGTGGGTCTTTTACTGCTAAAAACCACCCGGGCTTCCCCACCGGACTTTCGTGTTATACAAATGAACAATCACAGCGAAAAATTATTTGGCCTGAATGAAGATGAGGTAGTGGGTAATAAAATTACGGAGGTTCTTCCCGATATTACGAAAACCGATGTTATGGAATGCTTGAGGTCCACGTTAAATGAAAGAAAAACTCACGATATTGAGGAGTTTTATTCCAATGACCCGCGTCATAATGACCGGGTGTGGGATTTAAAAATTTTTCCTCTAACCGATCAATTTGTCGGGGTTTCCTTTGAGGACATTACCACTGAACACGAAGATAAACAAAAATTGCGATACATGGCCAACCATGACGACCTAACGGATTTATACAATCGGAATTTCTTTTTTGAGCGTTCCTCGGGCGAATTTGAACGTGCCCGCCGCTATCAACGGCCTCTTT
>JBDGPJ010000108.1:5943-11758 GCA_042219695.1 bacterium
CCGTTATGATATTGGATCTCGACCATTTCAAATCGATTAACGATCAATACGGTCATCCGACCGGTGACCGGGTTTTACAACAGATGGGAGAATGCATCAAGGCATACACCCGTACATCGGACGTAGCCTGCCGGTTCGGTGGGGAGGAGTTTGCGATACTTTTAACGGAGACGGCTCGAAACGAAGCACGGGACCTCGCGAATCGTCTTCGGAAAGAAATTGCAACGTTACACCTGGAATCCGTGGAGTCCGAAGAAATGTTCACGGTAACCGCCAGTTTTGGTGTGAGTGAACTACGAAATTCCGACGATGAGGTTGCGGAAGTGATTCGTCGCGCGGACCGTGCATTGTACTGGGCGAAGGATAAGGGAAGGGACCAGGTCGTAGTGTTCGAAGAGTTCCAGGAAGAAAAGTAAGTCAGGTAGCACTCGCAGCAGAAGCGCCCGCTGCTCGTCGCCGGTTTAAAACAAACTGGAACACAAGGCCGGTAAATACCAGGAACTCGTCTTGTAACCCGTCTTTTCCTTGAACTTCCCAGCCATTTTCACATGTTCCTCTCCGGTTTGCTTCTTCGATTTTGTGTTGATTTTGGACAAGGTGAAATCTTGAATTCAACATACCCTTGGACTCAAGGTGGGCGACGCGGTCGAACAATTTAATCTCCCAGGTTGAACTTAACATGGATTGTTTCCCGGCTGTTCCTATTTGTTTCCCGTCCCGTTTTCGAATGAATTCGTAATCACTACTTAACCAATTCGTTTTCCGGAGTAGGTATTGTCGTTTATCCGTCAACCGGAGTTTTAACGAGGAATTCCAGATCCGCCGTTTGTATTCCCCAATCACCTGATCGTCTTTTTTAACGACGTAACGGCGCGAGAAACAGTGGGGGGAACGTGCTGTAATGGACTTCACGGGGGAACCGAAATTTCCGACAAAGGAATTAAAATCCAATCAATCACGTTCACTGGAATGCGAACGGGGAAGCCCGAGTTGGAAATTACGGTTTCAACCGGTATAGAAGCAACGGGTAAGATTACAGTTCTTCCGGTTCCACCTCGTCATGATGAAGCGTAATTATCCCGGGGGAGGAGCAAATCAGATCACGCCGGCTTCCTTGTTGAGTTCCTCGATCTGTTCGTCCCAGCGATCGATTTGTGAGTACGTTCGATCCCAGAAGTCCGGGTCCCAGAGTTCCCGCAGTTCATCCGCGGACTTACCCTGCTGTTCGACCCAGGTGAAGTATTTCTGGTTGTGGATTCGTTTCTTGTCGTAGTAACCACAATCAAGGACCTCTTCTTTGCTTTCGCCGAGCAGGTATCGTTCCCAATCAACGCGAGCTTCTTCCTTGGAATATTCACCGTATTTTTCCCGGAGTTCCTTCAGGCGGGACTGGTACAGCTCGGAGGAATCCGTGTATACGGTCACGACGACGTCGCGCTCATCCATTTCGTAGTACTTGGCCGTTTTTACGGCGGAAAGAACGTTGGCGATACAGGAGATACCGAGCAGGGGAAGCCGTTTAACGTCCTTTTCCGGTACACCCTGTTCGATGAGAAACTCGTGCCCGGCGGGTTCATTAAAGAGACGTAGAAGTCTCATGCATGCTTCGTCGTCGATACCGGTCACGGTGTCGGTGTTACGGACGTTGTGGATCCAGGGAATGTGTTTATCGCCAATACCTTCAATGCGGTGCTCTCCAAATCCACTTCGAAGCATCGTCGGTACCTGTTTTGCTTCGGCAGCGACAATTTTCATGTTGGGGTGCTGTTCTTTGAGGTAGTCGCCCGCGGCGATCGTTCCGGCCGATCCGGTGCCGGCACACCAGGCGGACAACTGTTGATCACTCTTACGAATGTCCTGGAACACTTCCTCGAGGGCGGGACCGGTCGTGTTGTAATGCCAGCAGGAGTTTCCAAATTCGTCAAACTGGTTAAAGATCACGACGTTTTCGTTGGGATCGTCCTGAAGCTCGTTACATTTGTCGTAAATTTCCTTAACGTTTGCTTCCGTGCCCGGTGTTTTGATGACTTCAGCACCGATTTCATTCAACCAGTCAAAACGCTCCTGGCTCATTCCCTCGGGCATAATGGCAACCGGTGTACAGGCAAGCAGAGTGGAGTCGAAGGCCCCTCCACGACAATAGTTACCGGTTGACGGCCATATGGCCTTTTGATTGTCCGGGTCGAATTGACCGTTTACGAGCCGGGGAACGAGACAGCCGAATGCCGCGCCCACCTTGTGGGCTCCAATGGGAAAATGCTTCCCGACGATGCCCACGATACGGGTGTCCAGACCCGTAAGTTCACGGGGAATTTCGAAACGGTTTACGTCGCCGAAACCGCCCGTTTCCGGGTCGTTGTGCCAGTTGATACGAAACAGGTTCAGAGGATGGACTTCCTGCATGTCAATGTCCTTGAGCTTCTCCTTGATATCCTCCGGAATCTGTTCCGGGTTGCGCAGTTGTTCGAAGGTAGGAATCACAATATCGTTTTCCCGGCAACGCTTGATTACATTTTCACGCGCCTGTTCTTTTGAGGTTGTAGCAGTAGACACATCAATCACTCCTTTAAGTATTTTGGCGAATCCATACGCTATCAAAACGGAGGGTTATAAACAACCGATAAACTACGGTGTGGAAGCAATCGCCACGTGGTTTATCCGTGTTTTAGCGAGGTTGTTATTAAAAACGGGTGATCCAAAAATTATTCCGAACAAAATTATTCCACAGATATTGTACTTAAAAATGTCAGGGACCCGTATCCATGTCATTTTGATCAATTCGCGGTAGCCTAATATAGGTAAATTAGTTTGACGTAAAAAACGAATTCACATGGAGTGTTTATATTGTCCCCCAATCCTGAACCCGGATCGTTTCAACCGAAAATTCTCATCATTGGCCGTACGAATTCCGTACGGTCGTCTTTGCTCGAAGCTTCGTTAACAACTACCGTCAATCGGTATGGTGTAATCAGTGCCGGATTTGAACCGGATGAAGAAGTACGGCCCGAAGTGAAAAAGGTTGCGACAATGGCCGGTTGGGAGCAACCGGAACCGCCGGCCCATATAAGCGTATCCGTCAATGAAAATTTGCGTCTGATCGTGCACGTGAGCGAACGTGTCCGGCTTGATGCTCCCATTGTGGCCGCTCCCTGTGACAAGGTTACTCTGGGGTTGGAATCCGACCTGGTTCCCCCGGGAAACGCTCCCCCTGACGACTATAATCGTTTGAAGCAAGAAATCGAGAACGAGGCCCGCCCTCGTATTCTGGAAGAAGTATCGGAGAAGTCGACCTGATGTCCCCGGGCACCCGGAATGATCGAAGTTATTATCGACGGACTTACCGTGACGACGATGATCCCTGGTCGGAAATGTCGGTTCTGGATCACCGTACGGAACAGTGGATTGAACAATACTGTTCCGGTAATCGAACAAACTCATGGATGCTGGATTTAGGATGTGGGCGTGGCCGTATCTGTTCCCTGTTTGCGAAGGATGGATTTAATGCAGTCGGTCTTGATTACCTGGAAGACCCCCTTCGGAAAGCACGGAACACCCATCGTCACGACCGGACGTTTTACGTTCGGGGGGATGCATTCAAGGTCCCCCTTCAAGATTCAACCATGGATACAATTGTTGATTACGGTTGCTTTCATCACGTGCGCAAGCGTGACTGGCAACAGTATAAACAGGAGGTGGATCGCTTATTGTGCCCCGGGGGGTATATGTTCATCAACGTGTTTTCCGTGGAAGACGATCATGGAAACCGAGGAGATCGAAAATGGAACCGGCACAAGGGACATTACGATCGATTTTTTGAACGAGACGACCTCCGTAAAATACTGGGAGAACCGTTTGAAGAAATCGAACATTACCCTCTACAGGTCGACGGCCATCACTTCCATCATCACCTATTCAAAAAGGAACCGTTTTAGAGAAGAGGGGAAGATAGGCAGACAATCGAAATGTAAGAGAAGGAATCGGGGGATTATGGCGTATTGGATGTAAGAAAACGTTGAATCCGGGCGAAATCCCACTTAATATCCAATCACTATGAAAACATCTCAAGACCTAATCCTTTTTTGTTGATTTTTTCATGTAGACGTTAAGGGTTTATCCGTATGGTTGAACGAGATTTGCATAGTGTTTTATTCATTAAAGAACCGGACAAGGTGCTCGAGGAAGTCGAGTATATCTGTAATCAGATCCGGGAGGATTTTGATCTTTCGTTTATCCACACGGCTTACCAGGACGTCATTGATTTCTTTAACGGGGATTATCCCGGTTACAGGGCTTGTAACACGGAGTATCACGACCTCGACCACACAATGGATGTTTTTCTTGCCACCGCTCGCTTGGTTCACGGTGCACATCTGAAAGATAAACAATTCACCCCGGAAATGTTGGAAGTCGTGCTTTTATCCGCCCTGTTCCACGACGTGGGGTACATTCAGAAAGAAGGAGACACTGAGGGAACCGGGGCCAAGTTCACGAAGTACCACGAGGAGAGAGGAATTTCCATTCTGAGAGAGTATCTTCGTGACAAAGGTCACAACGGAGAAATCGGCGATCTTTGTGAACAGGTTATTTTGTGTACCGACATAAATTTATCACTGGAAGACATTACCTTTAAATCGAAGAAAATCGAGTACCTCGGGAAATTGATTGGGACCGCTGATATAATTGCTCAGCTCGCCGACCGTTACTACCTTGAGAAGCTTCTGCTATTGTACCGGGAGTCCGAGGAATCCGGAATCAATTCGTTTAATTCGGAACGGGAACTGATGGAAAAAACAGTGGGCTTTTACGAAAATTACACGCGCCGGCGGATCGATGAGGAGTTTGATAGCTTGTATAGTCTGAACCGGCTTCACTTTAAGCACCGGTGGGACGTGGACCGGGATCTTTACTCGGAATACATCCAGAAGAATCTTGATTATTTGCAGGAAATTCTCGAGGAGAGTGATGAAAGTTACCGGGAGCGCCTTCGCCGGGCTGGAATTGTCAAGAAACTCAGCGATTAGCGTCACCCGGAAGACCAAGAAATATTGTGGCGGGGAACCGAAAGGCACATAAACCCGCGGGAAGTATTAGAAAGTTGATAATGGATATTCCAGGGGGTTTCAGAGTGATCGTCGCGGGGGGTTTTCAGTTTTTTAAGGAACGTTCGTAGATAAGTTTTGATAAGCCTCTATCCTTGAGTTTCTGACCAAATTTTGGATCGATCCCGTCCTTTCACCCGTTTCTTTTTGACCAATTTTTTGAAACCCGTGTGTATCCGAAGTCAACTTTTTTTAATCGATTTTTACTTACATCAAGGATCACGAAGTAGTGAAACATGTACCTTTTTAAGTGGACAACCATCAGCTTTTCAGGAAGGTTCAAACGAAATGAACACGTCGCTTAATCTGGCCGAGGGGGTTCATTATGCGGAAAACGTCGATCAGTTATCCGTTGGGGATCAAGTGTTGCTTTATTCAAACCGGATTGATGATGAGTTGATTGTGGAGATTACGCACGATGACAATGACGAACTCGGGGGCATAATCAGGGAGGGGTGTGATCACCCGATGGTGGAATCAGGCGATCATCTCCACTTCAGGAAGAATCATATTCAGAGAGTCGTGGGAGAGAACAACAGCTTGGACCCTTAACTTGGATTAATCATGACAGTAAACAGCTGTTAGCTCTCAGCATTCAGCTTGAAACAAAAAACGACGTAAGACGAGCTTTCCCTTGGGTTTTTGCTGTTGTATTAATAGATACTTTACTTTTGCACTTTTTTTGGCGAGGCGACCGTGAATCGATGTCATCATTC
>JBDGPJ010000109.1:0-677 GCA_042219695.1 bacterium
GAGCGGGGGGAGCGTGTCCCGTCTCTGGAGACGCTTATCAAAATTTCCAATGCCGTGGGGATTGAGCCTTTCGAATTATTATTTCCTCAAGACAATAACGGTTCTTCCATTTCGCCCCGTTTCAAGCCCAGCACGGAGCTTTACCACCGGGTCAAAAACCATTTTCAGATGATACGCAGTTATTTTCGGCTTCAAAAAAGTGCGGTGGAGGGTAATCCGGAGCGTATCAACGAGATCCTGGACAAAGGCCTATTTATTCTAACTTCGGTGGTGGAACTCTACGAACGATTAAGTAAGTTAGAAACCGGTGAACACGTTAATGTTAAAGAGTTTTTTGGTAGTACCCTGGAAAAAATCGAATCAACCTTACCGGATAATTCCTATTGTATCGTCCACGAAATTGACGTTCCCCAGGAGGTTACCATTCCTTCGACGGACGCAATAACATGTACCTTGATATTGATTGAGCTCATTATGAATGCCCACGAGCACGCACACCTGGGGAATGGTGACAAAATCACCGTTCACTTTGATGAACAAGCCGGGGGTGGGTTTGTTTTTGAGGTGAGGGACAGTGGAACTGGGACGGGGGAGTTTCAATTTGACATGGAACAGTCCGAGATATCGGGATTGGCTCTTGTGAAGGAGCTCGTTGTACACGATTTACATGGAACGAT
>JBDGPJ010000109.1:687-5213 GCA_042219695.1 bacterium
ACACGAAGACGGTTTTGCGGTGCGAATTGAATTTGCCAGAAATGGTTCGAGCTCGAAATGACAAATCGGGTGTTATTATTTGATAAGCTCGGGATGGGTTTGTCTTTCCTATGTGCGTAGTTAGTACCGATCATATAACGGATCTTTTTTAACGAGAGTATGGCTCTTACCCAACGGGTGATCGTTAAATTTCGTTCGTATTGAGATCTTGTAGATAGTTAGCCTGAATGATTCACAACGAATGTAAGCATCGTGAATCATTCAACTGTTTAAAACAGCCGTGAAGCTCGAATAGGTTCAGAAAACAGTCTGTAATACGATCAAATAAATTCACGGAGCGTTTTGACGAAATACCGTCTGACAGCTTGCCGGCCGGGTAACCCAGCTGGCCGTGCAGTCGATCAATAATTATAAGTTATCGATCAGGGTATAGAATTCGCTCAACAATGTAATTGACTGCTCGGGCGGCTGGTTTTGGAACGGACTATTTACTAACAGTTTTACTGTCATGAATAAGCTGGGTTTGTACTTTTCTACGGGGGGGGATCATAAAAAAATGTACAGCCCGGTGCTTGCACCGGGCTGTTTGTTATTTTAACGGAGTTATCAGGAGATAGGATTATAGAGAATAAATTAGGCCGCCCTGACTTGTTCCGTTACGGAAATACCTTCCTCCCGCTTCATGCGCTCGACTTCCTGCAGGAGAAGGTCGAGACCGTTTTCGGCGTCGAGAAGATTGATTCTGTCACCGAGTACGTCCGAGAAGTTTTCACGGATATACTCGATCATCGTTTCTCGCGCCACCTCGTCGGCCGAAAAATCGAGGCCGAGTTCTTCAAGTTTCTCGTCCCTACTCACGAAATTCACCTCCCGTACGAAAGTAGTTCGTTCAATTCTTATTCTCGGTAGGTCTTGAATGTAACTTAAGATTTTTGTATGTCGTGACCGGGTCAAGTGGAGAGAGATGTAACCAAAAACCAGGTTTAATGATCGGAGTTAAGAGATATCGAAAGGAAACAGACCCATAACAAAGCTCGTAGATAAACGTAGAAAGGGCAGGTTGAAAAACGAATGTTAAGGTTTTTTTCAATCCTCAATAAAGAATTCAACAGCGTTTATCTGCGCAAATCCCCGAGCTAATCTAAGAGGGGAATAGGGCCGGGGAGGAACGAAGAGAAGCGTTAGGTGGATTTCAAAAAGATATTGTCGTTCTTTCGAAAAATTTTTACTTCCTCGGGATTTCCAAGGTCTTTTTTTAATTGATTTTTGATTACGATTACTCCTTTGTCACAATCATTAAGCTGTTCAAAATTGATCTCAACGAAGTCGTCCTCGGCGTGAATAAACGCATCCATGTCAAGGTATAAATTAAAGGAACGTTCACTCTCCCAGCAGTCAATTTTCTTACCTTCGTTAGGGTGGCAGTTAATTGTATTGTAATCAGGGGCACCAAGGTTTACCGTGAGCGGATCGGATTGCTCTAAGTCACCCATTTTTAATTAATGGATATCCAGGGCAACGGACAGTTCAATATCTCCAAGACTCGTGGAAAGGGGGATATGAACGGGTCGTGACTCGACGTTACTGGAAATTTGTATATTGTTCCCGACGAACATAGTGGGGGGTGTAATATCAATTTTCCTGTCATCTAACATCGATTTTAAGTCCGTCACAGCATTGCCCACAGCCATGTTGGTAAATTCCTGGATGGCTTCCTTACAGTCCTCGTCGAATTCATTACAGGATTTGTGCATTAAAGTTCCGGCAAGATTTGTCCCCGTTTCTCGGGACATGACAAATTCCACGGAACCCTCCACATCCCCGTTGATACCCAGCATAGTAAGTGTTCCGTGAGCTTCAAAGGTGGATTCAATTTCTTCCTGGGAAGCGGCGTTAATTGAAATATCCGGATCGTATTGCTGGAGAGTTGTCCGTACGCAGGTAACAAAAGGTTTAACCAGATTTTTATCCATGCTTCGAACTCTTTCCTTTTGTATGCTCAATGTAAAAGTCAGGTTTCCCTTACAGCCAAATTAATAATAATAGTTCCATGATTTGTTGCCAGAGGGACGGTTATGTATTGCCGGCTTACGCTGTCACTTATCTCAGTGTCTCCCACAATCATTGAGGGGGGTGTGATATCAATTTCCTTGTCCTCGGCTTCCCTCCGTAAATTTGTTGCTGCATTTCCACTGATGACGTTGGCCAGCTCTTGAATAGTTGAGCGAACAAGCTCGTTCATCCCGGGAATTTCCTCTCCGTTCATGGCACTGGCCAGGTTCGTGGCGGTGACCCGGTCCATGTCGTAGATTACGCGTCCCTCAAGCTCACCCGATATTCCGATGTACGTCGCGGCTCCCAGTGTTTCGGTAGGAGCGTCGGAAATGGATGGATCTCCAAGTTCAATGTCAATCTCAGGCAAAAATTGTTGAAGAACGTCCTGCGCGGCGGAAATAAACGGATTAAGGTGATCGGCTTTCAAAGGCGAGAGGACCTCCGGGAATGAGCTATGTTAATCTTCATTCATGACACCTGTTAGCTTTTCAAATACGTCTTCTCGTTCAAACGGTTTAACAATAAAATGCTTGGCACCTTTCATGACACATTTTTTAACAGTGTCTTCCTGGCCCATGGCGCTAACCATGACCACGTTCAGATCGGGTTCGATCTCAAGAATTTCTTCCAGAGCTTCAATTCCGTTCTTTTCGGGCATAGTTATATCAAGCGTTACAAAGTCGATATCACTACCGTGCTCTTCCACCAATTCGACGGCTTCCTCCCCGTTTTCCGCCGTATCAAGAACTTCTGCCTCAAAGGACTCCAGCATGCGAACAAGGTTTTTTACCATGAAGGCGGAATCGTCGACCACGATACAATTGTAATCCTCATCGAACGTGAGAACGTGTTCCTCATCGGACATTTAGATCACTCCGGTACTTTCAAAAATCATCTATAATATTTGAGCTTACCCATTTTACGATTGAATTTAAAAAACTGAAAGTAAGTCGTTTCGTGACACCGTTTGACCGTTGTGATATTTTGATAAGTTGAAGAAACAACATTGAGTAATCTTTGCTTCTGTTTTTAAATTTAACCCAAAGCGATCTGAACTTTTCGGAAACGAGCTGTTAACCATGAAAGAAAACGGACCCGTACTGTTTTATTGTGATGCCTGATGATGTGGAAATCCCGAGCTGGATGTGGAAAGAAATCGGCATCCGCTCGAGGAACTTCGGCAGGTTGCCGAGGATACACTGGATGAAGAAGACGTTGCCGGGGAGGTTTCTTTAAAGTCCACGGAATGTCTTGGTCCCTGTTCGCGGGGGAATACCATGGGTGTGGCACGGGAAGGAGAAGGGGTATACCTTTTCGTAGGTATGAATGAACCGGCCAGCATGACTGAACTGGCACGGGCGGTGGCTGACATGACTGTAACCGGACAGTTTGAGGTACCGGATACTCTAAGTTCAAACCTGGAAGCGAAATTATCCCCGGAATCCATCCCCGAAATCCCTTTTAAAGAATAATTTTTCAAGGCTGGTTATTCTGGAAGGTAGGTTTAGTTTTGATCGTTGTTTTTTCATGCCTTGAAAGGATGCGACCTCCTTGCGTTTTTGTAGTAATTTACGGAGGTCATTTAATGGAATGTGAGTTCTTACCTCATTATTTTTCAACTTTAGGTTAGAATTGAGTACAACTGGTATAGAATTATGGCGTGTTTTACAATTTTTACGATGTCAAAGTATTTGCCATTATGTACCACTTGAATTCGACGAATATATATGGATGGACTTCATGCTGTAATCCGGTAGTCTTGTAATAAATAGGAAATTTGCCGGACAGTAAATTTGAAGGAAAAGTCCTCATTAAGGGCTGTTTTATCTATCAAGTTTGAACAATATGGAGGGAAATGAATGAAGCTGGCGAAAGTGATCGGTAATGTTGTTGCCACACGCAAGGAGGAAAAAGTACGCGGTCGTAAATTCATGGTTATTCAACCCGTGAACCTGGATCTTGAACCTACCGGGGACGTCCTCGTAGGAGTTGATGCGGTTGGACTAGGTTCGGGAGAATTAATTCTCTACGCCACTGGGAGTTCTGCGCGCCAAACTCACCTTACGGAAAATAGGCCCACGGATTGTGTAATCATGGCTATTGTGGATCTGGTCGAAGTGGAAGGGGAAAATAAGTACAACAAGTCAAAGGAAAACGGAGCTCCAACCAAAAATGAGGAGAATCAGGAGGAAACAACCGGTGTTTCCGAGGATAACTCCGGTGAAGATTCCAGTGAAGATGAGTAAGGAATTCAGTTTTTTCTTCGATTCATTGTGGATGATCTTGCTGTGAAACCGGGTAAAGTTATTGGTAGAGTTGTTGCGACCCAGAAATATCACGAGTTTGAGGGGGAGCGATTCTTGGTTGTACAACCCACCGATTGGGATCAAAATCCCGTGGGAGACGCCATTATTGCAACTGATACCGTAAGTGCCGGTGCCGGGGAAATGGTATTCTACGTGGAGTCCCGT
>JBDGPJ010000109.1:5235-14052 GCA_042219695.1 bacterium
CTGGAGTAGCACTTGGTGACCCGGTTCCTTGTAGTGACGCTTCAATCTGTGGAATTGTGGACGATGTCGAACTTGCCCGGTAATCCCGGGGATTAAGAACAACCAATTGAAGGCGTTTTTTCACCTTTCTAGAGGTCGTGGATGATAAAAAATGATTGTTGGTGAAGTTGTCGGTACGACATGGGCTACAAGACGTCATGATAGTTTACGACCGTACCGCATGCTTCTCGTGAAACACAAAGATCCCGTCACGGGCGAAACATCGGGTATACCTTACCTGGACAAGGACATCGACGCCGGCATCGGGGACACCGTGTTAATGCTGGACGACGGGGGTTCGGCGCGCATCATCCTGGAGGACGACATGGCCCCCGTTCGGGCGATGGTCGTAGGAGTCGTGGACGACGTGTCAATTGATGAGGACACCCTACCAACGTCTTGAACTGTTTCTGAAATGTGTCTGGAATCGTAAAGTCGGCATAATTTTGTTGTTCAAGATTCGATATTTATTTTTTAATGGTGGATAGAACGTTTTACAGGACATGTTTCTCTAACCATTTTCCCCAGGCAAATTAAGGCTTTCGAGTGATAGGCGTTTCGTACGAATTATGGGATTCAGCGGCGAGCGCCTGGTGCTTTTAATTACCGACTATACGTAAGAATTTCCACTTTGCTGAATAGTGAAATACGACGATTTTTTCGAGCCTTTTATGGATACGTGAAGTAATGTGGATGACACCTCCCAGACGGAACCGCATGTATCTCAATTCCGGGACGAATTACGCAAACGTCCGGTTCGCAAGAATTTGCAACCCGTTCGTGAGGCCGTTCGTGAACTAGAACTTAATACGGATGCGACTGTCGTTCAGGTTGTTGGCACGAATGGGAAAGGAAGTGTCGTACATTACCTGGTTGAATACCTTAGTCGCATTCACGACGTTGTGCATTTCACGTCCCCGCACCTCGTTCATCCCTGCGAACGAATTGGATCAAACGGCCAATCGATTTCCCGAAATCAATTCAGTGAGCTTTTGTTAGAACTTCCCGAGAATTACCGGGAAAATATAACCCCTTTCGAACAGCTATTGCTTATGGTACTTCATTACCAGCAATCCATGGACGCTTCATACCTGGTACTTGAAGCCGGCATGGGCGGACGTTGGGACGCAACCAGTGCTATTCAAGCGGATTACACGGTACTTACGGCTATAGAACGTGAACATACGCAGTTTTTAGGTGAAACGGAACGTGAGATCGTGCAGGAAAAAACTGCACAAATCCCCCCCGGTTCCACGATTGTGACGGGTCCAATGGATGAAGACATTGGGAAGGAAGTGTCTAAAACTATACGGGAACGGGAACTCACACACGTTGAAGCTGATCTTAAGCCATCCATGCATCCCCTTAAAAGAGCCAGTCGGACGGCTATCAATGTAATTAGTCAGTTCGACAAAAACGGGGACTGCCTTTCTGAACCCGTGACGTCGGTTCCCCCGGGGAGACAGGAGTTTTTCAAGAAAAACGAGAGAACATTGTTTTTTGATGTCGCCCATACCCCCCGGGCAGTAGAAGCATCCGTGAGTACATTGAGACATTGTATGGAGAAAAAAACACTCCCCGGTGGACATCCGCAGGCTGAAAAGTTCAACGAACTTGACGTCGCCGACAGCAGTTTGATTTTTGGCTGTATGCAAGGGAAGTTTCATAAGAAATTGCTGGAACGGATTTCGACTATTTTTTCGGAGGATCGGGTGGTATTTACCAGGGTACCGTCCCCGAGGTCCAAGGATCCGGTGGAACTCCGAAAACAATGGCCGGATGGGTCGCCGTCAATTGAAACGGAACCCCTGAACGCAATTAATAAACTCCCTGATCGGGGTAGTGAGATGTCACTTCTGGCCGTTATTGGTTCCTTTCCCCTCGTTGGAACATTACGACAAAAGATAACTACGTAACTCGAAATCGTTTGAGCACACTATGTTTCGGACTTACTTTTTTATAAAGTTAGTTGTCAGTGAGATTTACCCAAATAAAGCACGGATTTTTGAATTTTGTACATTATTTGTCCCGATGGGACATCCGTCAGGCTTGAATAAGAAAAAATCAAGTTGCAATACGTCGTCCGATTTCACAGGGTGTATTCAGAACTTCGGCTTATCGTAACCGGCCGGCTGGGCTACCCAGCTGGTAATGGCTGTTTTTAGGCCATTAACGGCTGTCTATCCGATGGATTATGCACGACGTGTTATATCGTGCATGATCCGGGTTACATTATCCGGGAGTGCGTTATGAAACGAAATAAGACCTTTGAACAGTCTTTCTTTTACGGCTTCATTATGATCGTATTGATGTGTGCCGGTAACCCCGTATATCCACAAAATAACAGCAACCAGGCTTACCGTTGGATTGAAAAGGGTCGATACGATCGTGCAATACAATTACTCCGGACCCGGGAACAAACTCCGCGCGTTTTGTTCTGGCTGGGATATGCTCATTTTCGTAATGGAGATTACGAGGCGTCCCGTTCGCCATTCAAAACGATCCAAAACCATTACAGGGATCATCCGCGTTATCGTGACGCACTGTATTATTTGCAAAAGCTGAAGCTATACGGAGTAAAAAAAGCGGATATACCGAAAATCAGGGTAAAGCTTGCCGAGGGGAATCGGTTTACCGGGGAAAGCAGTCAGAATCTGACGATTCGTTCCGGTGAACGTGAAATAACCCTTCCACCGAACAATTCCTGGAAAGTGGAACGTGTCGGTTCGATTCAATTCCGGTCGGGTAAATATTCGTTAACGGGTGAGGAGATTACGATCGAGGCTCCCGGTACCATGACCTTCCGTGGTTTGGACTATAGCGGGGGATTACGGTTTCGAGAACACAAAAACCGTTTGATCGTGATTAATACCCTTCCATTGAATAAGTACTTGTACGGAGTTGTAAAGAAGGAAGTTGCACCGAAATGGCCTCTGGAAGCTCTGAAAGCTCAAGCCGTGGCTTCACGATCTTTTGCCCAAAGTCAATCGTACCAACATTCGGATCGGCCATACGACCTGGATGCTACGTGGTTCAGTCAGGTATACGAGGGAAAACAGTCGGAGGTGAAACGTATCGTGGCAGCGGTCGACAAAACTCGGGGAGAGGTACTGGTTTATAACGGCCGGATCATTCCGGCTTATTTTCACGCGAATTCGGGGGGGCACACGGAACAGGCCTCATCTGTTTGGGAGGGCGAGTCCGTCCCTTATTTAACGTCACGTCGTGATACGTGGAGTTTGAATAGCAAATTTTCACGATGGTCTAATAGTATTAAATTGAGCACTATCAATGAACGCCTGGGAAACAGCGGTTATCCCCCCATAGATTCCCCTCACACCCTGTCCATTTCCAAACGTTTCCAATCGGGTCGGGCCAGTGAATTTAAATACAAATCCAGTGGAACCTACGAACGAATCCATGCTCCCGATTTTCGATTGGCCGTGGGACCGGAGATATTGAGAAGTACCTGGATTACCTCACTGGAAGTTTCCGGGAGTAAGCTGGAGTTTGAAGGCCGGGGCTGGGGGCATGGTGTAGGAATGTCACAATGGGGGGCTTATAAAATGGCCCAAACCGGTCGTGATTACCGGGGAATCCTCTCGTTTTATTACCCTCGTTCCACTCTGGCTTCCCAGTTTGGTCCCTCGGTTATGGCCGCCCGGTAGTTTGTCACTATGAATTCTCCCTCCGTCTCACAGACGTTTGTCCCTATTGTCGGGCGTCCCAACGTGGGAAAATCAACATTGTTTAACGCCTTGATCGGTGAAGATCGAGCCGTGACGGCTTCCGAACCCGGAGTTACCCGGGATCGGATTTCCGAAGACCTTCAGTGGGATGACCGAACGGTCACTCTCGTGGACACGGCCGGTTTTCAGAGCGATCATCCGGCCCCTGATCCCGAATTTGTGGTTGAACAGGTACGGGAGATCATTGAACAGGGAACGTGTATTATCTTTGTTGTGGATGCCAAGGAGGGAGTAACTCCTCTCGACCGTGATATTGCCGAGCAACTTTACACTGTTTCGGATCGCGTCATTTTGGCGGTAAACAAGGTGGATGAAGGTGGAAACTCAGAATCCGCCGTATCGGAGTTTTACGAGCTGGGTTTATCCAACGTGGTACCGATATCGGCCGCTCATCGTCGTAACCTTGATGAATTAAGGAACAGCGTTACGAAACGATTACCCGATGAAACCATAGAGGTCCCTGAAGAGGGGATACGGACGGCTCTTGTGGGTCGACCCAATGTGGGAAAATCAACGCTTTTCAACACGATACTTGGCTACGACCGGGTAATGGTTAGTGAGGAAGCCGGTACAACTCGAGATTCTATTAGCGTTTCATTCACCGTAAACGAGCGCCGTTTTCACCTGATGGACACGGCCGGAATGCGCCGTAAGAAGAACATCGAGCGAGAAATTGAGCAGTCGGGGGTATACCAATCCATTCGGGCCATAGATTTTAGCGACGTTGTTTGTCTCATGGTGGATTGGGACGAACGTATCACCAATCAGGACCAGCGTATCGCCGGATTAATTAAGGACCGTTACAGAGGGACCGTGATCCTCGTAAACAAAGCCGACGAACCTGATGCCGATGAGGAGGAAGACTGGGTTAATCACATCAATGACCGTCTGCATTTTTTGAAGTATGCCCCCGTGATATTTACCAGTGGCACGGAACGACGGAATCTCGCTGAGGTATTTTCAACTGTTGGGGAAATCTACGATGAAATGAACAGGTGGCTTGATGAAAAAGTGCTACAAAATGCATTACTCGACATAAAAACGAGGATAACTTGGCCGTCCAGTGAAGCCCGTCCCGTCATTGTAAAGAAAGCTCGTCAGATCGATATCAATCCCGTAACACTTGAAGTGGAAGTATCCGATCCCCAACTGTTGCGCAAGCAAGATCTCCGCCATTTAAAACGATTGTTGCATGAGGAACTTGAAATGTTTAAGAGTCCGTTGAAACTTACTATCGTAAAGCAAACACAACACGACGAATAAAAAGATCTATGGTAAACGGAGTGTTGAATTAAATTTATGCTAGTAAAGGTCGGTTGGTTAATAATTTCCTATTTGCTGGGGGCAATTCCGTTTGGTCTCCTTTATAGTCTCTATATTAAGGGGGAAGACGTTCGCACTTCGGGAAGTGGTAATATAGGGGCGACAAATATTATCAGGAATTACGGCTGGCCTCCCGGGGTATTAACCCTGTTTCTGGATATGTTAAAGGGAGGGATACCCGTTTACGTTGCTTGCTGGTTTGTCCCTTCAATAACCGGCTTTCATATCCTTGCAGGAGGTTTTGCCATACTGGGTCATATCTACCCGGTTTATTTAAAATTTTCCGGCGGAAAGGGAGTTGCAACTTCAACCGGGGTGTTTGCAGTCTTAACTCCAAAACCTTTACTGCTGGCTTTAGTTGTATTTGTCGCCGGGGTGGGAGCCACCCGATACATGTCGGTGGGGTCTTTACTCGGAGCGATTATACTTCCCGTTATAACCGGTTATTTCAGCGGCTATACCCACCCCTATACCATGGGGACAGTGGGTGTGGTTTTATTGGTTTTGTGGCGCCATCGGGAGAATATTTCGCGGTTGTACCACGGTGAAGAGAATACCTTTTTTTAAGGAGGAGTTGACGTGATTTACGGAGTCCTTGGAGCAGGAAGTTGGGGCACGGCCATGGCCAAATTATTGGCCGGAAAAGATGAAGTGTACCTCTGGGGACGGAATGAATCACTCGTCAAACGAATACAGGTTGACCGTGAAAACGATCGTTACTTGCCCGACGTGGAGTTACCCCATGAGTTGCGAGCCACGTACGATCTGGATCATGTATTATCCGACGTAGACGTTCTTGTTATTGCGGTGCCTTCCCACGCGTTCAATGATCTTATGGAGCAAATACATGAAGCTATTGATGACGTGGATGGTGTTATCAATCTGGCGAAAGGATTCGAACCGGATTCGGGGCGCCGGTTAAGTGAAGTGTACCTGGACTACGAGGAAAATTTGGAGAACTATTTTTTGTTAACCGGGCCGTCCCATGCAGGGGAAGTTGCCCGTGAACGTCCAACGAGTGTGGTTATTGGTGGAGGTACAAAAAAAGGTCGAAATTTTTTTCAAAAAGCCCTCTATAGGGATTATTTTCGGATTTATACTAACGACGATCTTATCGGATTGGAGATGGGCGGGGCATTGAAAAATATCATTGCAATCGCCTCGGGAATATCAGACGGACTTGGATTTGGAGTCAACGCTCGTGCGGCACTGGTTACACGTGGGATGCAAGAACTCAGTCGAGTTACCGAGTTTGAAGGCGGACAACCCAAAACGGTATCCGGCCTATCCGGTTTAGGAGACCTTATTGTCACCGCTACAAGCGATTTATCCCGAAATTACCGTACGGGAGTTTTACTGGCCGAGGGTTGCGATCTCGATGAAGCCTGTGAAGAAGTCGGTCAAGTCGTTGAGGGAATCAATGCTACAAAATTGACTTATGATAGAATTCAAAAGGGTGAGCTTCGAACCCCCCTGATAACGCAGGTTTACAGCGTTTTGTTTGAAAACGAACCTCCTGAGAAGGCGGTACGAAATTTGATGACTCGTGAACCCCGTACTGAGTTTCAGTAACTGATGTCGGTTAAAAAGGACCTCGTACGAGAGTTCGCCGAAACGGGTATAACTCAGCAAACGGCCCGGGAAATGGCACAGTTTATTATCGATCAAGTTTTTGAAAAATTGAGCCGGGGAGAATCGGTCCAGATTACTAATTTTGGCACCTTCGAATTACGGGAACACGAAGGTCGAACTATGGAAAATCCCAATACAGGGGAAACCCATGAAATCCCCGATCGTCCGGTGGTTCATTTTTCTCCGAGTAAGAATTTTAAGGAACGGTTTAATTGAACGAAGAGGAATTCCTGGACGGGCTCGACGAGGATCGGCTGTATTTCAGAATCGGTGAGGTATCGGAGATCCTTGATGAGTCCCCCTCCACGCTTCGGTACTGGGAACAGTCAGTTGATTCACTGGATCCACGTACCACGAGCGGTGGAGAACGTCGTTACGACCGCGGTGATTTACGAATTATGCATTCAATGAAAAAACTCGTCCGTGAGGAAAAATTTACCGTTGAGGGGGCCCGGAAACATCTCCGGGAAAGAACGGAAAAACAATCCACCGTTGAAAGTGGTCGGGAAATTCAAAAGCTGGCCGACGAAGCCATTCGTGAAATTAATGAATTCATGGAAACCATGTAGGATCACGGTTTACGAGATCGAGAAATCGATTTACGATACAGGGCTTCAAATTCCGTTTTGAATGATCGGGACGTGGCGTAGCTTGGTAGCGCGCGCGCCTGGGGGGCGCGAGGTCCCCGGTTCAAATCCGGGCGTCCCGACCATTTTTCTTTCCTTATTCATTATATTTTTCTTGGGTCCCAACCTGCTTCCCCGTCTATCCGTTACACCAGGTAGGCTTTATTCCGGGATTTCATCGTGAAAAATCATCGGAGACATATCATTCATCCCGATAAAGGAAAAATCGCACGAGCTATGCCGGAGGGGTTTATATTTTGGTTCCGGGAATTGAGTGTCGTTGAATAATCGTCAGCGCAACCTTCTAATTGCTATTGTCTTTTTAATGGGATTGGGGACTGCCACTTATTTTCTCGTCGTGTTAACGAGGGATAGGAAGGGAGTGACCCGAGTTTTTGAACCCGGTCGTGATACACCGGCGGACACGTTACGCTCGATCCAGAGACAGAATCGAATGATTCTGACTGATTTTAAAACCCGGACACGAACCCGGCACAATCAAACATTTATTAATCCGATGGTTTTCACCCCGGACGAGCTCGTGTTGAGATACACGGGATCAAATCCAAACGACAATCCCTGGATTGCGTTTCGATATTTTTACGATCGCTATTACAGTTTGTTTTACCGGCGTCGTTATGGCGTAGATTTAACCACTGAGTCACCGGAGGTGCAGATTGCGTATGGAATCTGGAAACGAAAGCAACAAGCCCCGGAATCCCGCTCTGGCCGTTGACGCCATTGTTCAACATGAGGGGGGTATTGTACTCGTGAAACGTAAAAATCCACCATACGGATGGGCTATTCCGGGAGGGTTTGTCGAGTACGGTGAAACCGTTGAACAGGCCGTACAACGCGAAATTCGGGAGGAAACCGGACTAAAACTTGTAGAATTTCGGCAGTGGCACGTTTTTTCGGATCCCGATAGGGATCCTCGTCAGCACGTGGTATCGGTTTGCTTTATAGGTAGGGGGCAGGGAGAATTAGAAGCCGCAACTGACGCTGAAAATACAATGATACTTTCACCGGGGGACACTTTGCCTGAAATGCCCTTTGATCATATTGACATCATGAAACAATACAGACGTGATACAAAGAGTCATAATAATTCAGGACCCAGTCGGTCCGGGTTTGGGTGATCGTTATGAAACAGGCGGCAATGATTATGGCAGGAGGCACGGGAACACGATTTTGGCCAATGTCACGGCGGGAGCGTCCCAAGCAGGTGTTATCCATCGGTGATCGGCCCGTTATGCTACAGCAAACCGTCAATCGCTTGAATGATTATTTGGATCAGGAACAAATTTTTATTGTGACCGCTCAGTACCACGAAGACCTTGTGCGGGACGTGTGTCCGTCCTTACCGGCAGAGAATATCATTGGAGAACCCGAGGGACGAGATACGGCTCCCTGTGTTGCAACGGGAGCCACGATCGTGAAAGAACGAC
>JBDGPJ010000109.1:14108-14803 GCA_042219695.1 bacterium
AGATACTGTGATTGGTGTTTTTCCGGCAGATCACGAGATACAGCCCCCTGAAATGTTTCAAACCGCGGTGGAGACAGCCTCCAGAGCAGCCGCGAACCTCGACGCCATTGTAACGTTCGGAATTGAACCCACCTTTCCTTCCACGGGATACGGATACATTGATTACGTGTCGGATTCGGAGGAACTATTCAACGGGAGTAAAGTGTATCGAGTTGAGCAGTTCAAAGAAAAACCCGATCGCGCCACTGCTGAGCAATACCTAAACAACGGTGGATACCTCTGGAATAGCGGGATGTTTTTCTGGTCGGCGAAGCGAATACTGCAAGAAGTTGAACGATACATGCCCAAACTTCACAAGGGAATACAAAACATGGGTCAAGTCGCACAAGAACATGGCTGGTCCGAAGCCATGGAGGAGTATTACGGTACATTACCCTCACAGTCCGTCGATTATGGTATTCTTGAGCGGTCGGATCGAGTTTGGACATTACCGGTATCATTTGACTGGAATGACCTGGGGACGTGGGATGCTATCGCCGAGACCTTTGATGCGAACGAGGACGGAAATGTTATTCTGGCCGATTCGGAAACGGTTGAATCATCGGACAGTGTTGTAGTATCCGATACGGATCACTTTATCGGTACTGTTGGAGTGGATGACGTTATCGTCGTGCATACCGAGGATGCTACCCTTG
>JBDGPJ010000109.1:14821-18603 GCA_042219695.1 bacterium
CGGCTGAGGACGTTAAGCAACTTGTTCAACGTCTCGAACAGCGTGGACGTGATGAGTTGCTTTAACGATTGATAGCTGAAGATTTCTCCCTGATGTGCCGATTATCGTATTGGAGGACGATAATCCTACAATTTGGGAGAAACGGGACGATGACACCAGAAAATTTCAAGCAGTTCATGTCCGAGCAGGTCGAGGAGATCCGCGAATTCCGATCACAGCTTGAAGAGGAACGCGGAGAAGAGGTTACGATAGACGAAGCTGCACGAGTCTGGATTCAACGTTACGCCGATCAATTCAGGGACAAATATCAGCAAAGCAAACAAGCGAGTTAACGGTGTAGCTTTGTTCCCTCCAACCCTGTCAGAATAATTACAAGCCAGTTGCCCTGGAAACATAATAAATTCTTAGTCCGACTTATACCCACGATATCTGGTTAATCATTCCGGTTGACAGTCTATAACATACTGATATTTAATTCGGTTTCCATGGTTATTTTATAGTGAATAATGATCGATAGACGGGAGACGATTGCAGTGAAACAAACTCCAATGTACGGGTTGATCGCAATTTTGCTTGGAATCTTTCTATGTCCCGTTACCGTGTATGGTGCCGATACGCCCAAAAAATTATATAATCAGGCAGACGATTATTTTTCTTCCGGCCAATACGAAAAAGCCGAAAAAGCCTACCGTAGATTCATGTCAAATTTTCCTACACATTCGAGGTACTGGGATGCGACCTATGGTCTCGCTCGTACGTACCAGAGGTTGGGAAACCTGATGGAGGCGAATGAACAATTTCGAGCGGTTTTTAAAAATCATCCCGATGAAAGAATTCAAGGAGATGCGCTATTCCATCAAATCGAAATTGCTATCATGAAAGACAATCGCTCCCGGGCCAAGCGTTTGTTGGAAACTTTTATATCTACGTATCCCGATCATCCACTCAGGAGTACTGCCGAAAAACAGTTGAAGCTCATCTCAAAAATTATGAAACGATCTCCCCTGTCCGAATCAGCCCGTAATGAAAGCGATCAGAAGGACACAACCCCTTCAATCGATGTAGATACTACGCCGAAATCCGTAGGAAAGGTAATGCCTAACATGCGATTTACTGGGGACACAGGGAATACGAAGTCCATAAGTGACCCCGTGGCGAATGTCGGTAAAAAAGTCGATACAGTTCCGGCTGCTCGGTTTCGTTCGGTTCGTAAAAAATTGAAGAAAAACAAACGGATGTACAAAAAGGCAAAAAAGAAATTAGAAAACACACGGGAGTTATATAAATCAGCTCAAGATCGCGCCCGGGAATTTGAACGACGCCTACAGGATGCCACTTCAACCGTAAAAAAATTGCGGGGGACAATCAAAAAGTTACGCAAAGCCCTCAATCAGAAAATTAAGAATCTTGCGACCGATACCGAGCTTCACCAGGCTGCCCGGGTGACAAATTTATCCGACACAATCCAACAAATTTTAAACGAGAAAATATCCTCCCTTCGAAGCCGGGCGCAGGAGAGGTTACAATCAGGTGACGATTCCGGTGCGATGAAGATTCTGAAAAAAATTGTCAACCGCAATCCACGAGCTGAGGATTACCATAAACTTGCCCAGTTAAAATTACAATATGGACGGGACACCGGTCAAATCGAGAGTTTGCTGGATGACGCGATTCGCTCCAGTGATACGAACCCGATTCCATACGTTCTGACGAAGTTTGAATATTTGGTTCAAACCGGCCAAACCAACAAATTCGACAAACTTTTAGGGGAATGGGAAAACGTAATTACTTCCCGAGGGACCTCTCCACAAAAGTCTCGATTTTATCTTCTCAAGGGTCAGAGATTGCTGAAGGATCAGCGGGAAGACGAAGCGTTTTTTGTACTTATGAAATCGATTCGGGAAGCACCAAAATCAAGCTGGGGATCTCAAGCGCGCCGTATCGTTCGCCAGGAACTTTAACATCGCCCGGGAGCCCAATTTCTAATGGCGTCAATTGGAATAACCTGTGGTCCGACCGGGGGACATTTAATTCCAGGCCTCCTGTTGTCGAACAAATTTAGGGAGTTAGGACATAATGTAACTCTCTACTCAACCTGCCGGCCAAGTTATAACCTTCTCAAAGGCTTTGATGGAAATTACAGGCGAGTTAATGTATCTCCCTGGGCGGGACAATCCCTTCCTGGAAAAGTGACTTCATTAGCTGAAATTTCCGAGCAAATACCGGTTCTGATGGGGGAGGTTCGGGATATGGACGCGGTTGTCGGATTTGGTGGATACAGTTCTATTCCCCTATTAGTGTCCGCCTGGTTAGCCGACACACCGATTTTTATACAGGAACAAAATCGCGTTGTCGGTAGGGGGAACAGGTTGTTCAAAACGTTTGCCGTGCAATGGTACTTTGGTTTTCCGCCGGTAGACGTTAATTATAAAAGCTACGGACTGTTAACGGGAAATCCCATACGAAGGATGGATTCCATTAACGATTCCTGGTTCGAGGAGAGCCCTGTACTGATGGTGATGGGGGGATCCCAGGGGGCACGATCCCTTTCCAGGGCGTTACGGGATCACCTGGATCAGCTTCGAAACATTGGTTGGAAAGTATTTTACGTAAAAGGGAAATTTGGACTTGATATAAAACAGGGGAAATACGAAAACCTCGATTTTGTACGTCAGGTGGAGTTTACTCGTGAGTTACCAGCTTATCTTCAGGTCGCTGATTGCGTGTGGAGCCGGGCGGGAGCGGGAAGCTTACACGAGATAATGTATTATGATGTTCCGGCGGTGTTTTTCCCTTTACAATCTTCAGCCGATAATCATCAGGTTTACAATGCGCGTTGGGTCAGTGGCCCTGCTGTCATAGAAGGATCCTCGTTGATCAAACAAACAACTGAATTGGCGTCATCCGAGAAACGTGTTTACCAGGTTCCGTGGGACAAGACCAGGCGTCCCGAAACCACGATCGCCCGGGATGTTTTACAGTGGATTGGAAAGTAACGATCAGTCTCCTTGTAGTTCTACTTTTAGCAACTCAGCCGGCCCATGCTGGGTCCGATTTCCTATCCGACACACAACCTCTGACGTATCTGGGGGGGCTGGATCGACTGGCGATCGGTGACACCCCGGAAGCCCGTAAATTGTTCCAAAAAACGTTGCGCCGAGATACGAATCACGCAGGCTCCTTGACGGCCCTGTGGAAAATCATACGACGTCAAAAGGGATTCAAGGAAGCGAATGAGTTCTTGTTTTCTTACTTAACAAAACATCCTTCCGCTTCGGTATTTGCAAGTTTACTATCGCAGATCAACGTAACGGACCGTAAACGCCTAACCCTATTAAGTAAGGTTGGAAAGTTGGGAAATCTCGGGGTGGATTTGCGGATTCAGAAATTATCCCTTCTATTCAAATTTGAACGGATAGACCTAAACGAAGCCATGAATCGAGTAGAACGTCTTCTGGAAAGCAACCCGAATCACCCGAACTTACTTGTTCTGAAATTTGAGTTATTACTGGAAAAGGGAGAGTTGAAAAAATGTAAACGTACGGTTCGGAAGATGATTCGGCATTTTCCCGGTCGACCGGAAGGTTACCGTGGGATGTCAATAGTTCATATAAAAAGTGGAAATCACAAACAGGCTCAAATAACGTTTCAACGGTACAAGGCCCTGGCAAACGATGATATTAACTGGAAGCAGTTCAAAGCTAAATTCGAGTAATCAAGCGACTGTTTGGAGCCGGGAATAATGACGGTCTTTGAACGGGAAGAACGTACGAAAAAAAGGT
>JBDGPJ010000011.1:0-3111 GCA_042219695.1 bacterium
AATCACTGGTAAATATCCACAGAAGATGTTTCGCCCGGGAGGCCCCGGTGTACCACTGTTTTTCATGTTGTTCATTTAGTTCCGGCAACAGCATCAGAACCACGTCCGATTCCAGACCTTTGTAGGATTTAATGGTGCTCCAGAGGATCTGGTTTCTTCCGCCCGAACTGCTCTTCACGATCCGGTAGTTCCCCAGGTGATCGACGTCTGCAAGCGGGGAATTTTCCTTGGAATGGCGGGTTAAAATCACCACGTCCTCGGGATCAAGATCTCCCTCCTGCAGAAGTTCGTGAACGGCTCCACGCAGGTCCTCCACCATTCCGGACGCGTCATCGGCGATTTCAACTCGCACCGGTTTGCCGTCCGGACCCAGCTCGATGTCCTCCTCGATATCACCCAGATCCAACGACGCTCGCCCAATGTCCCGAGTATTCCGGATATTCTTCGGCAGGTTATACTGTTGTTCGGAGTAGTCCGACAACCAGCCCGGCACTTCACCGTATATCGACTGGTTCGGATCGTAAAACACGTACAACCACTTGTCGTCGGGATCCTTGAAGTAATCGATCAGGCTTAAAAACCAGTTGTCACGGAAATCCTGGGCTTCGTCGATGATCAACGCGTCGTATCGCTCCCCCGTAATATCACAGGCCTTGGAAAGCATCTCGGGGACCTCCTCGCCCCAGAAGGTCTCCCAATCTTCCTCTTCACCTTCACGCTGGTTGGGAAATTCGAACTCGATACCGGCCTTAAACAACTGATCGATCGCAAACGAATGGAAGTGATTCACGTCGATGGAATCATCCACGTTGGATTCGACGTGGCCGGCCAGATCCTCGTTGTAGCACAGCCAGAGCACCTCCTTCCCCCGGTCGGACAACCGGCGGGCCTTTTCCAGGGAAAGCAATGTTTTCCCCGATCCCGCGCACCCGCGTATGAATACATCCCGTTGATTCTTCAAAAATTCCAGTAACTGTGTTTGCTCCTCGGTCATGCGGAACAGCTGTCGCTCGGATTGCTCAATGTAGTGACTCAGGCTCTCGAGGATTTCAAATTCACGTCGAAGAAACCGCTCGTTCAACTGCTCCCAGGTTTGTTGTTCCATCGGTCCCGTAAATTCGATCTGGTCGTCCCAGTACCGGTACAGCTCCTCGAGACGGGTTTCGATTTCATCGGTATCCTCGGTGAACAACAAGCGCTCGAAGGGAATTTCTAAATCCGGCAGGTTGCGTCCTTTGGACTTGTTCATGTCGGGAAAGAACAATCCCCAGCCAATCACTCCCGAAAACTGGTCCTCCCCCTCGACACCGGGATGGCGTTTCACCCGGTTCAACAGGTTGTACATGGCGGCCTGCGCCTGCTGGGCCGGGCTCTTGTCCAGATCATCACGTCCCTCGGCATTCACCGTGTACCAGGTGTCGGTGTCCGGTTCGTATCCAATCCCGCCTCCCTTCACCTCAAGAATTAACATCCCGTGTTCGGGGTGGCATACCAGGTAATCAATTTCGCCTCGTCGCTGGTCTCGTTTGCTTTGATCCGGGTCACGGAACCATTCCTCGGAATGATAAACCTTATAGCGGTCGGGTAGTTCGGATTGAAAAAGGTCAAACACCCGGCGCTCGGCCTGGCTTCCGTGAAAATCCGTGTGCTCTCGGGAAGGAATCATCTGCGCCATATATCAACCACGCCTCAGAAAAATTAATGCCCCCCTACTTTTGAATTAACGTTATATCCTGATAACGAAACAGATTCAAGCAGAATGAATGGTTCCTGAAACGTGAACATGATTTCACTTCTCTCACAGGAAATCCCACCGTATTTGAGGAGTAACAATCCTGATGTTTTGGATTGTTTCGTATTGAATCTACTCGCTCAGTAGATTTGGGGAACCTACTGGATCAATTCCTGGCGGGCCTCTTCACGCGCCCGTATAAATTTTGGAAGCAAATCTTCAACCGTCGCCCAGGGATTGTTTTCATCCGGATCTATATAGGTTGGAAGTTGTTCGGTAGGTAATGTGTGACTGTAGTCTTGACCGGGGGAATACGACGGTACGTTTTTTTCCTTTCGAACAAGGTGGCTTTTCGTAAGATCACTGAAATAAGGAAGTCCTTCCAGGATCAGGTCATCCAAAACAATCGTTTCTCGATGTAACTGTTTGGCCCTCCACAGACCGTATTCGAGCATGGTATGAAAGGACGAATCGATTTTCCCGTCGTCGTAATCGGCCTCACCGTCAAACCAGCACGAGTTGTTCACGATATTCTGACGGCTTTTCTCCACGTTGTATCCCACGAAATCCAACACGAAACAAAACAACGGGTACTCATTCTGTAGCAAGGCCACGAAAAAATAGTCACAAACCAAAAAAGGGCCGTCGTATTGTTCGCCCAGCTTTTGGCTGAATTGGACAATGTCCCGACACCGTTCGGATAACCGATCCCAGGAAAACGGCATGTCAAACTTCTCGGCTCCCACGTTCAGTCACCTCTTTGTGAAACCAGGATCAAAAATCCATGCATTACACAAACGTCAGCTGGCTTACCTGCAGTGTGTCTTCCATGTCTTTAGCGAGACACGAACCGATGACAATTTCGGCGTCATCGGGCAGATCTTCGGTACATTTTGAACTGAATTTCTGGATATTTTCTACCGTGAGATGATTGTTGCCGGTAAACAGGAAATAATCCGTCGCCCCCGTTGATTCGACGCCCGGCAAATCGACGGCCTGCTCGGGGTCCCCCCGAAATACAAGCTTGAACTCCGAACATTCCCCGGATTTCATAGCCATTTTGCAGGTGGTGGAAAAAGGTCTCTAAGACTTGAGCCGATTCCTCGGTCGGAATAGCTGAAAATCGGTCGCCGGAAACAACGGTATGGTGTACTCCTTCCGATTCAAAAAGGTGCGCATCGGGATCCCGGGCGGAGTCGCCGTTCGCCTGAAAATACCAAACGTCACCGTAGGTATTTGAAAACATCGATTCGAGTGTCTCACGGTGGGAGGTACACACGTTCCCCCCAACGTCAACTACGAACCAGACGTCATGCTGAAATTGAAGTTCATGGATGTCATCGAGGGACTGTAGATCAGGCAGGTCACGGTTTCGTACA
>JBDGPJ010000011.1:3121-4954 GCA_042219695.1 bacterium
CACTGGAACGGCGACATTCCTCGTACACCGTTTTCGTATCCGGGGACTCCCCCAGTACGACAGCCGATACACTGGTAATCTTCACTGAATTCCCACTCCATTCCATAGCATGGACTTGCTTACCGGTATCTCTAATTACACCACGATATGAGGATAACCGTCAGTTTCAATAACCGCTGTTACAACTACATGTAGTTCTGAACGTTGGGTTCGCAGATAACGAATCGGCATTTTAACCGCCCGGTTTTCACCCACTTCTTCTTTTCCCAGCGAGACGAGAAAAAAATTAAATACAACAAAAATCAATCCCCCTTCAATACAGGTCATAAGAGCCCGCAAAACCCCTTTCATGAAACTACAAATAGTTTGAGAAAAGGCCGTTCCCATATCGAAATCCACTCGATATGTTCGACCTGATGAAACATAAATAACACCTTTCGAAGGGATGAGTCACCTATGTCCGACGATGATATTACTCGCCAATCCCCCCATTCCCTGGACGCCGAACAGGCCCTGCTTGGATCGATGATCTTATCCGAAAAAGCCATCGCCCGGGCCATCCAGAACATCCCCGACATAGATTATTTCTACTACAAAAAACACCGGGTGATTTTTAACGCTATACGGGAACTGTACGATGAAAACCAGACCGTGAATGAAATCACTCTTCCCGAGAGACTTACCAGGAAAGACCAGCTCGACGAGGTGGGAGGTTCGGCTTATATCGGTCAGTTGATAGAAATGGTGCCCCACGAAGGAAGCGTGGAACATTACGTGGATATCATCCGTGAAAAATACGTTCTTCGCGCGTTAATTGATGTATGCTCCGACATCATCGAAGAATCCTACCAGGACCCCGAACAGATCGATGAACTGCTCGACAACTCCGAGAAGAAATTCTTCAACATCAAACAAAACCAGGGGAAGGAGGGTTTCCGTTCGGCCAGCAACATCGTGGATGAAACGTTTGAGGACCTCAAGCAGTCCCATGACAAGGACGGCGCCATTACGGGACTTCGCACCGGGTTCTCTTACTTTGACGAGCTGACCTCGGGACTGCAGGAAAACCAGCTGATCATCGTGGCCGCCCGTCCCGGTATGGGCAAAACCTCCCTGGCCTTGACCATGGCACGAAACATTGGCCTGAACAGGGACTCGACCGTGGGCATATTCAGCCTCGAGATGAGTCAGAACGCGCTGGTAAAACGACTGCTGTCCGGCATCAGCAAAATACCCCACCGGAAACTTAACTCGGGTAACCTGTCCGACGAGGATTTCCAGCGTCTGGGGAATGCCATGGCGCGAATCGGCAAAGCCGAGATCCATCTAAACGATAATCCCAGCCTCGGCGTCCTCGACATGAAGACCGAAGCGCGCCAACTAAAATCCAAACATGGGCTGGATTTAATTCTGGTCGATTACCTTCAGCTCATGAAAGGTCCCCGCAACGCCAACAGTCGTGAACAGGAGCTGGCTACCATCAGTCGTGGACTGAAAGAAATGGCGATGGAACTGGAAATTCCCGTCATTGCCCTTACCCAGCTCAACCGCAAGGTCGAAAACCGCAGTGACAAGCGCCCCAAGCTGGCCGACCTTCGCGGATCCGGGGCCATCGAACAGGATGCCGACGTCGTCGCCTTTGTCTACCGCGAACATTATTACACCGAAAAACCCGAGGACGAGGGACGCGCCGAAATTATCCTCGGCAAACAGCGCAACGGTCCCACCGATACGGTGGAACTTAGCTTCATCGGCGAATGCATGACCTTCGAAGAAATGAGTCACCGTAAAATATAATACTTTCATCAGTACAAATATCTTCTCCACTCGCGT
>JBDGPJ010000110.1:0-555 GCA_042219695.1 bacterium
ATTTTTCTTTGATGCTTAACCCGGATTGATCTTGTCAGCTACACTGTCGTGAATGTTCCGGCCAAGGGTCTTCGTTCGAAGCCATAAGACATGCTAAAAACAGCCGTCACGACTGAAATTCCCCCAATATAAACCTCAGGCTGGTTGTATTCTGATTCCCGAGTTGCTGTTTTTCAAGGTACGGACACGACCAAGTTCCAAATAAACGAGAAAATTTCCATTTCCCACTACAATTGGGACATTCCAGTGGATCAACGTTTTTGATATCGCTCAGCTTATAGCTATTCAACGGCAGTTTGAGCCCTTTTCCAGTTTCGTCCGTCTACAGTGTTTTCCGGATGCTTCCAAAATATCAGCCCTGGAATTTCGTCTGGTGTTAGATTGTTGCTTGCCCCTGGTGCGTTCGAGCCCGTTGGTGTTCAAAAGAGAGGTAACCAGATTCAACAAAATTATGATCCATCTCATATGGGGGAGGGAGAGTCTGTGTTGAAATATAGGCTGGAGGACTATCAGCAAGAAATGAATTCAATGGTAGGAGGTGTGGATTTTATCGTG
>JBDGPJ010000110.1:565-6770 GCA_042219695.1 bacterium
GTGGGAGATGACCATGGAGAGACCGTGACGTTCGAGCTGTGCAGTCGCCTGACGACCTGCTGTCCCGAGGTAGAAATCGGGGAGGAAAAAGTCACTATTACGGATGACGACGGTGGGTGTGTTCGACTTACGAAACAGGAATTCGAAATTTTACTCGACCGTGTTGGTGAATACGAGTTGTGACGTTCACCGTACAACCGA
Organism: bacterium; assembly: GCA_042219695.1. Lineage (GTDB taxonomy): Bacteria > T1Sed10-126 > T1Sed10-126 > T1Sed10-126 > JBDGPJ01 > JBDGPJ01. The sequence goes on from JBDGPJ010000110.1 coordinate 767, forward strand.
TTGTATTGTTTTTTTATTCCCTGGCGATTCGGTTTTTCCTGTTTGAGATGGGTCTTTTTGGCCCCGTTCGTGATTTTCTTCGCCGCCGGATTCCCCTGATGGACAAGCTTATGGAATGTGCGTTCTGTAGCGGATTCTGGGTGGGGTTGGCCATGTTTGGAGCCGGTCGAGGCTGGAGTCTTCTTGTCATCCCCAACGCCCTCCTCGTTGGTTACGCGGCGTTTTTCCTCCGATTAACGATGAAATACATGGCGATCCAAGTTGAAAAATTGGAACAAGGGTCATCGGGTGACACGGAATAATTGCTCGATTCCCTCGGGGGTTGAAGAGTTGAATAATACCGGTTATTCAATACATTTTAGACAGCTTGTCTCAATCCCTGAAACAGTATCAAAATCGTTATTGGTATCACAGTTATGCGCGAAGTATTCCGGGAAACCACCGTTTCAATCGAATGAGGAGCGCGGGTGGCTCATCGATAGACTGGTCACCGTGTTTACTTGAGAAAACGTCCTGGTTGGAATTCTTTGTCGGATGGATTCACATAACTCTACCGATCCGGTTGGGAACCAATTTGGAGGCCTTCAAGGGACAATAGTACAATAGAGTTTTCAAAACAACTTCGAGTAAAACGAATAATACTTCTATTCTAAGTTATATTAAAAACTATGAGTATGAAGAATTGTAAATATTCAGAAGTACTGTAACGGTAAAAAGATCAAGTATTAAATCTATTCCACAACAAATTTTGTAAAGTACACGGTCTTAATTCGACCGCCTCTCGTTAGACTTTTGTTTATTTCGTTTGTAATTTCATCTTTCAAACTTCGTGTAGCCTCAATTTCTTCAAAAGATTTTTGGCGAATGGTATGAAGAACCAGGTCCTGAATTTGATGCCGGCGTTGTTTGAGTTCCATCTGAATCGTTCTACGCATCTCCTGATTAAATCCTAAAGCGATTTCCATTTTTACAGTCCGATATTGTCTGGTGGCAGAGTCATATACACTAACGTTCACTGGACTGACCAGCTTCCACGTTTCATAAGGTTCTATTTGGGTTGAAACCCGTTTACTATCGTACTGTTCTTTATCGGTTCCGCCGGTTACCTGGGTGTATCCCAGAATTCCAAAGGTAATAAGTACGGAAATCGTTACAACACCAATTAAACCAACAATCACGCGTAGAACGAATGGGTTGTTTTCGTTTTCCATTTTTACTCCACACCTTCTAAGATATAAGCATACGGATCAAACACACATAACTTTAAAATGAGGCCATAAAGCAAACTAATTAACGCGACAGCCATCGAAGTGGCTAACTCATTGGAACTATTAAAGTTTTCAAGGGTCATGATCGTTCCTACCAATGTTACAATCAATCCCAGGTAGACCGAAAATGATCCCGCTTTACGAGCAAAGTGTTTGAATGTACTAATGTGTTTCTGCTGAACGTATGACAACGAAAATATGCCCGCAAAAAACTCAAATAATAAAGGTATCCTCAACCCAGATAAAACGAGTAAAATCGGTAGAGGCATAAGCATGAGGAACAACGAAGCCGGATCAATAAAATGTAGGAGGTCCCCGGCTAACAATGCCCCCATCGCCAAAATCAACAACACGAAGAACAAGCCTATAAATCGGTACTTTCCTATTTCCATCTCACCCTGTTGATTGACCGAAGAGTGGTATTCGTAAAAAGAAATAAACATTAACCATACGGGGAACATTGTTATCAAATTAAAAGACAGAACCATATCGATATGTGGAGGACGAAAAAACTCCTGTGCGATATATGCGATTGCCACAACAATATAAGCCCCCATCGCCATTCCCGAACGAAACATTTTTTCCGGTATATTTTTCAATAACACAAAACCCGTGTACATCAAAAGCAGTCCCATTAATACGCTTAAAAGCCCCTTCAAGACAAATGAAATTTCGAATGTATAGCCATTAAAATAACGCACGAATGGCTGGAAGACGTGAAGAACTTCTGCGATGCCTACCACGAAAGCGAATATACCTAAATACCGTAAAATCTGCTTATACATCACGGTTGCCTCCATAACACATGGGGGATTAAATAAGTAATAAGTAATGTAAGATTGAAAAAATGGAACTTTATAGTGTGATTTCATTCAGCCTGTGCTAACCCAAGCCTCTTATTAACTTAGCCAGTTCGTTTAATTACTAAACATTTTATTATAAGAAGAGAGTCACGTTTCAATAGGGACCGTTTTGAAACGTGTTGGATTGATGAGGACTGAGAGGCTTGGAATTTAGGTTTCCCTGTGAAGATGGATAACCTCGTTTCCCTCTGTGGGGTCGATTACGGTCATGCCGATCCAGTTGTTTTTTACGAGTTGATCGAGTGACGGTAATTCATCAAGAATGGTTTGGACCCGGTCCAGGGGAGCATGGATTACGTTTAGAATTCGTAGCGGTTCGTGTTGAAATTCGGTGTCGGTTTTCATCAGTGATTGGAGGGGTAAACCGCTCATCAAGTCCCCGCCGTTGCCCTGGAGAACACCGAAGTTCCCCACCGGATTATGGCTGATCTTGGAACCGCTTCCCCACATGCCGTTGTCGATCGAGGCAAAGTAATACTGGTGGTTAATCCACTGGCAGACGATGACCGGCCCCGCCATGATATCGGCCAGCGACTCCCCGTCCGGGTCCTCGCGCCAATCGTAGGAGTGCAGGAAGGCACGACCTTCGAGATCAACGTTGTCCCTCAGGCGGTTGGGTCCCACGAAGAAACTGGCGTTACCGGCCAACCCCCACTCCGGGCGTGTTTCGGCCCAGTCCGCGGCACGTCGCTCGGTTTCCCGTACACTTTGGCTGGTAGAGCCCCGGGACATTTGTTGTACACGTTCCTCCGTGGCTTGTTTGCGGGCGGTTTCCAGGTCGTCCCGGAGTGATTGCACTCGCTGTTCGTGTTGCTTTGGTATATCGCGGTCGTAAATCGTAATCTCGTCCGTCGTCGTGTTGTGCTGGGCGGCGATGAACACCGTGTCCTCCGGTATTTCCATTCCCCGTTCGCGCAGACGATCACGTACCTCACTGCGGTTACAGATCGCGGCAAGAATGCGAGCGTTTGGTGTGCCGGACTGCCCGGAGCACGCCCCACATCGCAGGCTGGAGTCGAACGGGTTGTTGGAGGTCTCACTGGTGTGGCCCGTGAACATAACCAGAGGGGCAAACGTGGTCCATCCCATCGTTTCAAAAGCGGCCTGCGCGTAATCGACCTGCTCTTTTAGGGGGAAGTGTGATTCGTGGGAAATCTGTTCGTTCCCCAGGTCGGGTTTAGTGACGTCGTTGTAGTCCGGGATGTAGTGTTTTGTTTGTTGCTGTATCCATTTTAACCCTTGGGGGGCTAATGTTTTGACAAGCATATCGAGACCGTACAGCACACCGCTGAACTCCACGTAGCTGAAGGCGGAACCGATGTTGTCCTTGATATGCTTGAGACCTTTTTTAGCCGAATGTTTCAAATCCGAGAAGGACTGGTAACGCTCGAGTGATTGTTTATCGTCATGGCGAGCGACGTCCCGTATTACGTGTTGAGGTTCGACAATGGGAGGGCAGGCGTTTTTCACGGTTTTCTCGTTAAATCGTTGATGTTGCACGGGGACACCAAAGAAACCGGCGTATCCGTGGGTGTCGTAGTTCCCCGTGGATTCGATATGCCGGCGAATGATTTCCGAACGGGTATCGATACAAAATACCATTTGGGCATCGGGCCGGTCCTGGTCCGTGTCGGAACCGCTGGAGTTTGATTCGAAGTTCAGGCGTTCTATCAGGTGGTTGCGGTAGCCTTCTTCCCAGGCGCGTAGAAAAGATTCCCGGATGGGATCCTCCTCGTATTCCCGGGGCTCAAGGGCACCTTTTTCCGGGACAACCGTGGCTCCCAGTTGGTCGGCCAGCACCAGTCGCACCGCCGTGTAGTCGACCAGGTCGATCGGGTAGAGCTCGGCCCAGTCATTGTCATTGCGCTGGTTGCGTTGCTTAATGTAACCCACCCAGCCGGGTAGAGCGGTTAAGTGGTAGGTAAGAACTCGAACCCAGTCATCGGTGGGGACATCGTCAAGAACGGAACGTATGGCGTTGTATTTATTTGACGGGATCCCCTCGATTTCGGCTGAATCCGTGATGTGATGATCGTACGGTGCAAGCTGGTACCAGGCGTTGTAAAATCCCTGCTCCCGGTTGGGCATGGTCCAGTGTGCCTGGCCTTCGTCGAGGAAACTGGACAACCATTTTTCCAGGATCTGGTTGAGCGTACGGTCCTGTTCGCTTAACTCCCCGTTTGTTTCGGATTCATTTGATTTTTCCGCCTCCTCGAGTTGATCGAGAGCCTCTCGCGGTGTGGATTCAATACCGTGTTCGGTCAAATGTTGTTCGATTCTGTCGTCAGGGATCCGGCCGTTTTCGTATGCCTGGCGAAATTGGTGGGCCGATGGGTAGCCCCTGCCACCGAGCATACCCCGCGCTTTCTGTATGGCTTCCTGGAAGGGAAATTCCTCGAAACCGGCCAGAGGATTCGAAGTAACGAAGGAATACAGCGGCCAGCTAAACCCAACACGTTCGGAAGCCGACCCAATTGCGTCGTTTAACTCGATTTCGAACTCAGACATGGTATTCCTCCTTCGAGGAGACGATGGTTTCGTGGTGTGGTTGGCTGGCGTTCAGAACGTACACGTAGAGCGCCTCGAATCGTTCGAAGGACCATGTCTCCACGGCAATATACACCACGGTAAACGTGAGCATCACGAGTCCGTGGTACCAGGTGAAGGGAGTGGGGGACACAACAGCAGGTAGATCGCTCATAAGTGCGGTCACTCCGTTAAAGATTAAGGAGTAGACGGTGGCTCCACCGGCTACGAGTAGCGGAAACACGACGTATCGAACGATACGTGGTAGGGGTATCCGGTTGACAATTTCACGGGTACCGTGGATGACGGTCAGCACCACGATAAAAACCAGCACGATACCGCTGTTTGCGTGAAGACCCTTCCCGGTAAGTCCCATGAAAATTCCAGCTGCGAGTGCCGATGTAATGATGCCGATAAAGTACCGGAGAGGGGTTGGTTCGCGCTGGGAGGTGGGATGGGGTGACTTGCGGTGGATGGCGTTGCCGGAGTTTAAAAACAGGTATCCCTTGTAGAATCCGTGCAGGATGAGGTGAGTGACGGCGGCGGTAAAGTATCCCAGCCCACACTGCACCAGCATGAATCCCATTTGAGCAATCGTCGAGCAGGCCAGCTGGCGCTTGATCGCCGTCTGGACCATCTTCCAGATCTTTCCCATTACGGCCGAAGTGGCACCAATTAGGGTGATCGCAATCATAATTATCGATTCGGTTGTAAATACGGGGGCAAACCGGCTGAGTAAAATTCCGCCGACGTTCACAAAGCCGGCGTGCATCAGGGCCGAGGCGGGAGTGGGGGCCGTCATGGATGACATCAACCAGTTTTGGACGGGGAACAGTGACGACTGAATTACTGCGCCAACCAGTAAACCGACAACCACGAGGTACCAGGCCTGTGGGGGGAGAGCAGGGAGCCGATTTAGGACAGCGGTGATCCGCAAATTACCGGTGTTTGTATAAAGTGCCAGTACGGCCACGGCCACGTACAGGGAACTCGTCAGAAAGTATTTCTGGGCCAGCTTGCCCGCCGCCAGCGCCTGGGGCCAGTCCGACTTGTGACCGATTAGCCTGGACATAAATACTCCCATGGCCACCCAGGCACCAAGCAAAACCAGCAGATGATTTGTTGCCGAAAGTACAAGAACCGATCCAAGGAACAGGACCGTGTTAAGGTAGAAAAAACCCATACGGTGGTTACCGGCCATGTAACGGCGGGAGAAGTTCAACAATACCCCCGCGATCAGGGTGGCGTAGGGCCAGAACACACGGGTCAAACCGTCAATCACCAGGTAGGGTTCCCACGGGAGGGTCTTATTAACCAGCTCGGGCCAGCCGGCGACCAGTAGACTGA
>JBDGPJ010000110.1:6780-19738 GCA_042219695.1 bacterium
CTGAGAACAAATCCGAACCAGATTAGTGCTTCGAGTACACCCGTACACTTGTTTACGGTCTCTACAATGGGAGACGTCCGGTACGCACGTTGATTGGCAGAAATCGGAGAACCCACGGGGATAACACCAATTTTTCGTAAAATGGGAGGTTTTTACACATTAAATCACAAAATGTTCCGCAATATTATAAATAAGAACGTTTCGTTAAAAAAGGGGGGGTTCTGCGGGGAACTTATCTCAAAAGGAGCATTTTGCTCTATGGAGGGTTGTTTTCCGGGGGTTGAATATCTGGAGCAAAGGAGGTGAGATGCTAAATAATTTCCAGGAATCGTCTTGGGAGATTAAGAGAAGATCGAGTCTGAAATGCTTAAAAGGGAAAAATTAAGTTCGAAACAGGGAGAATTTAGATTTGAATAATACTGGTAACCTTCAGTCGTTCTCCGTTTCTTTTCATGGTTACTTTATATTGTTCGAAACCGGTTTTTCGGGTCCAGCATGTAAATTTTATGGAGATGTTCTCCAGTAAATACTTCTCAGGCTTGCTCTTAATTTCCTCAAGAACGTTTTCATGTGTGGAAACGGACGTAATTACCGGCTGTTTTTTGAGCCAGCGCAAAAATTTAAACAGAATGAACATAGGTGTCTGGGAGGAAATTTGATTTAAATTGAATGGAGATGAATGGGTCCGAGACATTACCTTTTCATAATCTTCAAACGTCATTCCAGTGGGAGGAGCATGTTTTTTCGGATAAATATCGAGCCCCCACGTGACGGGCTGGCCTCGCTTTGATCTGGAATAAAGTTGAATAGAGGAGGTATCGAGAGTGGTTGTTTGAACGGACATCTTTTCGAGAACATCATTCATTTGTTGTTTGATAGAGTCCGGGCTGTTCGTCGGAGGATCGGGAAATGTAAGTTTCGCGTACTCTTGTTCCAACAAATGAAAGAAAGAGGCCGTATCCGAACCAGGGGAATGGGCTGCGTGATAGGTTTCCTTCTGGCTTGTCTGCTGACATCCAACCAGGGTTATAAACAGAATTGTGCAAATGACTTTTTTCATGTAATTACCCTGGAATAATTAAGAAATAAGTTTTACCGTGTGCGACTTTCCTTATTCAGTCCAGTTCTATATCATTAACCACCAGTGAAAAATGTCGCACTCATTATAACATTGTGCGCCCGTAGCTCAGTTCGGACAGAGCGTCGGACTTCGAATCCGCAGGTCGCAGGTTCAAATCCTGCCGGGCGCTTAATCGAAATCTTCCCAGTCGTATCGCTTGAGGGCGCGTCCCAGACCTTCGACAAATGATTTAAATCGTTCAAACAGGTACTCCGGATTGTTCGATCCGAACTGTCCCTTCCCGCCTTTGGCGATTTCCTCCATCTGTCGGTATTCGTAATGAACGGATTTGAACTTGTTTCGACTGAGTTTATCGCCCTTGTCGTCGATGAGCTTTCGTAATTCCTCGGCCCTTCGCGTCCATTCCAGGAGGGAACGATCCTCGTCCGATTGTTTTGTGGTTTGTTCAGCGTTAACGTGAGTTTTCACGGTGACGCTGTCGGAAAACTTCTCTCCGACCCGGCGTGATATCTTGTGAAGTTTTTCCCGGGTTTCCTCGGGGACGTTATCCAGGTAGGAGCTATGGGGGTTGGAAAGGTACTGTCGCATAATTTCTTCGGAGGTGTCCAACTGATAGGCGAGCGATTCCGGGTCCGGTTTAAAATCCAGGGTTATATCGGCCTCTTCAAAACTCATCCCTTCTTCCTGAAGGTAATGTAGAAACAGAAACCCCAGGTTGTAGAGAAAATCGCCTTCCGTTCGAGCATGTGTAAGTTGTTCGGTGGTGTTCATCAAACGGTGGGTCATTTCCTTTAGAAGCCGGTTACGAAAACTATCATTTTCTTTTAATTGACGGTTGAGCTGACGTTCATTCAGCTTAATAGCTTTTACTTCCGAACGTGCACAGGCACTGGCGCTTCGCGAGGAATCTTCATCAATGAGAGACATTTCCCCGAGGAAGTCCCCCGGCCCGAGCGTGGTAATCTTTCGATCCTGTCCGTTTACGGTTTTTATTACGTCCACCAGCCCCTCCTTAATCAGGAAAAACGTGTTCCCCCATTTTTCCTGTTCAATCAAAAATTGATCGGGTCGAAATTCCTGTTCGAATCGCTCTAAGTTTTTTGTGTCCATTGTTTAACCCCATTTTCGTTCTATAAAAAACACTCGTCCATCTTGAACAGGCGGATAAATCGATCGGAAATAGATACAAACGTACTTACGCCAGTATCATACCGAGCAAAGGTACCGTTCATTACGAGTTACAGTTATTCTGCGAATAATTACTTCATAAGAGACATGCGATCGCAGAGCATTCGCCCCCCCCTAACGAAGCAAGGGGAATTGGTATTTGCGACTCTCATTCTGTGCCCGCCTTCAGCGAGTCACTGAGGAATCTGAGTTTGAAAACGCCCCGTCCATGGTGCTCCAATTCCCTCAAGCTACATTCAAAAATTTACAGCATAGCTTCTACACAGACAGAGTAATCAAGTTAGGAATCTATAATAAAATATGAATCATGTTCGTTCAATATTTTAAGGTTCCGGGAAGTGATTATAAGGAAAGATTCAGGGCCCGGTTACGAACGGAGTCCTTGGCAGCTACGGTTCCCTGCTGGAATAAAAGCTGGTGGTTGGTTTCGAGGAAATCCAGTCCGTACCGGTAGTTCACCATCAGTCCAAGTGATTCCTCCAAACCGTGCTGGGACGGGTTCCCTTGCCAGTTGACCTGTTCGACGCGTGCTCCGTTTCGCAGGTGAAACCGGGCCACGGGATCGACCGGCATAAAGCAGGTAGTAACAGAAGAAATCGGTAAGCGAGTCACGGATCTGGTCGAGCTTTGTCCGGGTGGGCCGGTTTAGCAGTTCCTCGATTGCTTGCTCGATTGAGCTATGGTTATTGGACGTTACGTTCTCTTTTTCATCGGATCGGATGTTCTCAATCACACGCCGTGGATGGTCCTGGAACAGTGATTCGAACCATTCGCGAAACCCCGGAGCGGGGGAGAGAGTTACGTAACGTTCCAACTGGGGAAGTTCCTCTTCAAGGTCCTCGATCACACGTTTGAGTAAGAAGTTTCCAAAACTGATGCCCCGTAATCCGGGTTGTGTACTGGAGATGGAGTAAAAGACGGCGGTGTCCGTGTCGTGGGGATCGAGGACCGGTTGGTCTTCATCCAGCAGGTCCGGGATACTGCCCTTGATCCCTTTTGTCAGGGCGATCTCAACAAAAATCAATGGTTCCTCGGGCATTTTTGGATGGGTGAGGGCATAACAGCGCCGATCCTGATCGAGTCGGTTCTTGAGATCACTCCAGGAGGCAATCCGGTGTACGTCTTCGTAATCGATTAATTTTTCAAGCAGGGAGGCCGGGGAATCCCAGGTGATGCGTTTAAAACTAAGCAGGTCAACGTCAAACCATAACTCCAGCAGTCGATGGAGATCCACGTCGAGGTTTCGAAGCTCGGGATGATCCTGTTTGAAATCGAGCAAATCCGAGCGTAAATTGACGAGGAACTGGAACCCCGCGGGAAGGGTGTTCAACGATTTCAAAATTCTGATCCGGTCGGGCGTGGAGTCCCCTCGCAACTGTGAGTAAGAATCGGGATCATCCGGCGAGCTTTTGTATCGGTCGAGGGACTGCTGGATCTGGCTGGTGTTCAGGGAATAGTCGTTCAGTATCTGTAAAAGGGATAGTTTTTGGTCCCGGGAACTGTTGTGATAGAGAGCCCCGATCTCCTCGGCCCGTTCCCGTTCCGTTATGGATGTGTTTGCTTCGAGACACTCCTCGAACAAGGTTTGAATTTGTTCACGGTCGTAGGATGAGGCACCATTGCGTGATTGTTTACCGGTAAGCCCCCCCCACCATTCCCCCACGCTGTCCATCCAGTCCTGTACGGTTTGAGTACTTTGATTCCATGATTTCTTTATTGAGTCCGGCAACATATAGGAGGACCTCCCCGTAAAAATAAGTAGACGTTGTATTGTACTCGTTCAGGGAGTAACCGTCCACGAAAAGTGGATTATGTCATCCATCTTAAACGTACCGGATCGCTCGTTCGAGCAATTTTTTGGGAATTGAGCCCGTTTTGCTACCCGGGAAAAATATTGGTTGCTGTACGGGGAACGGGTCAGTTACTTTTCCGTTAATTCCTCCCCGGGGAAATTGAGTCGTTTACGAAACAAATACAAGGAAAGAACAACCTGTAGCGATCTTGTGGATTTAAAAAATGAGTTAGTTCCGATCATTCCGATAAGTAGTGGACCTTCAATCAAACAATAAAAAAACGCCCACGGAGAGGTTTCTCCGTGGGCTTTATTTCAAATTCCGTGACCTACATCCGAGTTAATTAATCTCGATCGTGGTCTTGCGTGCTTCGGATGCCTTCGGAAGGGACACCGTTAACACGCCGTTGTCGTAACGGGCGTCGATGTCCTCGACATCGACCTTGTCGGGGAGAGCAAACGATCGCTGAAAACTACCGAAGAAACGCTCCGACCGGTAGTAGTCGCGCTCGTCACCTCCGACTTCTTTTTCTTCCCGGCGTTCACCTTTAATGGTCAGCCGGTTGTCCTCAATGCTGACATCGATGTCGTCCTTGTCGACCCCGGGAGCCTCCAGTTCGAACACGAGGTTATCGTCTTCCTCGTACACGTCGACCTTCGGACTCCAAGTGGTCATGGCCGTTTCCGTGTTATCGTCGTCCTCCCACGGAAACAACTGATTCAATTGTCGATCAAGATCCTTGAGAAGTCGAACAGGACGTTGGCGTGCGAGAGTCATTGAAACCACTCCTTTCATAAAATGTTACAGAAGGTTCGTTTTCGAAAGGAATTTTCCATGTCACTTTTTTAAACAAAAAAGGAGGTGAATTTATTTCATAAAAAAGGAATTTTTCGGAAAAATTTGACAGTATTTACTGGAAAAATTCGCTGGATTCCCGTGCGCCATCCGATTGTTGTTCGTCCAGTTGTTCCTCCACCGTTTTAACCTTATCCAGGGCGGTTTGGACGTGTTTGCCATGCACTACATCGTCTCCTTTTTTGCGTGCAACGTCGCCCGCTGCACGTACAAGTCCACCCAAATCCCGGAGCCGGCCGGTGAGTTTTCCTTCGACGTCGGTTCGCCGGTGAGCTTCACGGAGGATCATTTGGACCCCGTCGGGAGAGAAATGGGGGATTTTGCCGTCTTTCTCCACTTCCTGTGCCACGAACCGGGCGATTTTCCGGTGGTTTTCCTCGCTGTCATCAATAATATGGTTGGTTAAGATTTCGTAACCGTACCCACGGATTCGACTGCGAAGGGCCGGGTGCATGGCTTCGAGATCCTCCAGGTTACCGGCAAGAACGAGGACAAAATCACAGGGAACCGGTTCGGTACGGACCATGCTTCCCGAGGATCCGGGACTGCGACCCGTGATAGGGAATTCCTTTTCCTGGATTGCGGTTAGCAAAGATTGTTGGGTGGAGGGACTGAGCGTGGAGACTTCGTCGATGTAGAGAACTCCCCCGTGAGCACGATGGATGGCCCCGACTTCAACGAGTTGGTGTGACGGAGTTTCGGAGCCCCCCGATTGATAGGGATCGTGGCGTACGTCCCCAAACAGTGCCCCTTCGTGTGCACCGGTTGCGTCGACGAACGGGGCCGAGCTTTCATCGCTGTTGCTGATCAAGAGTTTCGGTACGGTTGCATCGGACTGGAAAGAGAAAAATCGTCTCAGGTAGAATAAAACACCGACCCCAACCATTCCCCCGATATAGTAGTACCAGCCGCCGGTTTCAGCCGACATCGCCAGGTACAGCGTGGTTATTGCTACGGCTCCTATGGCGAGCCAGAATAGAAAATTCATTGCGGTTTCTTTGTGTTTTTGTTGTTGTTTGGCCTGCTCAATGCGCTGTTCCCCTTCGCCGGCCGGTACCTGTTCGATATGGGGAACGTTTGGGTCCTCGGGATTAGGGTAGGCAATGACGTCTTTTAAATCCCCCGAGGGGAGGAGTTCACTAAGTGCGGCCCCGAGCATGCTTTTTCCCGTACCCGGTTCCCCCATAAGCATCACAAAACGTTTCTGGTGAGCGGCCAGCCGGATAATTTCCCGTCCCTTGTCCTGACCGATCACCTGATCGATGAGCTGATCCGGTACGTCGATTTCGGCCGTGGTTTCAAAATCGAACTCGTCCTCGTATCCGGGGGACGCCGATCGTGCCGGTTGAGCCATTGGAGCCGTTCACCTCGATTAATCCCTTTATCCAACGAATGACACAATTTGTTTGGATCATTCAATCAGTACTTTTAACGGGTAACTCGTTATGAAAAATCACGTGACAGGGATGGATTCATTCAGAATATTGAAGTGTACATACACGAAATTGAGATCGTAACGTTGTCTCACGGTTATGGTATTCAAAAGTTCACCGCCACTAACATTCAACAATCGGCAACGAACAAGGGAGACTATCCCATGTTCGAAGGTAACTTCACCCAATATAATGACAAAACTTCAACGAATTTGCAATTTTGTGTTTTGGGAGTGAATTCACGGATACATTACATGTTGTCCTCGAACCGGTTACAATACAGAAGAATTGGAGCTGATTGTTTATGTTTGGTATGCCGGGTTGGGTCGAGTTATTAATCGTATTTGCGATAATCCTGCTTCTGTTTGGTGCATCACGTCTTCCCAAAATCGCCCGTTCAATGGGGGAAAGTGTAGGGGAGTTCAAGGACGGATTGAAAGAAGGCCGGGAAGAAAGCGATTCAGAAGATCAGAACGAAAAGTTAGATGAGGAAACGGAGTCCGACGTTACGCAGTAGGAACTACCTGGTTCCGCCCGGATTCTTTGGCCTCGTAGAGATGTTCGTCGGCCACGTTGATTAAGCCGTCGTCGTAATCGGCATCGATGGGATATTCGGCCAACCCTCCAGAAATCGTTAGGTTACCCTCTATACCAAAATCGTGGTCCTCGATTGATTCCCGGATCCGTTCCGCAAGGTTATATCCTTCCTTTTTGCCGGTTTCCGGCATAATGATTGAGAATTCTTCTCCGCCGTAACGGCAAACGATGTCGGCATCCCGGGTAACGTCCCGTAGGATCTCCCCAATAGCTTTCAGTACTTCGTCGCCTTTCTGGTGACCATGGGTGTCGTTTACGTTCTTGAAATGATCGATGTCCAACAGTAATAAACAAAAGGGAGTATCGCCGTAGCGTTCAATTTCCTTAACCCGGTGGGATAGTTCGGAACGAAAATAACGGAAGTTATATAATCCCGTGAGTTCGTCCACAACTGAGCGTTCCTGGAGATCCTGGATAATTTTATAATGTATGGTTCCCAGAATTCCGAAGATTCCACCGAATAGAAATGGGTGGAGAAATAAGAGCATGTGAGTTGGATTAGAATGCAGGATTAATGTAGGGGTTTGGCCGGTAAGAAGGTACTCGAACGTGAATACGCCAATAGGAACGGTAATTCCCCAGGCCATCCCAAACAATGTGTACACGTTTGAAAAAACGTTGTAGGAAAGTGGGGAGAACACGGCCTCAAAAAACAGTAGGACAATATCGTACGCCGTTGGGGGATAGCGAGAAATTTGATGCCGTGGTTCCAAATTTTCAATTAATGACAAAAATTGAAATTCTCCATACCTTCTATTAATTAATGAGCTAAGAAATAATAATAAAATATAAGTTTTACTGGTTCAATTTTTCCCCCTCTGCAAACCCCTTCCCAAAAAACCGTTTTCGGGTGATATTGAATACGTTGATCGAGGGACGATTTTCCTGCTTATATTGTTAGGGACTTCGCTGGTTGTGTTTTCAGATTATTTTGGTGATTGTCCGTGTGGACTTGCTTGACTTTATGTTCATTCTACGCCTCGTGACCCGCAGAGCGGGATGTCATTAAGACTTCCCGGCCCCGCCCCGGGCTGGACTTATATTGGCGACAAGCAAAGGCCCTATAACTCGTAAACTGGTTCCTTGTAATTCGTAGTTGAAAGGAGTGAGAGCTTAACATCGGGTAAAAGATGTGCTATTAATTACATAACGGAGAAGAAAAACATGCGTTCCCAAGGAGGGGAAACGATGACAATGGAAATCTCCCAGGCGGGAGTACAGCGTGCGCAGAACTTAATGTCAAACACGGCCCGTCAGTTTGCCAGTCTGGATTCGTCCGATCAGGCTTCAACGGTCAATATTTCACAGCTGGCGCTCAATCAAAACATCGCCGAGAGCCAGTTTCGCGTCAACGCGGAAATGATCAAAGCGCAGGATGAAATGGTAGGTACGATGCTGGACGTACTTGCTTGATCGTTCAACCGTCGGAATATACCGGCCAGTACCGTCCATTTACGGATTGAAGTTGGACGTCAGTTTGGAACAGTGAACTCAATGTTCCTTCACTTAACACTTCCTCAGTCCTTCCCCGTTCGATCGCTCGCCCGTTTTTTAATGCCAGTGTTTTCTCAAAGGACGGGAGTATTTCTTCGATTCGATGAGTGACGTAAATCGTAGCCGGGGAGTGGTCCCGGTCCGCGAATTCTTTTAGTACGGTCAAAAACTGTTCCCGATGTCCCGGGTCCAGCCCTGTACAGGGTTCATCGAGTACTACGAATATTGGTGAGTCGATCAGGGCACGTCCAAGCAACACGAGTTGTTGTTCTCCCTGGGACAGTGATCCAAAGCTACGCGATTCGAATCCATTCAGTTCGAACTGATCCAGTATTGTCTGGGCCTTGTGATAATGTTTTTCCTCCACGAACAGATTCCTTCGTTCGTATAATTCCTTTTGGGAATGTACTCCTGATAGGACGCTGTCCAGGACCGATTGGCCGTCCGGCATGGCTCGGTTTAAGTCCTGGTTGAGCCACCCGATTTTCCGTCTCCACTGGCTTAGGTTCACTTGTTTCTGCCCCTGGTGAAACACGGTTCCCCCGGCGTTGGGCCATGTGTAACCGGCCATGATTTCGAGCAGGGTGGTTTTCCCGGCGCCGGAGGGTCCGATTACCGCCCAGTGATCTCCCGGATTGATGGACCAGGATACGGTGTTCAGGACGGTCTTGTTTTTGTATCCATGTGAGATGTTTTTACAGAAGACAATCGCTTCGCTCATTGTAATCGGTACCTTGGGTATACTCGAACAGGGTTGGACGGACTCTTGAACTGTGGAAGAATAACATACGTTGGTTTTTGATATGATACTTTGTGGATGCAGGGGGAATTTCCAGGGTCTTTTTAAAAAAACTATTGCTAATACAAACGTACAATGAAATTTTAAAGAGATTTAGATTTTTGTTTCATAGAGGGCTTGAGTACGGTGGATTATATCTGGCTTATCGTAATTGTTTTCATGGTTATGCCGGTTCTCCAACAGAAAGTACTGCGTTATCAACGCCGGTATTTAATTTCCAGCTTTGAATCCAAAAGGGATTCCCGGGTGATAACCATGGTTCATCGCCAGGAGGCCATGAAGTTTTTTGGGATTCCTCTTTATCGATACATCGATATCAACGATTCCGAGGAAGTCATTCGGGCCGTTAACATGACGGACGACGACGTGCCCGTTGATTTAATTCTGCATACTCCCGGTGGACTTGTACTGGCCTCCTTGCAAATTGCCCGAGCCATAAAAAAGCATTCAGCAAAAGTAACCGTATTTGTTCCCCACATGGCGATGTCGGGGGGGACCCTAATTGCGCTGGCCGCCGACGAAATCGTCATGGGACGACATGCTTTTCTCGGTCCCGTGGACCCACAGATCCAGGAATACCCGGCTGCTTCCATTCTCGAAACGATTAAGACGAAACCGTTATCCGAGCTTGAGGACGAGACGTTGATACTGGGAGACGTTGCCGGGAAGGCCGTAGTACAGATTCGACACGCCGTGAATCATCTACTTCCCGAGAGCATGCCTGATGGCAAGGCAAAAAAGCTGGCCGACCTGTTATCGAGGGGGGCCTGGACCCATGATTACCCTCTGCAATACGAACACCTGGAGGAGTTTGAGTTAAACGTCAGCGAGGAGATTCCCGACGAAGTTTACGAACTGCTTTCTTATTATTCCCAGCCGACTCAACAGTCGACCGGGGTGGAATTCACCCCGACGCCCCGTAAAAAAAGTTCCGAAAACTTACCGGGGACACGTATTATGAACAATGAAACCAGTTTGAGGTGAGTTTGTAATGACGAACAACGAACAGTTTTTACTGGCAACGGATGGTTCTACCGGTGCGGAGAAAACCATAGCGTACTGCAAAGACACGTTTGCGCCGGAGCGTGTTTCGTTTATCGTATTTCACGTGATTCAGCCTACGCCTCCCGACGTTGAGGCGGACTTGATGGATTCCCCCATGCTCGGTGAGATGGAGAAACTCAAACAACAGCGGTCCACCGAGATCGTGGAACACGGGAGGAATGAGCTGGAGGAAGCGGGTTTTGATGTTAAAACTGCAACACCAAATGGTCGGGCCGGTATCGAAATCTGTGATTTTGCAAGGGAACAGAACATGGACGGAATTGTTATAGGGCGGAAAGGGCATACGGCCCTTGGTGAGATCTTACTGGGCAGTACAAGTCAATACGTGATACGGCATGCTCCCTGTCCGGTAACGGTTGTTCCCCTGGATTATTGAGGGTGTTCGCTAAATAATATTACCCCGAACTTTCGCGATAGATGTCCTGTATTGAATAGCGCATTCGAAGGAGTTTTCGTCCTTTTCCGATGAAACAGCGGAAGGGATTAACTCGGCCTCTTTTGGGAATGGTCTGGTTTTCGGGTGATTGATTCATCCGAGACATGATTCAATCGGATTAAACTACTCACTTGAGGCGTTGTTAAATCGGGGATGGAAATATGGAAAAGGTCAATGGATACTTCAACAACGTTGTTAATACTGCGATATTCATAATCGGTGTGGTTATATCCCCAATACTGCTTATCGCTTATGTTTTACAGGTACGACAACAGGCGGGAGATTCTCCGTCCGACCTCTATGAGCACGAATGTATTCCCGATCGTGAGGAACAATGGTGTACTATATATCGATCCGATATTGCCCTGTCCAGGTTAACGGTCCTGCGGTCTCGCCTGATGAGTAACGGGATACCTTATATCGTGGAGAATCAAAATTTATATAACTGCGGTATTCAGTGGAAGTTAGGTCTGGCCGTTCCTCTTGAGATACGTGTCCCCGAAGAATACCTCAAAGAGGTCCGCTCACTCCTGGACGATATTTCCTGAGGAACTTTGAGCAGTACCGTTAACGGAAAAGTGAAGACAAAACTGTTTATCGGAAAGCTCAGTCGAACGTTTTTTGAACGTCAAAGATTGCAACGGATTAATCCCGCACGGTATTTTTTGGGTTGCCCTGGAGATACGACTGAATGTTTTCAACCGTGGTGTTGAGGATTCGTTCGATGGCTTCCTTGCTGTTGTAGGCCATGTGGGGAGTGAAAATGACATCGTCCCGCTTGATAAGCTTGTCGTTCTGAATTAAGCGGGCCAGTTTGTCCCGGCTGAATTCCTTTTCGTTCAGTTTGATGTCCGATAACAACATTTCCTCACCTTCGAGTACGTCCAACCCGGCTCCGTTAAGGTTCCCCGCTTCCAGACAGTCGAGTAAAGCGTCGGTGTTTACGAGAGCTCCACGAGCCGTGTTAATAATCAATGCCTCGTCCCGGCATTGTTCGAGTTCCTCACGGTCGATCATGTGGCGAGTGTGATCGTTAAGTGGTACGTGAAGCGAAATAATATCGGATGATTCGAGGAGATGATCCAGGTCCACGTAATCAAACCCCAATAACTCGGCCATGAACGAGTTGTGTTCGATATCGTAAGCAACTACGTCCATGCCAAAACCGCGCGCCATTCGAATAACGTGGATGCCGATGTGGCCCGTACCGATCACGCCGATGGTTTTACCGCGGAGGTCGAATCCCCGTAGCTGTTCCATGTTGAATTCGCCGCGCCGGGTCCGTTCCATGGCTTCGTGCAGGTTCCGTGAGAGGCTTAAAATGAGAGCAAAGGTGTGTTCGGCCACGGTATTTTCACCGTAGGTGGGGACGTTGGACACTTCGATGTTATTCTGCCGACAGTAGTCTAGGTCCACGTGATCGAAACCGGTGGAACGTGTACTGATAAATTCAAGGTCAGGAAACCGGGACAGGGTGTCGGAGTTACATTCCGAACTAATAAAAACGGATAAATACCGGGCTTCCCGTAACGTATTATCGTCAACCTCGTGGAGGGGTAGCTCGGTAAATCGGGGAGATAAATCGAGGTCGGACAACGCGTCCTTTATGTTGTCAATTTGCCAGTCTTCGTTCATTTCGCAGAATAGAATTGTGTCAGACATCTGTTATCATCTCCGTGCGTTTTGAGTTAAAAAATACATTAGCTGTGAGAAGGTATTACAGCTTAATTCATCAGTCGGTTCAAGCGTGACGGCTGTATCGTAGAGACGATTGATGCACAAAAATTAAAAATTTTATGTGTCAACCGGGGTAGTTTACCAGGACTGAACTCAGTGTAAAAATCGGTGATTGTGTCGAATGGAATTACAGGGTCGAAGCGAATTCAAGGAATACCTGCCGTCGATTTCAGCTCTGATAGCACTCAATGTGTTCCTCAGCGCATTGAAACTATGGGTTGGGTATACGGGGGACTCATCGGCCATGCGGTCGGTGGGATGGAACAACCTGGCCGATTTTCTTTACTCGGCACTGCTTGCCATAGGGCTCTGGATCAGCACCCAGCCGGCTGATTCATCCCACCCGGAAGGACACGACCGGTTCGAGTCATTGCTTGGCTTGTTTGTCTCCCTTGTGATACTGGGGACCGGCGCGTTTGTGTTGTGGGATGCCTACCATGCCTTCACCCTGAAACGGGAGATGGATGTTGGATTACCGGG
>JBDGPJ010000111.1:0-6099 GCA_042219695.1 bacterium
TCTGGATTCCTGCTTTCGCAGGAATGACGAATAAGGGTTTTTAGAGTGGACTCATCGATGTATAGAATTCATTCAATTGTTCTGAAAAATTTATCGTTCCTCAAAGGAGCAGAGGTTCAATTTACGTGCCCCGGGGGTCTTTTATCGGTTGTCTTTGACAAAATAGGTTTTATACTACGTGGCTCATTTACTATGAAATGTGTCGTTCATTTCTGGCAAGGTCAATTCGTTATGACACGTAATAAGCATAGAATTTTAAGTTAAGTTGCTTGAATAAAACTTTATTACCAGCAGGAGGTTTTTTTAATGACGAACTTGAGAACCGGAAAGAAAGATGGAGTATGCTTATGGCTGACGGGATTACCGTCCTCGGGGAAAACCACCGTTGCTAAACTTGCCGAAAAACGATTGATTGACGACGATTACCGTGTGGAACGATTGGATGGTGACGTCGTTCGACAGAGTCTCACGGCCGACCTCGGTTTTTCCCGGGAGGATCGTGACAAAAATATCGCTCGTGTAGCGTTTGTTGCCAAAATGCTCCAGCGAAACGAAGTGATTACGTTCAGTTCATTCATCACTCCGTATCGTGCCCAGCGCGATTACGTCCGTAACACTATTAATGACGTTCGTATCGTCTACGTGAATGCTCCCGTGGACGTCTGTATTGAACGAGATCCGAAGGGTATGTACGAGAAGGCCCAGGCCGGGGAGATTGAAGGTTTTACCGGTATTGATGCGCCCTATGAACAACCGGTCACGCCGGATCTTGTACTTCCCACCCATGAAGAAGACGTTGAGCAGAGTGCGGACCGCATGATTGCTTACCTCCAGGAAGAAGGATTCGTGAAGGGCTATGATCTCGACGTGGACGAAGAGATTGTGGGCTCCGAACAATCCGTGTCCACCGGCTGATTGATTGAGTTCGATGGAGACCATCCGTACCTCCGATGCACCGGAAGCTGTTGGTACTTATAGTCAGGGGCGGGTTGTTAACGGCATGATCTTCACGTCGGGTCAAATCGCCATTGACCCTGAAACGGGACAGTTGGTTTCCGCTGATTTTCCATCCGAGGCCGAACAGGTACTCGATAACCTCCTATCCGTGGTACGAGCGGGCGGGGGAGACCGCGATAGTATTGTGAAGACGTCGGTTTTTCTGACCGATCTGTCCCTGTACGATTCCCTCAACGAGGTTTATCGCTCTTATTTCGAAGATTCCTTACCGGCCCGCTCCGTGGTGGAAGTTCAGAGCCTTCCGAAGGACGTACACCTTGAAATTGAGGCGGTCGCGTCCGCTATTCGTTAGTCAAACGAGTATTATTTTATTTCCGCGGTAAATCAATCATAATTCCCATTCAAATCGTCATTTTGATGCAATTTCATTCACCGGATGAATAAAGGTGATTCATAACTGTTTTTGATTCCATAGCATTCCTGAGATTTTTTCCGACGTCGGTAATGGGAATAATTATCAACCGTAATTCGTCGAGTCCATGTTTCTTCTATCTTTGTAGTAAGTGTCCTGTATTCGGAGTTTGAAAGTTGGCTGAGTCCTTAATGGTTTTTGGGCTTTTATCATTCCGTCGCAAGCGATAATTATGATTGGGTCGCTTTGAAAACGTGGTATGGCGAAATTTGTGGGAGGGATGTCGGATATGGCGAATACCTCAATTTTATCGGGAGGATGTTGAATCTATTGATTTTTTGCAGATTACTAACAAGTAATTCAATCCTCAGCCGTACCGTTCTTTCACGGCAAACGCTACGATCCTTTTTTTGATAGTGGTACAATGGAACAACAGTTGCAATTCAACGATTCTGCCCCGTTTATCCATCTTCGGGAAGACCGGGGACAGTAGAAGCTATCCCCTTTAAGACACTAATAATGTAAGCTGGATATAATCCCGGAAGACTCAACTGGTTTCTAACCCATAAATATTACCCCCACCACAACAGTCTCTCTCTATATTAATCGCTTGAAGGATGTTATGATAAGATATTCGAAGGAGTATTTTGTTCACGTCTGACTACTTATTTTGTAAAAAATATTTAACAAACGCATTGATTTTTTTACGATTGATATCACAAGCTTGGTTTCAAGCGGGTCATAGCGGTTGATTGCTGGATTTTAAACCCTGGCACACGTCTTGCATTATAAAGGCCATAGAACCCCGGGAGGTTTTAAAGATGGCAAATAGAGTTTCCAATTCATTCAAAGATCGAGAATCGACCGAATGTGGTTTCACTCTCGTAGAGCTGTTAACCACGATGGTGATCATTGGCATCATGAGTGCAATTGCAATACCCCAGCTTGGTCAACAGTTGCAAAAATGGCACCTCAATAAATTTTCTCGTTCCGTTACTACCGCACATCGAACGGCACGCTTTTATGCCCTGTCCGAACAGAGGGAGATCCAGGTACGATACGATCTCGACAATGAGAAAATCACCTTCTGGAAAAACAAGAATCAGGGCTACGACAATTCTAACGAGAACTGGACGCGGTACAATAGGATGCAGACGATGAAAGCTCCGGATGTTGTGGATATTTATTCGGCTGGTGATGAAACTTCGGGAGAAGCCTGTATCGTTTTTAAACGTAACGGAACGTCGCAAAACATGGCCGATCGTTCCACTGCGTCCGGAGAGGAGTGTCCCGGTGCTCCTTCGGAACGGTTGGGAGAGGGTTTACACCTTACCTACAAACCAAACCCGGATCCGAATAATGAGCCCTGTAAGTTCCGCACGGTTTATGTGGTGACCAACAACGCCAAGCCGTTTTACCTGAATTACGGGGCTTATCCCGGGTCTTCAGGACCGTTCCAGGAATATAATCTGGGTACGGCACCGTCCGACTGTGACAAAACTTCCTGAAGGGATGGGGAATACTATGATCTGTAACCGAATGGGTTCATCCGAAGGTGGTTTCACCCTGATTGAATTGCTCGTTGCCATTGCCATCATGGGGATTGGCATCGTACCGATGGTGCATGGTTACGTACATTCGATGAGGGCCATTCAGGAAGCCAAGAATGTCAGTATTGCAAACATGCTGGCTCGACATAAATTAGAAACCATCAAGGGAAAGAATACGTACAGCAGTCTACCCACATCGGGGAGTGGGACTTTTCCCGCTCCATACGAACATTTTGAGTGGGAAATCACCGGTTCGGAAGTCCCGGGGTTTGCCGATAACTTCAACGTAAAACAGGTAAAGATTAGAGTGAAGTTCGAATCAATGTACGGTGACAAGCGATCGATCAACTGTACTCCGGTGAACAATTGTAGTACCTGGGACTTCAACTCTTACGTGGCCAAGCGTAAGTAAGGACGTGAATCAATGATATCTTCACTGCATTCTTTGTTACGAGTTCGTCGTTCCGAGCAGGGTTTTACTCTTATTGAGGCGCTGGTGTCCGTCGCCGTACTGGGAATTATTATGACGGCTCTCACGTCCTTGCTGTCCCGAATTACCACTGCCATGAGAAAAAGTCAGGCCCGTAATTCCATGATAGAAAACCTCAACATGGCCTCCGAACAGATGGCCACCGATATGCGGAATATTGGTCGGAACAACGATGTCATAAAGTATCCAAATGATTATGAGCTGATTGGAGTCGATGCTGACAACAAGTACGAGAACTCCACCCGTACGCCCCACAACGATTTGAGTTCACAACCCAATAACCACTCGGATCGCATCCACTTTCACGCGGTGTATTCCAATGACGAACTCGATAACCGCCTAGATGACAAACAAACCGAAGCAGCTTCCGAGCGAGTATACGTTGCTTATTGGGTGAACGGAGAGGGGTCTCCAAAGACAATATCGGAAATGAAGGGACGATGGGGGATCGTGAAGCGCCGGCAGATTCACACCCTGGAAGACATGGATCCCAGTACGGCAAATGGCCAGCATTACCTGCCGTATTACGAATCCGAGGCGGTATTGTCCCCTCTGGAGGACCTCAATCAGTCCGGTACACGCCATTCGGGTGTGGGGCCGCTTGCTTTCAACATCGATTACCTTTCGTTTCGATACTACGATCACAAAAACAGTGCCTGGCAGGATAGCTGGGACAGTAAGTCAAAAGGATATTTACCGTCTCTCATTCAATTTTCCATGAGAGCTTACGATAACAACGCTAATTTTGGCTCAAATAATGACACGGTAAAACCAATCTGGTATAAAACAGCCGTATCAATCAGGAGAGGATATGAATAATGAAGTTTATACGGGACAACCTCAGTCAGTTACAATCCGACCGCGGGACTGCCCTGGTGCTGGTCTTATGGATGATGGCGCTTCTGGGGGCGATTGTTTCGGCTTACTCCCTGAATGCCATGTTACACATCCAGGTGAGTAGTGCTTTATCGAATCTTGGTATGGGTTATGACCTTGCCACCGCGGGAGCCGAAGCGTGGATGGGTCAACTACGAGCCGATGCGCTTCAGAAACCCGATGACATTGTGGTTACGGAGGTTATGAATTACTGGCCCCGCCAGCCCAAGCCCATCAAAATCACGCAAATCTGCGATGACTCGGTAAGTGAATGTGATAACGATTATGTTCAGGTCTTTAACAGCCATCACAAGGCAGCGTATGTAACACGTTTAGCCGAGGTAGATTATGGGGACCGTTGGTCCGGGGAAATTAAGCTTGAGTCCGGGGAGTATCAGGTGTTTTGTGAAGGAACCTGTGACGTGTCGGGATCCCCGATGGTGTCCACGAAGGACGTGTCGACCCTGACTCCGGGGAATGAATCCGGATATCAGGTCTGGGGAAGACTATCGCCGGATGATTCGGTGGATGAGTATTTAATGGATGTGGTTGGTTACGACGCTACGGGTAGCAACTCCGACGTAGAAAACATTGATGACAGTGATGTAAGTGGTGATGTTTTCGAAGGAGATGTCGTTGCCGTTAACGGGGAAGTCAACATCATGCGTGATACGAAACTTCAAACTCCGTATGATGATCACTGTGGTGACACCATACCGTCGAAATGTAAACCCGTTGACTCGGATAATAACGCGAATGATTTTTTGGCTCCTGATATAGCCATGGATCCGGGGGACACGGGATTCTGGGCTCCTCCCGCGGACGATCCACCGGAACAAAACGAGTTCATCGAAATTTACAACACAACCGGTTCGGCAATTGATCCCACCGATGGAACGTATAAGTTTACCGATGCATTAAATGGATCCGGTGAGTCCACGAATTCTTCGGAGTACACGATTGCCCATTACGATACCTACCCTTCCGCAAGAAATAACAATCCGAAATTAAAATCGCAGATGGAAGGTGTCATTGTCAATATTCGGACGGAGGATACCTCCGCCATGGATGTGACGGACGAAAAAACGGTCAAAGATTTAGCAAATAACGGTGATATTCGACTGTATTATCTGGTAAATTCCGACAGTAATGAACCCGAATTCTTAACGGGGGGATTACACAATGACAAACTGGAGGATCTCACGTTTATTCGTGGAGGGGGCGGTAATAAGAATATTAATATGAATGGTTGGAATCCCGAATCAGGCACCCAGCCCGTCCAACAGGGAGTTTCGTGGGAAAAAGGTGTGCTGACAGGAGATAACAGTAACGCCCGTGACAACTGGTATCACGGTGGAAAAACGCCCGGTATCGTGTCCGGTGGAGACAACTTCGACGAGTTGTGGGGTTGGGGGGGAGAGATCATTGAGGGAACTCCCATGGACAAGAAGGTCTGTTTACCCTCTCAGACGGTGTACACCGAACAAAGTGGCTGTGATGACGGTGACATCGGGTATTTCCAGATGGAGTATATCGAGGATGAGGCCGGTAAGGCCAATCTCCTGGATTCATCGAGGACCCAGAATGGTAGTGGATCCGTCGATACGTTTGACGAATTTCAACTGTACGTGGAGGACAGTGGCGATTTCCGTGACATGCATTACAGCAAGCCAGAGGAGGTTATCCAGTACGCCAATGGTTCGATCGGTGATTCGTCCTGGCTGACTCCGGGGGAGTACTTTACTCGTGATTCGGGCGGAAACAGGATTATCACCTCGAGTATTGATAGCTGGGAACAGTACAGCCACCTGTAT
>JBDGPJ010000112.1:0-3256 GCA_042219695.1 bacterium
AAAACGGATTCAATTTAAGTATACAACGGAATTATCGAAGGATTTCAATAGAGCCTTACGATCCGGGGAAAGGATGGGGCAGTGAGTTATGAAATCCTATCCCGAACGGCTATTTTCTGAACACAGGTTTTAACTCCTCAAATGAGAATTCCACATGGGTCCAGCCCATTTCTTTAGGATGGTCCATAACGAACTTCGTGAATAAAACGGGGAAAAGCTATTGCAGGTTTGAACGTAGGATAGGTGAATGGACTCGGTTGAAGCCGATACCACGGGGGTAGTTAATCCATGAGGGTACTATATGACGAAATCTAACCACTATATGTTTTGGAGGACGTAATTGAATGGGATTCACAAAAAACATCGAAATTAAACCGCCGTTCATATACGGAACGGCCTGGAAAGAGGATCGAACGGAGGAATTAACCCGGCTGGCCATTGAGAATGGGTTCCGTGCAATTGATACGGCAAACCAGCGGAAACACTACTACGAAGCAGGGGTGGGAGACGCTGTTGCCGGGGCTATTGACGAGGGTCTCGTGGATCGTTCCGAACTGTTCTTACAGACGAAATATACCTATCCAGAAGGACAGGATGATCGTTTGCCCTACGACCCGGACTCCTCCTACGAGAACCAGGTACATCAGTCGTTGGAGAGTTCACTAGATCATTTACAAACCAATTACGTTGATTCGTTAGTGTTACACGGACCCCGGTCTCGGGCGGGTTGGTCGGATGCCGATCAGTCGGTTTGGGAGTCCATGGAACAATTGCTGGCAACGGATCGCGTGGGGACAATTGGGGTAAGTAACGTATCTTCGAACCAGTTAAAAGAACTGTTATCCACCTGTGATTCGACACCTGAATACGTTCAGAACCGGTGTTTTGCACGTCGAGCGTGGGACAAGGAGATTCGAACAATTTGTGATGAACACGATATCGTTTATCAGGGTTTTTCACTGTTAACGGCTAATCAACGTGAGTTACAGAAACGTGACCTTCACGAAATTGCCGAAAAGTACAATAAAACCATTCCTCAAATCATATTTTCCTTTTCGCTTCAGGTGGGAATACTTCCCCTTACAGGTACCACAAGCGAACAACACATGAAACAGGATCTTACCTGCTTGGAGATACAACTATCTCCTGAAGAAATCCAGACTATAGAGGAGTTAGCAGTGGTTTGAGTGCCAACCGTGTTTCTTACATGGACCTTTTTGAAACGTTGAAAAAATCTTGACTGGTTAAAGAAAGTGGACCGCACAATTCATTGATTGACATTCCGGAGGATCAATCCCTGTGAAATCCGAATATTGATTACGTTAAAAAATATACGGGGTAATTTCCTGGGTTGGGTTTTCTGTTACGAGGGGCGCTTGTTGTTTGGGGTTTCAACGAATATAATAACGCCTCTTATTACATTCTGGGGCGTTTCTATTGAAAATTGATGTTTCTTCTCTTATTGAGAATCCTGAGCGGACCTTACGTCATGACGAAACATGGCAACCGGATACGCTTGAGTTAACGTTGATTTTGTTATTCGCTATGTTTCGGGTACGTTTCAGGTTGAAGGTCATTATGACACAGTGCTGGACCTTCAGTGCAGTCGCTGTCTCAATTATTTTGAAGAGGATTTTAGCTATTCGGTACGAGCTGATTACGTACAGGATCGTTCCGAGGTCGAACCTGAGGAGGATAGTGAAGTCCAGTACATTCTCGAATACGAAGATGACGAACTCGACCTTGGAGAACTTGTAAGGCAGGATTTGCACGTTCAACGGCCCATGAAACCGATTTGTGATGAGAGTTGTGAGGGATTATGTCCCGTTTGTGGGGCCAATCGGAATGAGGAAGACTGTGGACACGAAGGGGAGTCCGTTGATCCCCGTATGGAAAAACTACAGGAAATTGATATTGAAGAATCTGATTTGGATTCATAACGTTAGGAGGAGTAGCCATGGCTGTACCTAAATATCGTAAATCAAAGTCCAAAAAACGTCATCGTGTAGCTCAATGGGAGGGTGTTGAGGAACCCACACTTGGAGAATGTGAGAATTGTGGAATTTCCAAGCCTCCCCACCAGGTTTGTATGGAGTGTGGATATTACCGCGGTGAAAAGGTCATCGACGTCGGATCGGAATCTGCTTAATTTTTAACTGATGTCCCCAACGTCGATAGCTGTTGACGTGATGGGCGGGGATGACGCTCCTGAATCTATTTTAGATGGAGTTAAACTCGCTCTTGACGAGTACAAAGTACGTCTTGTACTGGCAGGTCCGGAGGAGCTCATACGGGAGAGCTTTAGTTCCTATGAGGCCACCACTGGCAGTTACGAAATTCGCCCCGCGTCAGAACACATCCGCATGGATGAAAATCCCCTTCAGGGTGTTCGTAAGAAGAAAGATTCTTCCCTCGTTCAAGCCGCCAATTCCGTCAAAGAAGGTCAAACCAGGGTATTAATTAGTGCCGGAAACACGGGGGCGGTGATGGCTTGTACCAAAATTAAATGGGGCGTTCGAGAAAACGTTGACCGTCCCGCTATTGCCACCCACTTACCCAACCGTGAGGGGAGTTATTCAATCCTGATCGATTCCGGGGCAAACGTCGATTGCACAGCCCGCCAATTATTGCAGTTTGCCATGATGGGTGTGGTATTCAGTGAAACGGTTACCGGTATTGAAAATCCGTCAGTGGGACTACTTAACGTGGGGACGGAAGTAAAAAAAGGAAATGAACTCGTGCAGGAAGCGTACGAATTATTTGAGCAGGGCCCAATTAATTTTCACGGTAACGTGGAGGGGAGTGATGTTCTGGGGGGGACAACGGATGTCATCGTCTGTGATGGATTTGTTGGTAACGTTGCTCTGAAACTTTCCGAAGGCGTGGCGAGAACGATATTTGAATTTATGAAAGAGCAAATTGATCAATCAGTTCGTAACAAAATAGGGGGCTGGATGTTAAAACCCGCCTTTAAGCAGTTGAAAAAAATTATTGATCCTGCAGAATACGGGGGGGCTCCTTTACTTGGTTTGAATGAAGGATGCATTATTTGTCATGGTAGCAGTTCCCCAAAAGCGATAAAAAATGCCGTTCGTCAGGCGATGTTATTCATTGAAAGGGACTGCAATTCGGAGATTGGAAATCGCATGAATTCTTTGAACGAGTCGGTGACCATTGATGAGTAAGCGAAACCCCGTAATTACCGGGAGTGGTATGTACGTCCCTAAAAACGTGATGACCAATCACGATCTGGAAG
>JBDGPJ010000112.1:3266-4669 GCA_042219695.1 bacterium
GCTGGTGGATACGACGGACGAATGGATTCGAACCCGAACCGGAATTGAGGAACGACGCATCGCCGAGGATGAAGAGGCTTCGTCCGATCTTGGGGTACGGGCTGCACAAAATGCGCTCGACGACGCCGATATCAGTCCGGAAGCGATCGATTTAATCATAACCCCCACTGCGACCCCCGACATGTTTTTTCCGTCCACGGCGTGTGTAATCCAGGATAAACTCGGTGCGTCTAGCTGTGCCGCGTTTGATTTATCCGCCGCCTGTAGTGGTTTTATTTACGGTATTTCCGTCGCACATAGTCAGATCGAAGCCGGAGTGGCTGAAAATGTGTTAGTTGTAGCTGCCGAAACACTGTCGAAGATTACCAACTGGGACGATCGCACAACCTGTGTATTGTTTGGTGACGGAGCGTCTTCGGTGGTGGTTAGTAATCGGCCTGAGGCGGATAAAGGGTTAAAATCGATCTACATTAAAGCCGATGGCCAGTACCAGGATATTTTAAATGTTCCGGCTGGAGGCTCTGCATGTCCAATAAACAAGAAAGTACTTGAGGAAAACATGCATTACCTTCACATGGACGGCAAAAAAGTATTTAAAGTCGCTGTGAGGAAAATGGGGGAGGCTGCCGAACGGGCCGTTCGACGGGCTGATATGGAGCCCAAAGACATTGATTACGTGATCGCTCATCAGGCAAATTTACGAATCATCGAGGCCGTCCGGAAACGCCTCGATGTGGATGAAGAAAAAATGATTATTAATTTACACAAGTATGGGAATACTTCGGCTGCCTCAATTGGTATAGCACTGGATGAGTACCGCCGCGAGGGGAAAATACAATCCGGTGACAATATATTGATGGTAGCGTTCGGTGGCGGCCTGACGTGGGCATCCTGCGTGGTGACGCTTCCCTGAACATGTATTTGACGGAAGAAAGGGTTCTACTATGAATACGGCTTTTGTGTTTCCCGGCCAGGGTTCCCAGTATGTGGGTATGGGAAAAGATTTTTTGGATGCTTCCTCCGAGCTTGATGCCTTGATGAAGGAGCTGGATCAGCAAACCGAATTCCCCCTACGGAAGTATATTGTCGAAGGTCCCGCCGAAAAACTGGAACGGACCAAATTCACCCAACCGGCCGTTTTTGCCGTTAACCAGCTCGTTTATCGATATTGCACTGACCGTGGACTGGATGCGGAGTATTTCGCAGGTCACAGTCTGGGGGAATACAACGCTTACGTTGCATCGGGTCGAGCTGACCTGGAGCAGTTATGGCCCGTGGTTGTCGAACGTGGTGAGGCCATGGACCAAGCCGCACAGCAGGTGGACGGTGGAATGGCCGCGGTTTTAAAATTGGATCGTTCTTCCCTGGAGGAGTTATGTGAAACGATAAGTTCAGATGATTCC
>JBDGPJ010000112.1:4679-7413 GCA_042219695.1 bacterium
TAACTCTCCGGGCCAGTTCGTGGTATCAGGTTCGAATAACGCGATCGAAGCAGTGGAAGAACGGGCTCGTGATGCAGGGGCTCTTAAGGCTGTAGCTCTCGACGTATCCGGCCCCTGGCACTCC
Organism: bacterium; assembly: GCA_042219695.1. GTDB lineage: Bacteria > T1Sed10-126 > T1Sed10-126 > T1Sed10-126 > JBDGPJ01 > JBDGPJ01. The sequence continues at coordinate 4,804 of JBDGPJ010000112.1, forward strand.
CGCTACATGGAACCGGCCCGCGAACCCCTTCGAGAGGCTCTTAATACCGTGAATTGGTCCGATGGGAAACCCGCAGTGGCAAATGTAACGGCAGATTTTGTTGAAGCCTCCCCCACTTCGCATTTAATAGATCAATTGGTAGAACCTGTACGATGGATTGAGTCCATTCAGCTTCTTATCGATCACAGAGTCGAGCGATTTATTGAAGTCGGACCCGCTGACGTTCTTGCGGGCCTGGTGAAAAGAATTGCTTCCCAATCGGACCGGGACGTTGATATTCGCACTACGGACACAATCGAGGAAACGGATAAACTGCTGGAGGAGATGAACTGATGCCCCCCATTCATGAGCAAAATATTATCGTTACCGGAGCCAACCGTGGTATCGGTCGTTCCATGACCGAACATTTCCTGGATAAAGGTGCTACCGTTGGCTTGCTCGGTAGGCGTGAAGAAGCGCTGAACGAGGCCGTCGAGGAAATTGAAGAGGAGTTGTCCCCACCGGGGACGGCCACCACGATTACCGCGGACGTGTCCGATTTTGATCAGGTGTCCGAAGCCATCGAAAACTGGGTGGAAGAACACGATACCGTTCATTCCCTCGTGAATAACGCCGGAATAACCCGTGACGGTTTACTGATGCGTATGAAGGACGATGATTGGGAATCCGTTATGAACGTCAATCTTGACGGGGCTTTTTACTGCACCAAATCCGTCATACGACCGATGATGCGTAACCGCTGGGGACGTATTGTTATGATGTCGTCCGTTATTGGATTAATGGGTAACGGAGGTCAGGTTAATTACGCAGCCTCGAAGTCCGGTATGATTGGACTTGGAAAGTCCGTTGCAAAAGAACTTGGCTCTCGAAATGTAACCTGTAATATCGTGGCTCCTGGTTATATAAAAACTGAAATGACGGAAGAAATGGATGATGAAACGAAGGAAACCTTGTTGGAAGAAACACCGGCGGAACGGTTGGGCGATACGGAAGACGTATCGGCCTGTGTGGAGTTTCTCCTCTCCGAAAAAGCCGGATTTATTACGGGGGAAGTCATTCGAGTAGACGGTGGACTTGCGATGTAATTTTATTGAGACGTGTTACTTGTTTTTGGAGAATCGATATTTACACTACCTTTTCGATTAAATTTGTAACGAAACGCTTTATTTAATTTTTTTAGGAGGTGCATTGGTCATGTCAGTCAGAGACCAGGTAGTAGATATTATTGAAATGCAGATGGGAGTAGATGAGTCCGAGATTACGGACGATGCTTCGTTTACCGAGGATCTCGGAGCCGATTCCCTTGATCTTGCCGAACTCGTTATGGGGTTTGAAGAAGAGTTCGATATTGAGATTCCCGACGAGAAGGCCGAGCAAATCACGACCGTCGGTGAGGCCGTCGAACAGATCGAATCACTGCAATAGGCGTTTTATCAATCGGAGAGATTTGAGACATGGATCGCCGTGATGTTGTTGTAACCGGTATGGGGGCGATAGCCCCTAACGGTACCGGCCTCGAAAACTACTGGGAAGGGATATCGGAAGGCCGTAGTGGCGCTAAATACCTGGAGCGGTTCGACACGGAAGATTACCCCGTGGATTTTGCCGCTACCGTGGACGATTTTGATTCCGATGAGTATTTTTCTCGTCGTGAGAAAAACCGGATGGATACCTTTGTCCAAATGGGGATTGTCGCCGCCGAAGAAGCCATAGAACGCGCCGGTTACAACCGGGAGGATCCCGAATACGATCCGCTCCGTACCGGAGTTATTATTGGTTCGGGAATCGGGGGGATCCATACGATCGAAAAACAACACGAGGTATTCCTCGATCGCGGTCCCCGTCGCATTTCACCGTACCTGATACCGAAGTTGATTATCAACATGGTGTCCGGTCAGGTTGCGATACGTAACAACTGTGAGGGGCCGAACAAGTCCGTGGTAACCGCCTGTGCTACCAGCGCTCATGCCATTGGTGACGCAGCGCGCCTGATACAGTATGGTGAGGCCGACGTCATGATTGCAGGGGGGGCTGAGTACGGAACGTCTCGACTCGGATTTGGGGGGTTTTGTGCAATTAAGGCACTCTCAACACGCAATGATGATCCCCAGGGGGCTTCCAGGCCGTTCGATGCTGAACGTGACGGTTTCGTGATGGGAGAGGGATCTGGAGCAATGGTTCTCGAATCGAGGGAGCATGCCGAACAGCGGGGGGCCGAAATCCATGCTGAACTGGCAGGGTACGGTCAAAATTCGGATGCTCATCACATGACGGCACCGCGGGAGGATGGAGAAGGAGCGGCCCGGTGTATGAGGCTTGCCGTTGATGATGCTGACCTGGAGTACTCCAAAGTGGATTATATCAATGCTCACGGTACGTCCACCCCCCAGGGAGACGTGGCTGAAACGAAAGCCATTAAGAAGGTTTTTGAAGATCATGCTTGGGAATTAAAAATTAGTTCCACAAAATCTACCACGGGTCATCTCCTGGGAGCAGCCGGTGCCATTGAAGCTATTGCGACCGTACTTTCCCTGGAAAACGACCTGCTTCCTCCCACAATAAATTACGAAAACCCCGATCCGGATTGCGACCTCGATTACGTGCCGAACG
>JBDGPJ010000112.1:7448-14099 GCA_042219695.1 bacterium
TCCGGTCGGGGTTGCTCTCAGCAATGCATTTGGTTTTGGGGGACATAACGCAACGCTCGTATTCACGAAGGAGTGATAAGAGGACTGGTTTCGTCAAATATTAATGTATCGTTTTATGAATTCGGGGGATATAACCCGGTTGTATCTCCCGAAGGCACAAGACGACTTCCGTCCTTGTTATTTATGAGCACACCCGAAGATATTCTCGATGACCTGAAACAGCAGTTTGACCTGGCCGTGAGGAACAACCGTAAATGGTTCCTGCGGGCCATGACGCATCGTAGTTTTGCCAATGAACGGGAACTTGAGTACGATAACGAGCGACTTGAATTTCTTGGTGACGCCGTTCTCGATCTTATAATTTGCGAGTATTTGTTTCAGGAATTCCCCTCCGCGGAAGAAGGAAAACTCTCCGAAATCAAGAGTGCTGTTGTCAATACCCGAACGCTCACCCGGGTAGCCCGTGAGCTTGAGTTGAATGATTTTTTACGTTTGAGCAAGGGAGAACAGCGTGCCGAGCGCGGACGTGACAAAGTCGTGGCCGATTCGCTTGAAGCTTTCATTGGTGCGATATACGTAAGTTCCGGTCTCGAGAGGACCCGTTCGTTTATCCTACCTTATTTCGAGGAAGAAATCGATCGCTACCTGGAAGAGGGGACTCGCAATTACAAGGGAATGGACAGAGTAATCCGGAGTACAGGTTGGAGGACGTGTCCGGTCCTCAGCACGACCCCATGCACACCGTTTCCGTGCTGATTGAAGGGACCCATTACGGGACCGGGGAAGGTCGTACCAAGAAGGAAGCCGAACAAGAGGCAGCACGGGAAGCGCTTGGGGAACTCGACCCGGAAATGTCCGCTTAGGTAGGGCTATTCCCATAAATAAGCAATTTCCCTCCTCACGATCAATCCGGGGACGGCTACGAGTTCCCGGATCAAAGTCTTATACTCACCGGGCTTACTTTACTGCTTTGTTATTGGGTGGGGGGACCGTTACAAATCCTCTTGACTCCGATGACACCCGAGCAACATTACAGTGTCTCGAAGAGTTTGAAACTACTGTAGAAGCGAACGAGCAAAAAAAGAGAATTATTCCTGCTAATACCCCGCCTCGCCTTGAAGCCAATGAACTGGATGCCGTGGAAAGTGGGACACTCCTTCGTTTTCTCATCCCGGTGGTTTCTTTATTGTCGGGTCCTGATGAAGTCACAATTACCGGACGTGATACCCTTTCGAATCGATCTCACACGGAAGTGATTCAAACATTACGTGATAACGGTTTGAAAGTAGAGGCATCCTCCCCCGAGGATTGTATACCGATCACATGCTACCCGGGACAGGGTATAGAGAAAGGGAAAATTTCTCTCACGGCACGGACGACCAGTCAGCATGTATCAGGGTGGTTGCTCGGATTATCGGCCATTGGAGGAGGGAAAATACGAATTGAAGGTTCCCCGGTTAGTGCACCGTATATTGATATGACGGTACGGGTACTACGAAAAGCTGGTATGGATATAGACAAACGTAACGGGAATTATCAAATCAAACGTTCCGAAGCCCATCAATTTAAATACAGTGTTCCTGCTGATTTTAGTTCGGCAGCGTTTTTCGTTGTAGGTGGATTACTAACGGAAGGATCCCTCACACTTGAAGGACTGGATCGAAAAGATATTCAAGCTGACCGAGCTCTCGTCGATTTCTTATTGGAACGTAACGCGCCGGTTGAGTGGATCACCGGAAGTCAAATGGAGGGAACCCCTTTACGGATAAATGGTTCTTATCGTCCGGAACGTTTTGAATTTGACGCCGAGCGCTGTCCGGATTTGGTTCCTATTTTAACTGTCCTGGGATGTTTTGCTCGAGGAGGCTGTCGAATAGAAAAGATCGGACACCTCACTAATAAGGAAAGTGACCGTATAGCCCGTACCTGTGAAGAGCTTTCCAAAGTTGGTTTGGAAATAAGCTCATCCAGTCATTACATTGAAATTGTTAATAATGATCGTTTGGTGGAACCCGACCATGAGGTTACGTTGGACGCTCACGGTGATCATCGACTTGCCATGTCATTTAGTATTTTAGGTTGTGTGCTGGGAAACGTTACTGTACGGGGGGCGGAGTGTGTATCAAAATCCTATCCCAATTTTTTCACTGATCTGGATAAAGTCACTCCTTCCTCCGGACGATAGCTTACTTATTTCGATCAAGAATTGCGGGCGGTACGGGTGATGTGAGTTTCACGGATAGTGTTAATTTTAATCTCTCCACTATACGTTAATTCTTCTTCAATGTCGTTCGCTATGGAGGAGGCAAGTTCTTCCAGGTCCTCGTCATCAATCTCTTCTCGATTAACTCGGACTCTGAGTTCCCGTCCCGCGTTCATTGCGTACACTTTTTTAATTCCCCCACGATCTTTAGCTAATTCAAGGAGGGATTGTATACGTTCGGAGTAATTGGTGACGTTTTCTCGTCGTGCTCCGGGCCGGCTTCCAGAGATGGCATCGGCCGCGGCCACTATGATACTTTCCACTGAATTCGGTTCCATATCACCATGGTGACTACCGATAGCATTGGTCACAATTTTATGTTCTCCGGCTTCCTCGGCGAGTTCAGCACCAATTACGGCGTGACCGCTTTCACGCTGGCGATCGATAGCCTTACCAACGTCGTGAAGTAAGCCGGCACGGCGTGTTAACTGAGCATCAGCACCAATTTCTTCAGCGATTAGAGAACCAAGATGAGCAACTTCTTTACTGTGTATAAGCTGTTGCTGTCCGTACGAGGTTCGAAACTTAAGTACACCCAGAAGATCCACGAGATTATCGGGAATGGATTCAATTCGACATTCATTCATGGCCTCTCGAGCGGCCTGTTCAGCCTCATTATTGACACGGCGGCGGTATCGTTTCAAACCCTTTTCCACGAGGTCGTAATAAAACTTCTTTTGTTGAATTATATTGTTAAGTGTCCGGTGTGCGATTTCTTTGTCGAGCGGTTTCAACGTTTCTACGACGGCATGGTTGGAATCGGGTTCAAAGCGAATATCCGAATCAATGTCTTCCGTGAGTTGTTCTTCGTGTTCTTCGTAGAATTCCATGAACTGGTTATAAGCATCTTCATCGGGAAATTTTAGTACAGCAGTGGGCACTTCAGGTGGGGAAGTAATATCGGTTCGCGGGATGACTCTTCCCAGTATGCGTCGAGCAATTCGTTCCTGGTGGGAGTCGACGGTGGACGTTACACGTTTCACATGATCGCTGGCCGTTAATTCGGCCCGAGAAACGACGTCGCGCTCCAGTGATTCGAGGAGTTCGGAACGGTTTACTTCGGATTTGTTTTCGAGTTTCGATAAAAATTCCTCACGCAGTTCTTCGTACTTTTGTTTTTCTTGATTGAGATTGTCTTTCTGGGTAGTGATTTGATTTTCAAGGTCCTCAATCAGGTTTTCGCGTCCTTCAAGCCGGTTCTTAATGGAATTGACACGTTCCTGATAACTCTCTATGCGTTTTTTTTGGGCCTGGATTTGTTCATCACGTTTCTGTTTATAATCGTGAATTTGCTGATCGATTTTTTCCTGGGGTTCCTTGATGTCTTCGGTCTGAGTTTCGGCTTCCTCGAGAATAACTTCGGCCTGTTTATTGGCGGATCTTATTTTCCACCAGCGGATGAGTTTACCCGCTCCGTAACCGAGGGGAAGGGGGGCGGCTATTGCGATCGCAAAAATGATCCATTCCATGGTAAAAGTCACTTCCGAATAAATCTGCAAAGAAATATATTACATAATTATATGAGTCGAGCTTAACAAAGTGGTTAATGAGCCACGTAATTGTAGCGTTTATTCCCGCGGAAGTATAATTTCTTAAAACGATTGTAATTCGGTCTATTCATCAAAGTGGTATTGACCTGAAGTATCCGTCCAAAGGACAGCTTCAGTGATGCAAAAAAGTTCCATTGCCAGATGGTATCTCTTCACCGCCAAGCTGTCAGAAAGTGTAACTTGCAAGTACACTTTTTAAGTGTGAACAATGGTATTACAATTTGGTTTATGAACGCCTTTAAGTATGACGGCTGTTTCGTAGAGATAAATAATTCGTGACAATTTCTATCGTCATGAATTATTAGGCACAAATTTGTTACAGTGTAACGTAAATTTTCAGTTTGATCATCAGGTCGGAAAGGAACTTGAGTAATGTTCTACGTGGGATTTCGTTTTTTCGTAGGGATCACAGCACTGTTGGGTCTAACTACGGCAATAGTTTTAATGATGATTGTGGAATGGAAGAAAATTGTTAAGGATAAAAACTTTCTTGTCTCCACGGGACAGCGTATTCGACGGATTGTTACAGGGGTTTTGTTAATTGTTGTATTGGGTTTGTGTTTATATGGATGGGTAATTAATGAAAATCAACTAACAATTACGGGAGCGCGATTTTATATTGGAACTCTTACCGTAGTTATGCTCGTAGTTAGTGGGTTGATTATCTGGGATTTACTCTGCAGTATTTCCAGGATACGCGAAGCACTTTCCCGGGAAATCGAATATAACGTCTCAACAATAGAAGACCTCGAACAATCCCGGGAAAACGAGGAGAACAGGGAAGAAATGGCTACCCAATAGGGTAACCATTCTTCCTTATCCCCAAATCATACGACTTAGTTACTCGTCGTCGGACGAGCCCTGACTATTCGTACGGTTTTCACTAGAATCGGAACGGTTAGAACGCTCCTTCTGTAAAACACGCTTACCTTCTTCCAGGGCACTTCCTAATGCTTCCAATTCATTGCGAACCCGTTCTTGACTGCTGCCAATGGCTTCCGAAGTAATTCGTTCAATATCGCCTCGGAGATGTCGGATCTGTTCGGACAGATCCTCGCTCCCCTTCTGTACGGCGTCGGAGGCCTGTTCACCGAAGTTGCGAATCTGTTCGCGGGTTTCTTCACCGGAACGAGGTGCAAACAAAATTGCCGCTCCGGCTCCAAGAATAGCCCCGGACAGAAAGGCTTTTAATCCACTGCCTTCACTCATTGGAATCCCTCCTTTCCGAAGATTGACTTGAAGATCGGTATTTTTTAAATAGGTCATATCCGCCGGCAAGTACACTTGTGAGTATGTTGGTAACCTTGTTATCGGGGGATAGCCTGTCCTTCCATTGCTGGGTAAGATCGGTCAAGTTATCAATCAACGATCGAATTGCACGGCTTAAACCGTCGATGTTATCACCAGTGTTTTCAACGTGACGCTCGACTTCACCGGAAATTCTGTTAACTCGTTCCATGGTTTCTCGGGACTCCCGGAGCAGGGGAACTATTTCTGAATCAACTCGATTTAACGATCGTTGGAAATCGGATGTCAGTTCCCAGAGTTTATAGGCAAGTACGGCTATTATGAGAACGAGGATAGATGCAAGTATTGCGTATATGGTCAACTGACACACCCTTTAGTGATAAAAAAGTCAATGTTTTCCTGGAACTTTTGATTACGTGAACTGTTTAATCTTCCCAACAAATGTCGTTAATAATCTGTACTATGGTAGACTCTACGAAATATACTGTACAAACGTTATGATTCAAATCATGGTATAGAAGATTAATTCGTCTACCATTGTTAACGTTTATAGTGGGTTAACTTACCCCCTATACTTAAGAATCCATGATAATAATATCATGAATTCAGACCAGTCGAAGACAATTCGAACGCGTTACGGAGGGCACTTCATATGACGATAACGATTCGTAGTGAAATTCAATCTTTGGGAGAAATGCAGGGGCGACTTTCATTACCCGCGGGGGAATTGGAAGTAAGTGCCCCCCCGGAATTTGGTGGGGAAGAGGAGGGTAATACACCGGAGGATTTACAGGCCGGTGCTTTGAATTCCTGTTTTTTAATGACGCTTCAGTTTTTCGTAAATCAAATGGATCTCGACGTGGAGAATATAAGCTGTACGGTGGAAACCACCCTTGAAAAAGGAAAATCCGGCTGGGAATTTGAAAAGTTTACAATTTCCCCCCGGTTAACGGCTTCCGAGCCCCGAAATCGCCTGGAGTCAGTTCTGGAAAAATCCAAGGAAACCTGTTTTGTTAGTAAACTAATTTCCGTCCCTGTTACGTTGGATTTGAGCGAGGTAGACACATCCGGTTAACTCGGGGGCCGACTGTTAGAGCCGGTTCTGCGTTAAATGTTGATTGGAACAATTCATCAGTTTCGGTGTAAAATAAGATCCATCGGTTGTTAATTGCGGTAGCACGAGTTGTAGGATATATGATTTTGAGTCCTTAATACCGTCTTGGGATTAAGGGAATAGAAATTTAACCTCATGTAACTTACAATTTTTGCTCAATTATTTTTAAGTAGTGACTGACTACAATAGGATACTTAAGGAGGAACTTGCGATGAAATGGTTGAGGAATGGTTGTATTATTATATTGATTGGTTTACTAACGGCGCCTGTAATTTCCGCCAAACAAAACAGTAAATCCACGGTGCAAATGCCATTTTCACAGGGCAATAATATTAAACGCAAACCAAAAATTGATGATTTTTTAGGGATTCCCTGGGGGGCTTCACCCGATCAAGTTCGAAGTACCATCGATGCATCCTTTTACACAAAGGGCCAATTGAAGCGAGTGCTGGCACATCCTCAAGCGGAGGACTATG
>JBDGPJ010000112.1:14109-15055 GCA_042219695.1 bacterium
TATGTTCTCAATCCCCCCGAGGAACTCGATAAAGTAATTGGTTTGAAGCAAGAAATTTTTGACCGTACCTCCGTGGTTCTGTTTGGATTTAAGAAAAACAAAAAAACTCAACAGCTTGAACTAAACTGGGGACTCGTGTCCTGGGATAATCTTAAATTCCCCCATGATTACAACGTAAAGGTAATGGAGAAATTAAAGACAATGTTAGGTTCGGGTCCTGACGTAACAAACATTTGTCTCAATGATCGTGAGGCCAACCTGCAGTTGCCGAGAAATGACGCGGCCTTCGTGAACGGTTGGTTTGACAAATACGGTGAAATCCGATTTATTGCGGAAGTTGATGAAACTCATATGTGTGAATACAAGGGTCCTACCAAGTATGCCACGTGGATTGATGTGCAGTTTCAGTCTTCCACTTTCGGTGACACCGGATTGATATCCACTTATTGAGTTTTCTTTCGAAGATGTTTGTAGACTGAATTGAACGGTCATGTTCGTTTAATTCCTTCAAACCATAATATTGATCTAATTTCCCGGTTTCTATCATTTATAGCGTACAGGTACGCTTTAATCCCGTTAAATTTTTGTGTTTGATAAGACAAGGACAATAGACTTTCGATGGGAAGTCAGGTTTTATATTGCCAAATTTATTTTTTTAACAATAGATCAACGTTCCTATCCGTGTTCGTTCCTTTGTGTTGAGTTCATCGTGCCCTTCCAGTAATAATTCACCTTCCCGGTCTGTTTCTGGTTGCCTCATTTCATAAATTACCCGCTAATGGTAAAGCGGTTCACAACTTTCTGATTATTTTTTCCTCGGATTTAAATCATTGTGAAGCATGGGGGGTTTGTGTATTAATAGTTTCCGAAGTTGACCGGGCAATTAATTTTGGGCATTCTCGGTTTCAGGAAGTTGAAATTTCCTGATTTTTCGTAGCCAAAATTT
>JBDGPJ010000113.1:0-269 GCA_042219695.1 bacterium
AAGACGGGGCTTTTTGGTGTGCAACCCACGAGCAGGCGAAAGTACTTGAATACTTGCGTCATGAACCGGAATGTGCCTTTGAAGTGTCTCCGAACGAGCCCCCCTACAAGGGAGTACGTGGCCGGGGAACGGCGGAAATAGAGCGAGATGAGGACAAGCATGTACTAACGCGTCTCATCAAGCGGTACCTGGGGGATACCAGTACCATGCTCGGTAAGATGCTGTTGAATTCGGATCGCGAGGAATACAAGATCGAGATTGAACCGGAA
>JBDGPJ010000113.1:279-9381 GCA_042219695.1 bacterium
TTATAGTTGGGATTTTACTGAACGCATGAAGGACGTTTCTTAGTAATGATAGTCCCTCGAATAACGGCTTGAATTCATTCACGCAATCCATGACTAACATAGATTTTGAAGGTCGCGGGGATCAGGTTGAGTCTTTACCGGAATTAACCGATCGACTGAATGGTATACAGGGAACTTTTCAGAAAACTACCGAAACCTTCCAAGTCGAGGAGATCCCGGCCTATGAACCGAATGGTTCGGGTCCCCACCTATACTTTGAAGTAACCAAGGAAAACTTAACAACGAGCGGAGCGATCGAGGAAATTGCGAATTGGATGAACGTGTCTCCACGGGAAATAGGCCGGGCCGGTCGTAAGGACAAACACGCACGGACCACCCAGCGAATGAGCCTGGAACACGCGGACGAAGACCGTATCGATGCATTTGAGCACGACCGGATGGAACTGAAGATACTGGACTGGCATCGAAACAAACTCAAACCGGGTCACCTAAGAGGGAACCATTTCCGGGTACGCATACGAGACGTTCAGCCCGGTGCTGAATCGAACGTGGAAACCATATTACGGACGTTACGTGAACGAGGTGTACCGGCTTATTACGGTCCACAGCGGTTTGGAGATCGTAATAAGAACGCTGAACTCGGGCAGGCGATGTTGGACAATAAACTGGATGAGTTCGTTGAACTATTTTTGGGTCAACCCGTGGAACAGGATCCCGAACCCTGTTACAGGGCCCGTGAACTTTTTGACGAAGGACAATACGAACAAGCCATTGACGCATGGCCGGCTCGGAATGACGTGGAACGACGGGCATTAGCCACTTATATCGATACCGGATCGGCGAAACCCGTGCTTTCCAGTATACCGAAAGGGTTGCGACAATTATTTATTAACTCGGTCCAATCACAGTTGTTTAACCACCAGGTGGCCGATCGAGTACGAAAACTGGACCAGGTTTGGGTGGGGGATATAGCCAAAAAGACGGATACGGGGGGGATGTTTGAGGTTGAGAAAAAGCAGGAGGAACAAGCGCGTTGTGACCGCTGGGAGATTAGCCCAACCGGCTTGTTAACCGGGCCGGATAACTGGCATGCTTCGGGAAAACAAGGAAACCTTGAGAAAACGTTATTGGATCAGTTCAACCTGCCCGAGGAAGCGTTTGAAAAGGTCAGCTACTTGAACGTAAGTAGTTTGCGTCGACCGCTGCGTCTTCCCCTGGGTGACGTGGATTACCGGGTCGAAACGAACAAGAACTGTACGGATTTCATTGTGGAATGGACATTACCGTCCGGGGGTTATGCTACAGTCGTGTTAAAGGAAATCATGGATTCGTGAAATGCGTGGTCGAAGACCTCCAACGGGCGTTCATCTGTGGGAAAGTGAATTGTTTTTCGGAGTGATTCACGGTTTCCACTTATAAGGGGTCAAACCCGGCCTGATAAATCCCCCAATCAATTATTTGACTCCCCTGAACTTCCTGATTCATGTATAATACACTAATTGATCCTGTACATAGATATCCGCTATTGAAGAGGAGTAGAAATGCCGATGGAACCTTCCGTAAGTGTTATCATTCCCACCTATAATCGTCCGAAATTTCTTAAAACGGCCGTGAACAGTGTCCTCGATCAGACGTTCCAGGATTTTGAATTAATTATTGTTGACGACGGGTCACAGCAAGCCTTGGATTGTCCTGAAGATTCACGCGTTCACATGATCCGTCACGAAGAAAACCGGGGAGTCGCCGCGGCCCGAAACACGGGCATCCTTGCTTCCAAAGCTTCGTGGGTAGCCACCCTGGATGACGACGACCGGTGGCGTCCGCACAAACTTGAACGCCAGATTCAGTTCGTACACGACCATCCCGAGGCCGTCGCCGTCCAGCCGGAAGCCGTCTGGTATCGAGACGGGGAATTGGTCAACCAGAAGGATCATCATTCAAAACCGGATGGTAACTTGCTACCACGTGCCATGGAGCGCTGCCTCGTGTCGGCGTCGGGGGTGATGCTACATTCCTCCGTGTTTTCACGGGTCGGGTACCGGCCTGTGAGGATTACGATCTGTGGCTCCGCATTGCTCTTCAGTATCCGGTCCACCTGATTGACGAAATTCTCGTGGAGAAGGACGGGGGGCGTTCGGATCAGTTATCGTCACAGCCCGGGTTGGATCGTTATCGTATAAGGGCCCTGGAGAAATTTATTAAAACGTCCGGATCGGAGCCATACCGTCAGCGTGCTGCGGAACTGATCGTGGAAAAATGTGATATTTATGCAGGTGGTTGCCGCAAACGGGGTAAGGTGGAGGAAGCCCGCCGGTATGAAAAAATCCGTCAATGGGCTAAGGAAAACTATTTACCGAAAGAAACCGCGGTGGCCTGAATAAAAGAGTTTGTCTTATTAGCTAGTTTGCTTTTGGCCAATGACTGATGGCTTGTAAGCAAGTGGCTAATCGCTGATTACTGAGCGCTGACTGCTGAACATCAAATGCTAAAAAAACAGTAATTCGAAATTTCATCGTGCAAGCCTAAACTGAACTATACATTACGATAGAGATCGATCTGAGTCATTTAGGTAAGACCAAGTGTAAAGTACGTCTGTTTTTGTAATCCCTCTAACCGGGAGCCACTCACCCCTGGTACAGAATATCTGGTCCTCCGACCGTCACACGGCCTTTACCGATCTCCTGCAATACAGCGGTTCGTTACTGTGTTGTTTTCGTGACGGTTCCAATCATGTGTCCGATGACGGAATAATCCGTGTAATTGCGTCAAACGAAGGATCGCAATGGACGTCCCTTTCCACGATAAGTCATCCCGAAGCCGATCTCCGGGATCCTAAACTGACAGTCGCCCCCGATGGTCGTCTCATGCTTTCCATCTGTGTCACCTGGAACGGAGAAACGGACGGTAAACCCCGCACCGCCTGGACTTTTAGTTCGGACGGGGAGGAGTGGTCCGAGTTACGGTTCCTGGATGATCCGGACGTCTGGCTGTGGAGATTGACCTGGCACAAAGGAACCGCCTACAGCATGGGATACCAGACGGGAAATCATTCGGGAATTGCACCCTATACGTATGATCATAACCGCGGTTTTTCACGTAAAGGGGGGCCAGTTTACAACACGTACTTTCCCAACGAAGCCAGCGTATGTTTTACCGATTCGAACGTATTGTGTTTGTTACGGCGAAATAAGGGTCGTCAATCCACGGCGATACTCGGGAAATCTACCAGTTTTGCAGGGAACTGGAGCTGGCAGGAACTGAAACGAACCATTGAGGGGCCCCATCTCATAAACGCCCCAAAAAATAACCTTATCGCGGGTGGACGGATTTTGAATGCGGAACAACAGGAACCTCGTACGGCAATACTATCGTTGGAGCTAAACCCTGCGGAGTTATCGGAGCTGGAACAGTTGCCCTCCGGAGGTGACACGGGTTACCCCGGGGTCATTCTTGAAGATGGAACCTTACACATCAGTTACTATTCCTCTCATGAATCGGAAAAACCCGATATATACCTGGCCACCCGAGAGTTGAGTCGATATAGATAAGGGATTACTAATTCCGTTTACAGTATATTACGGTGGACGTTGGACTCGGAAAGGAAGGTGACGGTACGAAACCGAAGTCAGTCGAGGGACGATCGCTATTATGATGTGAACCTTAAAATGCATTAAGCAGTAATACAAACCAACGGTGAATCACTAATTTTTCCCCGGAATAAGGCGATAGACATGCATATGCACTCGGGGAAATGAGCTCCTGATTTCCCCACAGCATTTTCGGTTCACCTGCGTAAATATTGCTTGAATTCCGTTACTCAGTCACTTAGTTTGTTATCAGCAGTAGTATTAAGGAACTCAGGGACGATGTTCCTTATCGAAAATAGGTCGGCTTTCCAGGGAGGGAATGCCGTTGAGCGGTTTATTTCGAATCAGGACCAACGTTTCCGCGACTTTTGTGCGTCGGAACTTACATTCCCAAAATCGTGAGCTGTCAGAAGCTAACCAGGCATTGTTAAGTGGCCGTCGCATTAACGAAGCTTCGGATGACGCGGCCGGTCTGGCCATCAGTCAGAAACAGCGCACACAGTCCCTGGGTTATCGGCAATCGATTGAAAATGCCCAGCAAGACATTTCCATGCTACAGACGGCGGAAGGTGGATTGGAAAAAATTCAATCAAACCTCCAGCGTATGCGAGAACTTGCCATTCAAGCCTCCAACGATAGTCTAACCGACTCCGACCGCCGGGGTTTACAGGATGAACTTGAGTCGATCATGCGCGACATCGATCAGATCGCACAAACCACGGAGTTCAACGGTCGCCCCTTATTGACAAATGCCTTTTTGACGGAGGAGGCCGATCCGGATTTCGGGACCGTTGCCAACCTTACTCCAAACTCGGAATTCAATAGTTTTGATGCCTCCGCCAGCACACCGGACCGCTGGAATCCCGGTTCCTCGACGACCAGTCGACTCGAACGGGAAGATGAAGTCGTGTCCCGGGGAGGCAATTCACAGCGATTTGTCGATCCGACGTCGTCGGCCTCCGGTCGGGAGATTTTATCCGATCAATTTGACGTAAATCCCGGGGAACGGCTTTTCCTTGGGGTGTCGGCCCGGCTTGCTACCAACGGTGAGGATACCGGGGATCTTGATACCAGTTCATCGGAAAGTGATAACCCGGCCAATGCCAGTCTCCTGGCCCGGATTGAGTATTTTGACAGTGATGGGAACTCGATTGAGCAGAACACCACGAATGCCCATAGTTTTGAAGAAATTGGGTCTTTCGAGACGTTTGTGTTTAAAACGTTTGACGTCGCCGGATCTCCGGAGGAATTTGTTGTACCCGACAATGCCGAAACGGCGAGAGTTGAGTTTGGAGTCCGGGACGGTGATGCCGGGGCAAACACGGTTGATCGTGACATTATGATGGATGCTCCGTGGGCTATCCGTTCGGGAAATGGTGAGCTCACCTTTCATATGGGGGCTAACCGGGACGAGACGATAACTCTGAATGACAGTGATGAACTTCAGGCCGTGACGTCCGGTACCCTGGGAGTTAGTGGTCTATCGATAGCTACGCGGGGAGGCGCTGAATATTCGATCGAACAGGTCTCCAATGCGATTGACACTGTTTCCGATATACGAGCCCGGCTCGGGGCAAAGATCAATCGCGTGAAGGGAGGGATTGATTCACTGAGGACCCAAAATAATAATGTCCAAAAATCCCGAAGCCGAATAAAAGACGCTGATTTCGCCCGTCAGTCCACCCGACGATCTCAAAAAAACATTTTGCTTCAAACCGGACAGGCCATGCTTTCCCAGGTGAACACCCAGCCTTCCGTTGCCCTCCAGTTACTTTAACCTCCTAAAGAATTACGCGGCTGAATTTACTGGTATTTCAGTCGTAGGAAATACTTTCACATAGTGTTTCACCAAATGGCATGTAAAGGTTTTAAAGCGGAAATATATTTCTTTTGTGGTTTTTCACGTTGTTGTTCTGGCGCCAATCTCCAGGTCTCGTGCATGAGACATCCCCGAAGAACCTGAACCTATTCCTGTATTGGTGATCATACTCAATTAAGTTATGAGGTAAGAATTCAGAAGATTCCTTGCTTGTCAAACCCCGGCGCCAAACAATTTCATTGATCCCTTAAAGCGAAATCATCTGAAACGTGCCCCCTTGCTTAATTTGTACGGACTGGAAAAAAGTTAACAAATGTTGATTTACCCTACCCTTGATCTTTCATTTTTTAGTTTATCACCGGGCCTCAATCACCATTCTGAAATAAAAATTTGAATTTTCGAGGCCCCTCCCTCATAGATGGAAAATGTAAGTAACCAACCTACAGATTTGTACATCGATGATTTCTCAATACACCGTCACTTCGCTTTATTCCAGTAAATAAAAACGTTTCGGTTTATACATTAAAGGGAACTTGTCTAATAATTGGGCTATGGTGTGCTGAGTTCAATTCGGGGTTTGGAATGAGAAGGAAATTCCATAGGGAGGGTTTTTTTGACATGTAACGTCTCGTTCCAGATTTGTGGTTTAATGAATAATTGAAATTCCTCGCTCCTTTTGTCCGTGGTGATGGTGGCCGTGATCGATTTCATTTCCGTCGAGACATAATTTCGTTCAACGTTGTATTTTATTCTGAGTTCTCGCCTGTCTTGGATGTCTTCTATATTGCTTTCGAACAGTGTCTCGTAATTTTCAGGTACGTAGTTTGTTACATTGTTACGGTTAACGTATACACGGGTCCGCTCGAAGTTTTTTACATTTACGTATGAACCAATCCGGTTATCGGCCCACGGAGGATACTGATTGGTTCGTTGATGAACGAGTAGGTATCGAACACCCAGTGCATCAAGCATGGACTGTGCCTGCGGTGATTGAAGCGTATTCAGTTTCCTCGTAATTTGTCGATGTCCCTTCCATTGAAATCCCGAGTATCCGTTTACGAGTGACAATTTATGGATCATGCTGTACTGAACGTACTGGTGTTCTCCACTCCACGGCTGGTGGACCGGCCATTCAAGTATAGGGCCCTTTCTGACATTCCTTTCCAACCACGAGTATACCGGGCCGGGATCGGGTTGAAATGTTTCCGATTTCGCGGATTTCGGCGATGGGAAAAGTTCCAGTACCAGCAGAGGCAGAACAACGCAGAAAATAAGGGTCTTCCGGGAAATGGTGAATCGTTCCGTCAAATGTTGCAATCCGAGTCCAGCGGTGATTGCCAGTCCAAATGGGATTAGCCCCGCCGCCCGGGAAATGGCACGTAACCCGGCAAAACCGGGGAAAAGGTAATGAAGTTGTAGGGCAACGGGGTTAAGGGAAACATGGAAATTGGCTACTTTAACGACGGGGCCAAGTGAAATGAGGAAACTGACAACAGCAATTCCTCCGTATGTTAGTAGACGTGAATCCCGTAAAAAAGCTTTCGACCACCGGCTACATAAAACGGCTAAACCCAGGCATAGAACGGCCGGACTAAATAATCCGATATTGATCAGTGAGAGTAAATCGGAGGTTTCAAATTGTGCTGTAAGGGGAATCAAATTGGTAATAACTCGACTTATCCGTAAGCGGTCCACCCATGCGAATCCGCTCAAGACAAGTAAAATTCCCGTCGTGACAATCAGACTTTTACACCACCGCGAAGGGGCCGTTTGTTTTCTCAGTTTCCAAACGAGATACACGGTGAGCAGTAACGCTATACCTCCGGGATAGAGGTAGCCCTCGGTGCGGCCGAGCCAACCGGTTAGTGGTCCCAATAAAAGTGTATCGGGAGCAGAAAGAAAAAACAGCAGATCAGCGCCGTAGTAAAACTGAGCGTAAAGCCCCCGTTCAATTCCAAGTTGATGATGGTAGAGCACGTAGGGCAAGTAAGCGACACAAGTGATCGTGCCGCTTAACAACATTGGTGCAAGACAGCCGGGGTTCAATAGTTCACGGTAAAGGTCGGGGGATTTCCGGTGTTGAAACAGGAAAAACAATACGACCGTGATCGCAAAGAATACCAGGTAATAGGCCGAGCTAAGGGCCTGAAGCATAAAAAAGCCCATCGCCAACCACAACCAAACAGGAGACCGCCTACGGACAAATTTATGCAGGTAGAGGAATGTAAACGGCATCCATTGCATGGTCGAGAGCTGCACGTAGTGGTTCATGTCCAGGCGGTACTGAGAAAACGTGAAGACCAGGGCGGAAACAAGTGAACAGGCGGGACTAAGGTTAAGTTCCCTGGCCAAAAGATACATGCCTAGTGCGCACAACGGGTAGGAGATAAAAATAGCCAGGTTATGAACAAAGTAGGGGTCGGGTACAATCAGATAGACCGGGAGCATCAAGGCAATGATCGAAAGGAAATGCTCCGAAAGTAGAACGGGTGCTTCAAGTGGATGGAAGAAATTACCACGGAATAATTGCCGAAATTCAAGGGTTCGAAGAGATTCCAGCTCGTGGTGGAGGATCCACGTGTTTAGACCAGCATCGGCTTTCGAAAAATATTCCGGGGTATGAAATGGATGATAAGGATACGAAGCCAGGTATGATCCGCCAAGTATTAGCACAACCGCGGCGAAAACAAGCAGGTAGTTCTTATTCATTCCCATCTGTCTTCCTGAAGGGATAGAAAATCAAGTTTATTCAACGTAACCAAGTCCTTCCAGTTGGTTTTGAACCAACTTCCTGTTCAGGCTAACAGTTGATAGTGAGGCGGGATGTTTTTTCCGCGTCCGGTCGCGGAGGAGTTTCTTCATGCGACGGAACCGATTGGGGAACTCGTGGCGTTGATCCTCCTGTTCCGAAATGTCGGAATTTAAATGATACAACCGCCAGGCGACCTGATTTTTATTGGAGAAACGATGAATTTTCCAACCGTCACGAATCAACGAATGAACCGATTTACCGGGTTGTGACCAGCTTGAGTATATTGGCTGAGTATCGGGTTCGGAGGAGTTCATGCCAAGCGAGATGGGAGAACGGATACTTCGGTGTCCCAGACCGAGTACGTCCAGAATGGTACTTCTCAATCGTACCAGTGAGACCGGGCGGGTAACGATACCGGTCTCATAATTCATTGTCTCCGGAGGCCGAATAACGAGTGGTACATGGATTAATTCGTTGAACAGCGAATGGTTGTGTGCCCAGTTACCGTGTAGGAAAAACTCCTCTCCATGATCGGATACAACAACAATCAGAGAGTTTTTAAGTAGGTTCCTTTTACTCAAAAAGGTTGTCATCCGACCAAATTCACGATCCCAGTAACGAATTTCAGAATCGTACAAATATATAGTTTTCTCGAGCACGTGTTGAGGTGGGGTTTGTTTGCTGGCGAACGGATAGATACGTTCCCAGGAAGGCCACCAGTCTTTTTTTAGGTGGCGTTTTTTGATCGTGTCAAAAGAAAGTTTGGAAGCCGATTCAGGTCGTTCAAGATCCGTGGACGGAGGTTTGTACGGTTCGTGAGGATCCATGTAATGCAGGTAAAGAAAAAACGGTCGTGAACCACCGGCATGGTTTTTTATCCATTCACGACCAAACTGATTCACACGGTCGGCGTCCTTGAAATCCTCCCCCGGAGAACCGTGGAC
>JBDGPJ010000114.1:0-4924 GCA_042219695.1 bacterium
CGTGGAACTGGCCCCAAGTCCTACAACTCCCCCGACAAGAATGGCGCCGGTACCCAAGCCAGCCAAAAACGGCAGTATGGAATCCGGCCGGTCATACAAAAGAAACAGTACAACGGGTAACGCAAACAAAATCGCGTCCGGGCGATTGAGTGCCGACAACGCCACAGTGAAACCAGCAAGTACAAATGAACCACGAGTGCTATCCGATCGTATGATTAACCAGAATGGATATAGCATTAGCAGGCAAGCTAACACTTCGTTGTAAAAACTTACCCCGTAAAAGTTAAACGGTGTGCCGAGAACCAACAGCAAACTACACAACACACTAATCCCATCGTGGTCAAACACGTGAAGGCACAGTCGATAAAACAATCCCACGACAACCAGCGCAAGAACGCTATTGATTAGGTGAGTACTGAACGGAATTAGCCAACCGGCTCCGGTAATCGAGGACAACACGATACCAAGGACATGAAACGGTAAACTTATCAGGGGAAGGAGCATTCCCCGGATCGGTAAATCCACCGTGCCCGAGGCAAGATTTTGAACGGCCTGGTACGCCCTTGTTTCATCCGGCTGTGCTTGAAAAAAGACGGCGGGTTGCTGTAACAGAAACAGGCATGCCAGTCCAAGAAGTAACCAAGTGAGAATCCATTTACGTCGTGATGCCACGATAGGACCACCAATAGTGACATGCTGAAGCAGGCTTAACCGAAATTCCGGTTCAGAGTATCAAGTTATTCAAAATTTTCACAGTTGGCCATTCCTACCGGTGATAGCTGGCACGGATATCGGGTACTTTTCACGGGAAAGAACGGACTCTATACCGGATCGGTCGTTGGGGAATTAGAATGTGACTCGATAGCTCGTATAATTCCTATAATATATAACCACCGATTGTCATTAGTAACGAACGCACAATTGGAGAGAATGAAGAACCATGAAGATTGCCGTGCTTATTCCCGCCTACAACGAAGAACAAAGCATTGCTGAAACGATTCAGTCCCTCCATTCGTCCGATTTGTACGCTGAGAATTCGCAACACTCGGTAGAGTCCATCGTTATTGATGACGGGTCCAGCGACCAGACACAACAACGTGCTCGAGAAGCCGGTGTAGATCATATCGTGCGTCATCCCAATAACATGGGACTGGGAGCCACGGTCCGTACCGGACTCCGTACGGCACGTGAACGTGAAGCCGACGCCGTTGCCAAGATCGATGCGGATCTACAACACGATATCGGCGACCTATCCACCGTGTTAGAGCCCATCCTGGAAAACCGGGCCGACGTTACCTACGGGAACCGTTTTGCCGATCTGCAGTACAACATGCCCCTTCATCGGCGGCTGGGTAATTTCTTATTCACCGAACTGATGTCCGCTCTAACCGGGTGGCCAATCAAGGACAGTCAGCCGGGCATTTTTGCCGTCTCCAATCAGTACCTCAAACATTTTTACATACCCGGCGATTATAACTGTACTCAGCAAATTTTAATTGACGCCTATCACCAGGGATTACGGTTCGAACAGGTCCCGGTCAGCTTTCGTAAACGAGCCCACGGAGATTCCTTCATTTCCCCTTCTTATCCGTTCCGGGTCCTGACTCAGTTAATCATGGTCATTGTAGGTGTACGTCCCCTGAAGATTTTTGGGACGCTCGGTTTTCTCTTTCTCGGATCAGCTTCAATTATTTTTTGCTGGCAAATCACCCTGTGGTTCCAGGGTCTCACCCGCAAACCGGTCGTTAACGTAAACCTCGTGCTCGGGCTTGGATTATTCGGTTTGCAAACGCTGTTTTTTGGCTTCCTCGCCCATCTTATTGTTACCCGGAATCGTTTCTCCTGAGATCCTTCCCCCAGACGTTGTGGAGGTACAATGATGGATAATTCCGAACCCTGCATTCCCGTAATATCGATTCTGGCCCCGGCACATTCGGAAGGAATTCAGGCGATGAATTACTGCCAGCAACAATGGGAACAGCTCCACATTACGTGCCCCCCGTACCTGTTCGACCAGACAAACTACTACGAGGAAGAAATCGGTTACCCGTTACTTCGCTGGTGGGGATACCGCGACACTCTCGCCAACCCGGCTCAGCTGGTTGAATGGAAGAAAACGTGTATTCAAATGGAAGACAACCTTCGTGACTCTGATGGTGACCGGACCGTGAACCTGGATCCCGGGTACTTAAATTACGGCCTCCTTGTTTTGGGCTCCCACAAGTACGAATTACAGAAAATTTACCTCGGGGACGGAGTCTACGCCGATCCGGTCCTTGAATACGGGGAAGGACGCTTTCAATCGTTTCACTGGAGTTTTCCTGATTTCAAGGAGGATTTGTATTATCCCACCCTGAACAAAATAAGAACTCAATACAAAAAACTCCGCCAGAAATAAGTCAGTTCCCGGCTTCACGAATCGATTCCACCCGATCCGGAATCGGGGGATGAGTGTAGTGAAAGGCAGCGTACCAGGGATGCGGATAAGGATTCGACAAATTCTCTCCAACCATATTATACAACCCCTGTATGAGTCCCTCACCGGTCTCCATAACTTCCACGGCAAATTCGTCGGCTTCACGCTCATCTCGAATGGACATCCAGTTTTCAAGGGGAGACAGCCACTGTGTAATAGGAGTTAGCCAAACTCCCGCGAGCAACAAACCCACGTAACGTAGTTTCTCCGGAATCCAGAACATTTCGTATAGCCACGCTGACTCAACCATCCAATACACGAGTCCAAACATTATACCGGTTCGCAACGCGGATCGCCCAATGCGTTTCCAGACGTGTCCTTTTTTCCAGTGAGCTAATTCGTGCGCCAGGACGGATTGAATCTCATCGAAATCCAACTGATCGATCAAGGTGTCAAAAAGGACGACTCGCTTGGTTTGGCCAAATCCCGTAAAGTAGGCGTTAGAATGCCCGGAGCGTTTACTGGCGTCCATGGTAAAAACCTGGTCACAGTGAAACCCGGCCCGATCAAACACTTCATTCACGTGTTCACGGAGTTCACTCTCCTCCACCGGTTCGAAATCATTAAACATCGGAGCGATGAACCGTGGATAAATTATCTGCATCAGTAATCCAAAGCCAACCATTAATCCCCATCCCCACAACCACCAGGTCGTGGGAAAAAATTCAATAAACCATAAAATGGTCCCGGCCAAAATTGCGGTAAAACAGAGACCGATTACAAGACCCTTGATTTTATCTTTTATCCAGAGTCCAATTCCCTGTTCGTTGAATCCAAAGTTCTCCTCGAGTACAAATGTTTCAAAGGCGGAAAACGGCAGACTCATTAATAGACCAATAACGGTGAGAGCTGCAAAAAATAGCATCCCCTGGTACCAGTGATTACCCGTGACTCGGTCGAGGACCGAAATGGATTGTTGAAACAAACCGGAGTACACAAATAGTGCTACTATCACGATCGTGACGACGGATTTCAGGTTGGAAAACCCGGTTTTGGCTCGATTGTAACGGATCAGTTTTTCCACGTCTTCCACACCCATCTTATCACGAAGTTCTTCCTCGTTTTCCCGGGCTTTGCGGGATCCGTAGCGGAAATTTTTCACGTCCAGCCAAAAAAAGAAGAATTCGGTTCCCAGAAAAACAATTAGGAATATTGCCTGCAAATTCCAGGGAGACATGCTTTCGCCTCCAATATGTACATGTGATGATTTTTTGAGGGGCCCAAGGATAACAACTTCGATCACGAACGACAGGTACCGTTAACTAAACAACCACGTTTGAAAGTTGATCGATTTTCTCAGATTTGTATAGATCGTTTGGAAATTTCAACCTCTCGACATTTTGAACCTTTTCCCCATTAAGAATGATCCGTCCCACAGGAATTACAAATCACTGTCCGGACACGATATATTTATTTCCAGGTAACAAGAATTGAAGAAATCAATTTACTGACCAGGTAATGATCATCGAAGGATCATTAGGGATCTTCAACAAACAATCTTCATTTATGGACTATATTGTTAACCCTAAAAAATAGACCGATTTATTTTCCTTGTTTTGCTTTTAACGATCGGCTCCCCTCACTTTTTATTGTCGTAAAATAAAACGTATGTCCCGGCCATTGATGTTTACGGGTTGTTCCGGGCAATGATTCCATGCGTTTTGTATGTCCGCGGTAATACTCATCGGAATACACCAGGATCACGGGACGACGACCGATTGAATCCCGGACGTGGTTCCACGTTAGCTTCCCTTTTTCGATGGGTTGAGAACCCAGTAACCACTCGTGGTATCGGTCGGCATGGTAAAAGCGGGACGGCAGGAACGTATTCATTTCCGTATGGACGATAAGCGAATTTGAAGTGGCTTGATTTTCCACTTTATTCGCAATAGCTTCCACGTACTGATTGGCCGGATTCGCCTTGAACAGATATACCTCGTGGACAAGCATCAAACCAAAACATACAACCAAGATAGCGGATAGTTCCACCGGTAATCGCTTGAGGCCATCCACGGCCAGGATTAGAAAAAATGGTAGACCCGAGAGAAAAATCCGGTAAATAAATACCGATTGTCCATCCCATACATTCACCATCACCCATGAATATAAAGCCATGGCTAACAACGGTACAAAACCCGCAACCGCACAGAGTTGTATTCCCGATCGATTCTTGCAAAACGTGATGGAATACAACAAAGGAAACAAAAAACAACCCACAACAACCAAACTTTTGGCGTACATCATAGGGCCAGCTACCTTACTGCTCAAATACCCCCCGTACCATAGAAACATGAAAAATAGGTCGCTGATGACAAAGTCCGGCAACCAGTATCCACTGGCAATCCGGGTGGCCTGGCGAACCACGTTTAACCCCCAGGGGAGGTATAACAAGAACAGGATCCCCCCACTGATCAATACCTTCATAAGGTGACGTGAACGTCGCTGGTG
>JBDGPJ010000115.1:0-1616 GCA_042219695.1 bacterium
TATCCCTCCATGCGGTTGGCTCCCTGGGTCAGAATCAGTCCCTCCTCCCCGTCTTCCAAACGCTCACCGGAATCCGGATCCACTATTCTAACGGCTACCCCGGGTAGCGGGCGTCCCACACTCCCCTGTTTTCGTCCCTTCTGGAAAACCTTCCCCTGGTACTGCACGTTTGGAACGTTCACGCTTATTACGGGTGACAGTTCGGTACATCCATAACCCTCCAGTGGCCAAACACCAAATTTCTCGTTAAACGATTTAGCCAGCGATCCCTTTAATTTCTCGGCTCCGCAAATTACAAAACGCAAGTTATCAAACTGTTCCACGGTACATCGCCGCTTATACAGCCGTAAAAACGTTGGTGTTGCGATAATGACACTTCCATCCCACTTCCCCATTAATTCTCCAATCTCCCGCGCGTCCATAGGATCGGCATGGTAGATGACTCCAAATCCCATCACCATGGGAAGCCAGATTGTGCCCGTATAACCAAAAGAATGAAAAAATGGCAAAATTCCTAACATTCGATCGCTTCCATCGAAGGAAGCCACCTGCTGAATGGATTCGAGGTTGGCGGATATATTGGCGTAGGAAAGTTTTATTCCCTTGGGTTCCCCCGTACTTCCACTGGAAAAGATAACGGTAAGGATTTCATCCGGGTCCTCCACACTGCAAAACAAAGAATTAATCGCTCGTGACGGTAAGAAAGCGGAAACAAAAGCGCGGGTTTTATCCAGGAGTGACACATCGTCAGCCAGCCTCTGTGCCTCCAGCATATCCACGTCCTCAGGGATGTCCAGTTCCACTTTCCGTAAGAATAGTTTTGAGGTAATGACCGTATCCAGTTCACTTTGACGAATAGCGCTTTCAAGAGTTTCCTGCCCCGTGGTGTAATTCAGGTTGACACTGGTAATTCCTAAGAAGGACAGTGCAATATTAATTACGTTGCCGACCAGTGTCGGTGGTAAAAGGATTCCAACGCGCTGCTGGTCATTCATCATTCGATTGAGCCTATTTCTCATGGCAAGAACCATTACAAGTAAAGTCCCAAATCTGACGGAAGTTTCCTGGGTCGAATCAACCACGGCCTTTCGCCAAAAATTCCCGCGGGCCGTGCGAATAAATTTATGGGGTAATAACTTTTCGTTGTGTACACGACGTTTTGCCGATTGTGCTCCCAAAATCTGAATGGCCTCACGAACGTCGGTACGAGTTACGGCTTTATCCAGAGGGTTACCAAATGAAACATTAACGGGGTAAGGAATTCGGGCGGGAACCTTCCAGAAAAACCGCCCACTTTCAAAGCTGAATATACTTCCCCACACTTCGTCGAGGTGGATGGGAACTACGGGTACGTCTTCCATTTGGCCGAGTTTTTCCACCCCTCGACGTATCCCATGGATTTGTCCCGTGCGGGTGATCATTCCCTCCGGAAAGATACAGACCAGTTCCCCATTACGAAGTCCTTCACGGGCTTGGTCCATTGATTCCTTAATCTGCGTGGGACTCGAAGGATCGATTGGGATCATTTTCATCATGTTGAGGAAAGAACCAATTAATGGCAGATCGAACAGTGGCTTGAAAGCAAGAAATCGAACGAAACGATCCATTGAGGCACC
>JBDGPJ010000115.1:1626-5366 GCA_042219695.1 bacterium
GATGTACGAAACGTGATTGGCGACCAGTAAGGCCGGTCCCTCGTCCGGTATATTCTCACGGCCGTGAACATCTATCCTGTAAATTGAATGGACAAGTAACCAGAGCACGAACCGAACAAAGAACCTCGGAACGACGGTCACGATCATCGTACCTGCCACAAGTGTCATGATTCCGAGCAAGCCCATCATAGTCGAAGCTGAAACCCCGGCCCAACCAACGAGCATGGTGTAGACTGCGGCGGAAATAAGGACCCCGGTAAATGTAAATAGATTGGCGGCTCCGAGAACTTCCCCTTTCTTCTCCGGGGCCGGGCGCTCTTGCAGAATGGCCTGAAGAGGAATCAAAAACAACCCCGAAAACACCCCCGCTACAAATAACCAGAATAGTAAAAGGACGTAATAGCTGGGAACGTTGACCAGTACGAGCAGGGTGATTCCCATCCCCAGCGCACCAAACGGAATTAAGCCCGGCTCAATTCGCTCCCCCGATAAACGGCCCGCCAGTAAACAACCAGCCCCCACCCCAACCCCCAATGCGCCAAGCATAAAACTGGTTTTCAGGTAACTCAGGCCCATTTCCGACATTCCGTACACATTCAGGTTAAGCATAATGACAGATCCGGCGAACCAGAAATACGCAAAGGCAAACATGGAATAAAACAGCTGGCGATCTTCACGAACAATCGCAAGGCTTTCGGCGAAACGCTTAAGAGGAGTTGTGATTAAATCCTGGTCTGGATCCGCCGGCGGAGTTTTTTCCATGAGCATGGCCGCTATCCAACCCGCGAGGGCCGTGGCAATCAGAACAACTGAAATAATCCATCGCTGGTTGTGAAATGCCTCCAGTAGAACACCGGCCATCGCAGTTCCGAGAATGATGGCAGCGTAGGTTGAGGCCTGCAGAATTCCGTTTCCGGCCGACAAATTTTCAGTACCGAAAATTTCCGGGAGAATGCCGTACTTGGCCGGACTGAAGAAACAGCTCTGTGTGGACAACAAAAACAACCCGACTAGCAACACGTAAAGGTTCCCCGCGTAAATCCCCCATCCTGCAATCAATACAACAATAATTTCAATAAATTTTGCCAATCGAATTACTGTGGTCTTGGACACCCGATCGGTAACTCGACCGGCAAACGTCGAAAACAATAAAAAGGGAAGCGCAAACACGGCCATTGACGCGGCCTGAAGTTCGAATCCACCCGAACCGCTTTGCATGGCCGTTTGAACGGTAAGAAGAAGAAAGATCTGTTTCAGAGCATTGTCATTAAACGCCGCAAAAAATTGGGCAATAGTGAGGTTCCCGAACTGTCGATCGAAAAGCAGGCGAAACATGTTAAATTTCGGAGGGAGTTTTCAGTCGCTCCAGAAATTCTTCCTGTTCGTCCTCATCCAGGACCTCTTCGGCTGTTTCGAGAACGTTATCGGTAATGATACGCAGGTAAGTATTCAACAAACCATCTATCCTGTAGAGGTGTTTCAGAGATTCTCGAGCGGCGTCGTTCCGGGATTCATCGGGCGCTTCGGGATCCACGAAATGATCGATTTTGTCCACGGTCTCATCGACCACGGCTTCCAACTGATTCTGTACACTGGCCACTATATCAACCGGATTCAGAAGAGCGTCCGTCTGTTCGGACAAAGCCGGAAGAAGAATTTCACGAACAGCCCCGATGTGGGAACCGATGCCGTTCCGGAGGGAGTCTTTTAAATCCACCAGGTTTTCCCGGGAAACCCGCCGACCGTAAAAAAGTACGTCACTGAGTTGCTCCCGGAAATTATTAAATTCCTGGACGAGCTGTTGTTGTTTCATCTCAACGTCCTCAACAAAATCACTGCTCATAAGCAAGTACTCCTCTTACAAAGCATTTAAAAAAACACTTCGACGTAGCTTCTCAACGGCCAACCGAACATTGGCCAAACTTGTACGATGTCCGATCAAAAAAAGTCTGACTTTTGAAAATCTAAAATACCACACCTGCCCTTTTTTACCCGTCACAAGCTCCATTTCCAATACGATGAAGCCCCTCCACGGGCTTACGCCCGTGGTATCGGCTTCAACCCAAGCTCTCAATCGGGGTAAAAAACAGGGTTGAGCCGGGCACTTTACAATGGTCTCAAATTAAAAAATTTAACAGTGCCCAATAGCCCTTACTATTGCCCCGATTGAGAGGTGGATAACCCCATGGAATTCTCCGTAAGGGGGTTAAATTGTTCCTACTCCAATCGAAATCCGATTTTAACGCTAACCTGATAAGTGGGATTGCCGTTCTCGATCCGGCCTCGAATTTCGGACGTTTCAAACCAGTCAAGGTTATCCAACGATTCCGCCGCAGAATCAATGGCATTCTGAATTGCTTCCGATACGGAATTTTCGGACGTTCCCACAACCTCAACTTTTTTATACGTTTTGTCGGCCATGAAAATCACCTCCATATTCAGGTAATTGTATCCTCAATCTTACCCGTATTCGCCCCAGTGTACAAACAATCAACAACATCACGGTCATTGAGTTATAAGTATCACGGGATACCTCATCCGGGTTCCCTAAAAATTAATTTAAAGATACACCTTTAACCATCAACAGCAGCACAGTTTAAAAATTCGGTTTGCTCCGAAACAAAAAACCTTACCTTCGGGAATAATCACGATACACTTAATGTCTGTTAATCTACCATCTTTTTTAAAAGGAGGTTAGATCTTATGACTACACGAACGGCTGATGCTACATGGGAGGGTGGTTTGCAGGATGGTAATGGATCCGTGAGTACGGAATCCGGAGCTCTGGTTGACGAAGCTTACAGTTTCGTTTCTCGATTTGAGGACGGCGATGCCAGCAATCCGGAGGAGCTTGTTGCCGCCGCTCACGCTGGTTGCTACTCGATGGCACTCTCAGCAGGTCTCGAGGATGATGGATTCAATCCCAACAGCGTCGAAACTACGGCTGAGGTAACCCTTGGTGAAGACGAGGACGGCCCTGCGATAACGAACATTCATCTCACGGCCAAAGCCGATATCGACGGCATAGACGAGGACACTTTCCAGGAGCATGCTAATGCTGCCAAGGAAGGTTGTCCCATTTCGAAGCTTTACGCGGGTACCGAGATTACGCTCGATGCTCAATTAGTCCAGCACGCTTCCGCGTAAATACCACTTCCCGGGAAGGTACTCCCTTCCCGGGATTTATTCCCTCCTACTTCAAGAAGTTCCCCACCTTAATTTATCCGTGAGTGTCTACCGCATTTTTTCGGCGAGTTTTACAAACTTCATCCTAAATTAGCAACAGAACTTCGAGCCTCCCGTTCCTAAAAAAAGCCTTAACTTTAATTTTAGATTATTTTTCATACATGATTTTCTTGCATGTACGTTTTTACCTCGACCTGGTACAAGCTGGACAAACCTGAGGATGTATCAATTCTAAAAAAAGAAATTGGTTACTGAGTAACAAACCACGTCTTTTATTATAATTTTTGTCCGCGTCACGGGCTTTTTTGAAAGCGTGATTGCTCGGTTAAAATGGTAAATGTTGGCGAGGTATGATACCATTTATAAAAATGATCGTCCTACTACCCTAACAATAAAAAAACCATCTGAGGATATATCCCAGGTTGTCGAGGTCATGATTTTGAAATTAATCGTTGATCAAATTCGTGAGCCTTTTAACACAATATCACACGCAATTGGGGCATTCCTTGCTCTTATAGGGTTTTTCTTTCTACTTTACGTCGCAAATACCGGTT
>JBDGPJ010000115.1:5459-8393 GCA_042219695.1 bacterium
ATGCGGCAATTTACGTGTTGATTGCGGGAACCGTTACTCCAATTGCTATCGTGGGAGTTTCGGGTTGGGAAGGCTGGACTCTTTTTGGGCTCCTGTGGACCATCGCCACGGTTGGGGTGACGGCAACGATATTTAAACCATTTCAATCACGTTGGGCTTCCACACTGTTGTACCTCGTCATGGGTTGGATCCCACTATTTTTTGTTAAACCAATATTTAATTCCCTCTCTCCTACGGTTATTGTTTTAAGCTTCGTTGGTGGCGTTTTATACACGGTGGGGGCTTTCTTTTACATGTTTGACTGGCCCCATATACACCAGGATTATTTCGGTGCCCACGAGTTATGGCATATCTTCACCTTACTTGCCAGTGGAACCCATTTCATTATGGTAGCAGGGGTTACAACCTGACGCTGTATCACAGTCGATCACGAAATTAAGCTTTTACTGAAGACTACCTTCAATAGGTACACTTTCGGGGGAATCAAATTCAAAGGACAACTCGGGACATAAAAAGTTAGCGTGAATAGCTTCCGGGAAGGAGTGTCGCTCGAGGTCTTCGGCAAGGAACCCTAATTCCCACTCCCCCGGCCGAAACGTATAATAACTCCCGTAATCAGCACTTACCTGTACCCGGGACACTTGGTCGTTCCTCACGCCATAAAACCCTTCACCCCGTTGCCGAAAGAAATCAACAAACTCCCGATCGGTGTCAAAAATATTTTTCAAATCCCCCGTGAAACTTTTCTGGTTCAAAACTTTACCCTGGACGTCCCCTTCTCCCCGTCCCCGCAACTTCCACCGATATTCGCCGCCGGGATGCACTCGATTCGGAAATTGAAGGGACATTTTGCTGATGGGTTGACCCGTGTACCATCGACTCAATGTACTATATAACCCCGGTACAAACATTCGTTTGAAGTATAAAGCCGGTTCATCAAACGCATTTTTGACGTAAAGCCGCAAATTAGCCTGTGGATATGAAAACGACGGCCAGGACAACCAGGAATGTTGGATGGATTCATACCGATACAGGATCAGTGAAAAAAACCCCCATTCTTGTCCTCGATACATCCTCGTATCTAATTGTACGGGAGACGGAACCAGACGGTCGACTTCCTCCTGTTCGACACCGAAATTCAAATACAATGCGTCCTGTATTTCAGCTTTCCAACTCATAAACTCAATTTTCTCCTGAGTTGAGATAAAAAGTTCATTGAAGTTTCTAAGTTCAGCCGTGAAATCGTGCGTAAAATCATACTTTATAAAGTTCTCTTGGAATTGAAGAAAGTAATTCCGGTTGTTCTTCCGTCACGATACATGATTCCTCAATTTTTACCCCCCCCTCACCGGGAAAAACAAAGAAAATTTCAATTGTTACCACATTGTTCTTTTTTAAAGGTTGATCCACTCCCTTAGAAAGTACCGGGGGTTCATCGATTTCAAGTCCGATTCCATGACCGACGAACTCACCTTGCTTATCACCGTGTCCCTGAAAATACTCCGATAATGGGGTCTCCGATGCGACTCTCAATGCCGTGTTGTACACTTGATCAGGAGTGTTTCCCGCCCTCAAAACTGACTCGATTTCCTTATAAATCTCCTTGAGGATCTCGTGAGCCCTGGAGAGTTTATCGGAACTGTCCCCGGCTACGTAGGTGCGTGAAATATCGGAATTGTAACCGTAATGAACACCGCCGATATCCACAACAACCGGATCACCTCGTTCAATTTCTCGGTGACCGGCACTTACGGGGAAAGCTCGTGTCGGACCCGAACCGTGGCTTACATAGGCGTAACTTCCCATCTTCTCCAGGTTTGTCCCGCTGGAAATAAGTCCATACGGTAAGTAAGCATCGAATCGATTGTGGGTCATGATGCCTTCGTGTCCCTCAGCGCGAGCCGCGGACTCGGCTTCGGCCGCGAGCTCCACTTCCTCCATTCCCGGTTCAAGACACTCCCGTACACGCTTGTGTGCCGAGTTTGACATTTGTCCGGCACGACGTAATTTTTCCAGCTCGAACTCGTCTTTCACACTTCGAGTCTCCAGGATGTCCGCCGTAACGTCTGTTGATTCAACGCTTCCCAGCGAAGAGACAATCCGATCCTCCATGGCGGCGGGGATTTTTCGGCGCTCCAATCCAACTGTGTCTGGATTAAATCGATTGCTAATTTGTTCGAGAGCTTGACCGGTACCGGACACTTCAATTATTTCATCTGCTGTGCATTCCCGCTGTGCCATGTCATGGGCGCGCGTGGAAAACATGGTACGAGAGTTTGGTGTTAGAACGAGTATTCCCGGACGTACGGTGTCGGAGAAATACAAGCGATTTCGACTATAAATAATAAGTACAACGTCCGGAATCGTTTCACCCAGCACACCCTGGAAACGCTCGTGTCGAACCGTTAGTTGTTGTTGGCTGGCCATGGTTCCCGGGCAATCATACCTCCGAGTTAAAAGTCATCCTGTGCCTGATATCGGTCTTCGTATTCAAACGTCTGCCGGTAACGATCCTGTTCAATTTGCAAACCTTCTTCCAGGGAAACTTCAAGTCCCTCGTTTATGGATTGTTTTGCCAGGCTTACGGCGGGAGAGGACTGATCAAGGAGCTTCTCTATCCAATCTTCTCGCAGTTGATTAACGTCTTCGTGTATTTTATTGATAGCCCCCCGGGCTTGTGCCTCATCGGCTTTAACTTTTTTACCCGTAAAAATCCACTCTTTTGCCGTTGATTCCCCCACAATCCGTGGTAAACGCTGTGTTCCTCCCGCCCCCGGAATGAGTCCCAATCCTGTTTCGGGAAGTTGAACGAAGACTTCGGAAGAGGCCAGACGGAGATCACAGGCCAAAGCCAGTTCAAAGCCGCCACCAATTGCCGGACCGTCAATAACTGCTATGGAAGGCAGTGACAGAGCATTTAATTCCTGAAAATTG
>JBDGPJ010000116.1:0-3007 GCA_042219695.1 bacterium
CGTTATCCATAAGCCAGTGTCCCCGGGCCAGGCTGATAATCAAAGACGTTCCGGTCCCTGGAGTGTTTTCCGGTAGAACATCTTTATTACGCACGGCTTCAATTAACTGTTCCGAGGCAATACTGTACTCGGCACCCGCCTTTTGTAGTGATTCCAACATCGCCTTTTTATCCCCTTCAACGGCGTTAATAAGGGACTGAACCCGGTATGCGGTAAACATAAGGGTGTTATTTTCGGATTCTTTGGCGAGTTCGAGGGCTTCCTGGTTATATTTATGGGCCTTATCCGATTGTCGTTGCTTGGCGTGTATCCGACCGATGGCGGACAGTTGTAAGATTACGTCACGTGAATTATTGATTTCGCGATTGAGTTCGAGTGCCGATTCACTATACTCCAGTGCCTGCTGGTAATTTTTGCGTTCCTCCTCCAATCGCCCCACTCCGGCCCGGCTGAGTGCTTCTCCCTGTTTGTTGTTAATGGTTTTGTTTAAATCGATGGCTTGGTTATGGTGGTGTTCCGCCCGGTCCCAGACCCCGAGTTTTTCCAGCAAAGTTCCCAGTGACGAATGAATAATAGCTTGACCCTGCTGGTTGTTCATTTTTTCATTGAGTTTTAGGGCTTCTTGAATGAAATCGCCTCTCGGAAATCACCAAAATCCTCCTGGATATTTGCCATCGTCGAGAGATGAATGGCTTCACCGTACTCATCTCCGAGTTCCCGGTTGATATCGATGGCCTCCGTAAGGTATTCAATGCCCTGTCCGGGTTGTCCCTTTTTTCGGTAGAGCCGCCCCAGGGTGCCGAGCTGGTAGGCACGAGTTCGTTTGTTTCCCAGTGATTCGTTTACTGTAATGGCCTGTTCGATCCAATCGATCGCTTCATCGAAATTTCCCCGCTGTTCGGCCACCTGTCCGAGTGCACCTAACTGATAGGATTCACCGTATTCGTTTCCCATCTCTCGATCGGTTTCGAGAGCCTCTTCATAGTATTTTTCGGCTTCTTCTAAGTCATTTGATTCTTCGGCAACCTTCCCCATTTGTCCAAGCAGAATGGATTTCCCCTTTTGATTGTTGTTTTCTCGTTCGATCGCCAGGGATTGCTCGAAATAATCCATGGCGGCTTGAAAATCCCCCAGTTCTTTTTCAATCTGTCCGAGTACACTCAATCGGATTGCTTCCCCTTTCCGATTGTTGAGTTTACGATCCATTTCGAGTGCTTCTGAGTTTAATTCCATGGCTTCTTTGTATTCATCCTGTTTCATTTTTAACCGTCCCAGGGCTCCCAACCGCATGGCAACCCCGGTGTCGTTGTTGGCCTCCCTGTCCAATTCGAGCGCTTTTTCTATGTGTTCGGCGGCAGTATCCAGCTCACCTTGTTGTTCGAATAAGCGTCCCAGGTTTCCTTCGCGCATGGCGATCGCCTCAAAATCGTCATCGTCCGTGTGATCCAGTGATCGTTGAATAAACTCACGGGCCTCGTCCAATTCGTATTGCTGGAGTCGAAGTCGTCCCAGGACGTGAAACAAACGTGATTTCCACGAATCCGATAAATGTTCCTCCCAGTCGTGATTCAGGATGTCGTTAGCGAGTCGATCGGCTTCGTCGAGTGAATAGTTCCGAAGTGAAGCTTCAATTCCCTGGATACGCAGTTTGAACCAGTTTTCCCAGTCTTCAGCTTCGCGGTAGTGGGAAGCCAGTCGATCCCGGGAAGACGGGTCATCCATCGAAAGGTGTTTGCGTAAAACCTTACTGGCACGGCGGTGAAATTTTTTTCGGTCCTCCTCCAGTAACAGGTCGTACGTAACCTCCTGTATCGTGGAATGCTGGAAGATGTATTCATCCTCCCGGGCTCTCAGGAAGCCACGATCGAGCAGAAGTTCAATGTTTTGGTCGAGTGTTTCCCGGTCGGTTTCTACAACTTCCTCGAGAAACCAGGATTCAAAATTCACACCGAGGACCGAGCTTACCAGCAGAGTTTGTCGAGGAAGTTCTCCGAGTCGGTCCACGCGGGAGACAATTAAGTCGTGAAGAGTCGCTGGTAAGGGAACGTCGTTTGCTTCCTTTTGTATAATCCATTGTCCGTTATCAAGATAAATTAGTTCCTGGTCGTGGAGGGACCATAGTACCTGTTCAATATGAATCGCTAACCCGCCCGTACGTTCCTCGATGGACTGTATAAATCCCTCGGGAATTTGCGCATCCGGGAATGTATTTTCAACTACTGCCCGGATTGTTTGTTCTTGAAGAGGTGACAGATCAATACGGATCACGTCGTCTTCCAGCTCCATAATTTCCTTGAGGCGCGGTTTGCTGGAGTTGTCTCGTTTGCGTACATTTTCCTGCAAATACATGTCCGTCCGGGTGGCATCATCGGGAATGTCTTCGAGGGTTTCCGGGTCTTCTACGACACCACTGGGTCGTGAATCCATCACAAGGGGTAACTGGTGTTCGGGGGGATTCTGTTTCCGAATTAACGCAGCCAGAAGTTCAAGACTTCGCCGGTCCGACCACTGGGCGTCGTCCACGGCCAGTACAGTAGGAGTGTCTCCCAGGTAATCAAGTATAAACTGTGCCAGGTCGGAAATCAGTTGTTGGGCTTCGTCGTCTTCCTGTTGATCACTCCGTTCCGTTTTGTAATTCGTGTAATCGGAGTCCGATGATCGTTTACTGGAATCCGTTTCACCTAAATTGTATACCCTGGATAGCAATTTGACCTGTCTTGAACTGAGCTTACTTTGCTGTTCCAATTCTCGACGAGACTCCGGTCGATCTTCGGAATCCCTGAATCCGAGGGCATGATCGAACAGGGGAAGAATTGTGCTGAAGGGAAGTCCTTCGGCGTAGGGATCCCCCTGGACGGTGATTGTTGAAAAAGTACCCGGTAAATCATGGGCGAGGAAATGGGCGATGAGTCGTGTTTTTCCTACGCCACCCTGGCCCGTTACTAAAGCGGCAAGGGCCTGATTATTATCTTCGGTATCTTGCTCATTGTAAGAGGAGGGAATTATA
>JBDGPJ010000117.1:0-3635 GCA_042219695.1 bacterium
ACAATTCCAATTACAATCTATTAACTTCTAAGATCACCATGCATTTTTATCACACAGTCCTGTAACGCATATACAAACTCACTTCAATACTAAGTGCTAATAGTCGACAGTCAGGTTCACCATGTCCCATTCATCATGATTGAACCTTAAAACTGCTATTGGAAAACGTTAGCTCAAACTTCAAATATTCATATTAATCTAAAAATCGTAATAATCCCATAAATTATTTTTTATTTAACGTAACTGTTTTAGATCATCAAAACCTGAAAGAATCTTCTTCCGGACCAAATTCATCAATTTAATACCCATGCGAGCTTTCTGCATGGAAATAGACACATCGTGAACGTTATCGATTTCCCCTGCTGCAAATTTTTGCATCTTGGTCTGGGCCGTCCGGTGCAGTTGATCGACCTGTTGGATTTTGTTGCGCAGGACCTCCTGAAATGAGGACATCAATTTCTGGGTGTCGGATTCGGATTCCTGTGAGGATATATCGGCCTGGTTGGATAGTGATTCCATCGAGGACGTACGCGGGGTAGGCGTGAGTGAAAACAAACTTTCTGAACCGTTCACAACGATTCCCTCCCATTCGAATCGATTGCTTAACGGATTGTAAATATGTCTTTCTTAAATACTCAACGTACCATCCCTTCGTTCATTTGTCCAACATTTATTTTATTTCCCTTTAACGCGGATCATCTCATAATCTGCAGAGCCTGATTAAACATCCCTTTCGCCGTTTTTATGGCTTTTGTATTGGCGGTAAATGCTCTTGAGGCAGTGATCATATCAACCATTTCTTTTGTTGGTTCCACGTTCGGCATTTTAAGGTACCCTTCTTCGTTTGCGTCCGGGTGATTCGGCCGAAACACGCGCCGTGGCTTTCCCTCGGCCTGTTCTATACCGACCACACGAACTCCATTTCCCGGATGTTGACTGGAAAACCCATCAATCGACACGTCCGGAAGCATACCCGATTTCTCGTCCTGCCGGGGCTCCAGGCGGACCACTTTTCTCATGTACGGCCCACCGTCTTCCGTGCGAGTGGTATTCGCATTAGCCAGATTGTCCGAAATGACATCCATGCGCATGCGCTCAGCCGTCATTCCTGAAGCTGCAGTATCGATCGTGTTAAATAATGACATGATTTATCTCCCCTGAAGTTTATTTATTACGCCATTCAACAAGGAAAACTGTGTCTTCGTCATTGAAGACATCCCTTTGTAGTATAATGAATTTTTGGCCATTTTTGCCATCTGACGATCGGGGTCAACATTGTTTTTGTCGTTTCTCATGCTGGTGTCATCGACCCTGTGAACCGTTGGGCGAACCGGAGGTGACTCATACGCAAAATCCGGCTTATCAAAAGGATCAAAATCCTCGTCGAAGAAATTTCGGTCCTTGAACTGATCCTCAAATGTCTTGTTACCCAGGTATGCTTCTTTTAATTGGGACTCGAAATGAACTTCCCGACGTTTAAATCCGGGAGTATTGATGTTGGCCATGTTATCGGTGATGGCGGAATGACGTTTGGATGCTCCGTTCATGCCATCCCGGGCAGCGGAAATTGTCTGCAACTCAATGTAATTTGACATAATAAAAACTCCCTGCGGCCAAAGAGATTCGAAGCGGCGATTCTTTGTATCCCGCAGGAATGAACTCCCCTTTCATTCCTTATAACGTCTACAGTTATGTTATCGGCAAGGTCTCCCGGATAGTTTAATCTTATTTTAATTTTGTTGTTTTATTGAAGCTGGCTTACTTCGACTTATCCTTATTTTCCGAAACGTAAAAACCCACTTACCGGTTGTCTTAGCCCAAACTAAGTACGTAATTTTGAATTTCGTGCATAATTTGTCCCTGCGAAACAGCCGACAGGTTTGAACCGGAAATTATATCAAGTTGCAATATGATGTCCGACTTTACAGGGTGTATTCGGCGCTCCGACATCCCTTAGGCTACCCCCGCTGGTAATGGACGTTTGCACGGCCATTAACGGCTGTCCTACGGATCGGGACATTCCGACAGGTTTACTGTCGTGAATTTCCCGGGTTAGCATTTGACGTAAAGAAAATCCCCGATGGATTAAAATCCCATCGAGACTTCGTTGGCGAGACTTTTAGGTACCGAAATGCACTTTCCGGCATACAACCTTTAGCGAGGTATTGGACCCGGGAAGACAGCACCGGTAATTGCGAATACTTGCCCTTTGACGGTACATTATTCCATGAAACTCAAGGTATTAAAAAACGTAGACCCACACTCGAATAGGCCCCTGACTACCCTCTCATACGGATTACACGTCCTAATACTGAAAAAATGAATCCCGGAGTTTACTGTCGGTAAGCCCTGGGATGTGCTTCGTCGTATACCTGCTTCAGGCGATCGGTGGATACATGGGTATAAACCTGAGTCGTGGATATCGTCGAATGACCCAACAATTCCTGCACCACCGGGAGATCGGCACCTCGATTTAGCATGTGCGTAGCACAGCTGTGACGAAAGACATGCGGACTTATTGGCTTATTCACGTCACACTTGGCCTGGTATTTGTCGATAATGTACCGTATCCCGCGAGTCGTTAATCGCTTACCACGACTATTCACAAATAAGGGATCCTCCGGGTCGGGGGACCGTTTAGACCGATATTCTTTTAGGGATTCCCGGGCGGAAGAGCCAACCGGGGCCAGGCGTTGCTTGTCGCCTTTCCCCGTAACTCGTAAAGAGGAACGATCCGGGCGGTAATCCGCCCAGTTAGCCCGGCCAATTTCAGAAACTCTGGCTCCCGTTGAATACAAAACTTCAAAAAGGGCCCGGTCCCGTACTCCCGTTGAATCATCCGAATTGGGTAACTTAATAAACTGCTGGATTTCTTGTTCGTTCCACACGGTGGGCAAGGTTTCCTCTTTGCTGGAGAAGGAGACGTCCGCCGACGGATTATTGTCGATGTATTCCCGGCTGTGCAAAAATTTGTAGAAGGTCCGTAACGAAGCCAGCTTTCGTTCCACGGTACGATCGGACAGTTCACGCTTCCGAAGCCAGGAAAGGTACTGCCTCAGATCATCCTCGGTAACTTCCGAAAACGGTTTGGATCGATCGAATGTCCGCAGAAATTCTTGAAACCCGTGAAGATCCCGCTGGTAGGCCTCGATCGTATCCTCCGAAAACTCCCGTTCGTGTCGGGCATATTGTAAAAAATCCTCCCGGGCGGAGGAGGGGTTCTTCAGTTCATTTCTATTCCCCGGCACGATTTACCATCACTCAACAATCTCCAGATGACGGGCGTCCCGACTTCGTTGATATCGTTTCCCGGGCAAGCCAATTACCAGGCCCTGATCTTCAAGTTCAATTAACGCCTGTGAGCACTCCCCCATATCCATGCCGGTTTTCTCCATTAGAACATCAATATGAACGGGTTTCCTCTGAATTTCTTCCAGCAGTTTCCGCGCGTCAGAAGAAATTTCCACTTCGCGACCGGGAGGAGTAAATTCCCCGTCGATCTGCAGGTAATCAAGAATATCTTCGGTGTTTTCAACCAGTCCGGCCCCTTGCTTTATCAACATGTGGCAACCCTTGTGTAGATCACTGTCGATTTCCCCGGGCACCGCGTAAACTTCCCGTCCCTGTTCCAGGGC
>JBDGPJ010000118.1:0-6720 GCA_042219695.1 bacterium
GATTTGGTTCGGGATTATGGCAGTTGATGGTCGGGGGCACAACGTCGTTTTTGAGAGCCATCAAGCAGTTGACGGCTTCGAGCGCGCCGGCTCCCCCAAGAAGGTGACCGGTCATCGATTTTGTGGAGGTAACGTGCAGACCGTTTTTGGACGAATCAAGAACCTGTTGAATGGCGTTAACTTCGGCTTCGTCCCCGGTGGGAGTGGACGTTGCATGGGCGTTGACGTGATCGACACTGCTTGCGTCTTTCCCGGAATCATCGATTGCCCGTTCCATGGCGAGTGCGGCTCCACTACCGTCCTCCGGGGGAGAAGTTTCGTGGTGGGCGTCGTTGGACTGACCGTATCCTTCCAACCATCCGTGAATATTGGCCCCGCGTTCACGGGCCTGCGATTGTTCTTCCAGCACGAGCATGGCGGAGCCCGACCCCATGACAAAGCCATCCCGGTTTTTGTCGAAGGGACGTGAGGCTTTTTTGGGTTCGTCATTGCGTTCGGAAAGGGCACTGAGCGCTTCAAAACCAGCGATGCATAGTGGTGTCAAACCAAACTCAGCCCCTCCGACGATAGCGGTTTTGGCTCGTCCGGTACGAATCCACTGCATCCCCAGACCAATCGAGTCGAGGGAAGTGGCGCAGGCCGTGACAATTGCGCTGGAAGGCCCACGGAAACCGTGACGCTTGGCGATTTGGCCGGAGAGCATGTTGACCAGCAAGCGGGGGATCGTCATCGGTGAAACCCGGTTTGCTCCCCGGTCGAGCAAACGTTCGTGCTGATCTTCGGTGGTTTCTATGCCTCCAATACCGGAACCGGCCGCAACTCCGACGTCATCACCGTCCCAGGGAGAATCGTCCTCCGAGTAGCCCGCGTCGTTGAGAGCTTCACGTGTGGCCACGAGTCCGAACTGGGCAAACGGATCCAGACGGCGTTTTTCACGACGGTCAAAATGGTCGTCGGGATCAAAATCCCAGACGTTTCCCCCGAAGGGTTGTTCCAGGCTTTCTTCGTCGAGGTGATTGAGGTAATCGATTCCGGATTCTCCCTGTATGAGTTTGTCCCAGGTTGAATCCAGTCCCACTCCCAGGGGTGAAACGACTCCAATTCCGGTTACGGCAACTGATGGTGAATTCATAGGTAACAGTCCTTTCGGATAATAGTTTTTTATGAGTCTACGTTAAAATAGCCTGTGTCGTTAAGACAATTCATTAGTATAGTCCGGAACTTTTACTCTCCAACATGAATCACTCTCAAAAGTAGTACGCTAAGTGTATTACCGATAGATGATAAAACCATAAAGATGTGTAATATAACGGGAGAGGCGACTAAGTTATTGACTTTCTTACAGTCATTCTCCAGCGAATCAGAAGTGTAATTAAGATTTTGGTTTTACTACCGCTTATTGGAGGTAAGTAGCTCTGGTGATTTGAGAAACGTGGGGTGGAATTGAATGGTTTGCTGTACAAGTAAACTGTCGTGGGGACTTATTCGTTGAGCGAAGTGTTAACTCAGTTGAAGAAATGTATGAGGCGGGGGAACACAGGTACTACCAGAGTGCGTGAAAAATCACACAATGCAATGTTGGTTTCCGAGTAGTATGGTTATGCAAAGATCGATGATTTTCACGGAGTCAGTATACCAGGCATTTACGGAAACCCAGAGGTGGTACACCATGGAACCCGAAGACAAGGAGAAGTACGAAGCGGAATATGAACCGGATCATTTTTTGTTTGCTGAGGAAGGCCCGGGCGATCATTTATTCATTATCAAATCGGGGAAAGTCGATTTGTTAAAAAATACTGATCAGGGAACTCGGCTCGTTACCACCGTGGGCCCCGGTGATATTATCGGTGAAATGGCTCTGGTGGAGGATGACGCCCGTCGATCGACTTCGGCACGAGCCCGAACGGAAGTCACCTGCTGGGAATTAACCCGGGACCGGTTTGACTCCTTGCTTGAGACCAATCAGTCGTTTCGCGATCGAATCATTCAATTACTCAGTAAACGCCTGAGACGCACTACTGAGAGTTTTGCTCGAACGAAAGGAATCAAGGACTTTTTGTACGAGGCTTCCCTGTTGATTTTCAACAAGCTAAGTTTACTGGATGAGTTGGAGCGTGAGAAGAAAACAGTTGATTTAAACGACATCAATTGGGAGAACTTAAAGCGGCTGTATCGCATGGACGATCAAACCGTTGAAACCGCCCGGGATCATCCGGACCGTTCTTCCCTTTCCGAACTCTCACCGGAAGAGAGGGATAAGTTCACGGAACAGATTTTAAACGTATTAGAACCTGTGCTGGAGCTGTATAAGTTCCGGACCGGGAACCGTAAACAAAACGGGGAAGAACAGATTGCCCGAAATAAAACACTGGGGAATTCCAGCTAAGTGATTGCGTAAAACACGTTCCCGAGCCGTAAATCTTAGAGGTACCGTTACATATCTCCGCATTTAACCGATAATAACTACCACGCCAACTTATCCCAGCGAAAGGAATTTATTATGACCGAAAATAGTGATTTAGAAGAGATTCCCGTAACCATACAGACGGAAAAAGGTAATATTGAGCTTAAACTTTTTGCGGCCCGGGCCCCGAGAACCTGTGCCAATTTTCTCAACCTCGCCCGAAAAGGATTTTACGACGGGTTAACCTTCCATCGCGTGGTAGATGATTTCATGATACAGGGTGGTGATCCGGAGGGTTCCGGACGAGGCGGCCCCGGCTACGAATTTGATGATGAGTTTCACCCGGAACTGAAGCATGACTCGGCCGGGATACTGTCAATGGCCAATTCGGGGCCGAACACCAATGGGAGCCAGTTTTTTATAACCCACAAACCGACTCCCCACCTGGACGAAAAACATTCCGTCTTTGGTGAAATTGTTGAAGGACAGGACGTGGTTGATGAAATCGAAGAGAACGACCAGATTTGGTCAGTCGATATTGAAGGCAACCCGGGTCCTCTTTTTGAGGCCCAGCAGGACAATATCGAGGAGTGGAACCGGCTGATGGACACGGATACCGGATAGAGTTTGTTCGGGAATCGGGAGGATAATTCTGGTATTCGCGGGATTGATTGTTTATTCGTGAGAGGGGATTGCGCAAGCTATGTTGTACTTTCAATAAGGGGTCATTTCAACTGATGTAATTTATGAACAAAAACATTGATTGGACTTTCACCTCATACGTCTTATAATTCAAATGGTGTTATGATGTGAAATGGAGTTCAAACGTACAATCACCATATCCTTTTAACCACGGAGGGTTTATTATGGATGGTGCTGGAGCAGTTGGTTCCAGTCAGCTTGCCGGGGCCGGTAGTAACGCCCAGTCCAAAGAGGCTGGGGGCGGCGTTAAGCAGCAGCTTGCCGTCAAAGCGGCTGCCGATGCCCAGCAACAACAACAGCAGAAGGGCCAGAATGCCCTGTCGCTGATCGAGGCTTCGGGTATTGGCCAGAACGTGAATACCCAGGCATAACCAACTGCATTATTTTTTAATACAGGACCGAGCCGGAGTTTTTGAATTGATCCATTCCCTTCGGCTTGGTCCTGTGTTTTTTTAATGCCATTTTGGATTTTTTCGAACATTAATTCTTTCAGGGGAGTATTTCGACATGAATACGACACGTTTCCGCAGTAGTTCAATCGTTGGGTTGATGGTAGTTGGTCTTGTAGTGGGATTGGGAATTTCTTTGTGTACATCCGTGTACGCGAAGAAAAACAAGGATTCAGAGGTAGCAATAAAGGTTGACGGAGAATCAATTAGTAAGGCGAAATTTAACAAACAAGTTAAGCGACGGATGAATCGGATGAAGAAACGGATGCAGCGTCCCGGGAAGTCGACTCCGTCGTTGAAAAAAATTCGTCCAAAAATTAAACAGCGTTTACGTAAAAAGATGATCAACCGCTTGATCCTAAAGAGCCATGCCCAACAGTCCGACGTAACGGTCAACAAAAAAGAAGTTGATAAAGAGTGGAATAAATTTGTCCGCCGGGTAGGATCCGAAAAAATGTTGAAGAAAAAAC
Source organism: bacterium (assembly GCA_042219695.1). GTDB lineage: Bacteria > T1Sed10-126 > T1Sed10-126 > T1Sed10-126 > JBDGPJ01 > JBDGPJ01. Next base: position 4,026 of record JBDGPJ010000118.1, read on the forward strand.
TTCGTCAGGCAGGGAAGTCACCGGAAAAAATGCGGTCTATGTTAAGGGACAAAATTAAAGTGAAGAAATTCATCGAGAGTAAAACCGGTGAAGTCACGGTAACCGACGAGGAACTGCGTAATTATTACAAAAGAAACAAGCGTCGTTTCAAAAATACCAAATTCGAACGAATTAAACCCCGGCTTAAGAAGCGTCTTCGCAGTCGGAAAAAACGGCGAAAGGTACAGAAGCTCGTCTCTCGCTTGAAGAAGGAATCGGATATTTCAGTTAACGTTTAACAGATTTCAGCCCCCTTCAGCCCTTTGAACGGTCTTATCCACCGGGGCTTCTATGCTGGGGTCCTAACTTACCGTGGTTTAGCCCCCCGGCGGATGATTATTAAATTGAATGAATTTTTAATCGAACATCTGTAGTTTTATATTGGAGTTTTCATTTAGGCATAGCTGGGCGAAGACTTCGAATAGGTAAATATCGACTACTAAACCCGTTTCTTTTTTGAAAACAAGTTATTGTCAGGGAAATGTAGTTGATCCGGGTAAGAGGTCTTACTATCGAATGGCTCAACCAAATTGTAATTGATTTACTATTCTATTGTGGCTGATTGTTTGGCATAATAAGCCGGTTGATAACCGGATAACCGCTTCCGCCGATCGATACTTCCACTTTCAAACCTTGTCCGCGCAGTTCTTCAAGCCGCTTCCCCCGATCTTCGGGAACGAAATACGTCTGAATCGAAGGATAATTCACCTGGCACGTTCCTTCCCTAATGTCATGCTCAAGCTTTCCACTGATGACGACCCGTTGCTTTTGTACATTGGTCGGATATTGGGAGCTTAAATGTTGTGCCGTCCAGTATTTATTTTTTTGCTTGAGTGTTACAAAAACTTTGCTGGACGTTTCAGCAGTCTTATCCAATTCATCGGAATCACAGGGAACCTCGTTAATGGTGTAGGACAGTCGGATATAGTCACCGCGGAACAAACTTCGTGGGTCCACGGGTTCCGTTTTGAGGACGACCGTTCGTCCGGTCATTCTAACGTAAGAATGATACCCGGCCATTCCCAGTAAAAATAACGTCATGCAACCAAGTACAATTAGAAAACGAATTCGCCGGGAAATCATGAGGACTGTTCCTCCATTCGATGGACCAGTCGTCTGCGAAAAAATTCAAACAGAAAACACACGACAAGTAGTACGGTTCCTCCCGCGATGAAGAAAAAAGACCTCGGCAGTAGATCCCAGGCCATGTCGAAGTACCGGGTGAGAAGCATAACGCTGAATGATAACAATCCCGCGATTACCACGGACGTTTCCTGTTTAACGTACCCCTTGGCAATGTAACCGAGGCAAAGTGAAAACCCGATGATGTTCGTCGCTATTACGTACGGGTAAATTACCGAGGTCACTCCGAACGCACCCAGTAGGACAATGGAGAAAAGCAACACGACAGCCGACGTTTCAATGAAGAAGTTATATTGTTCCCGGCGGTCGAACTGCCGGAATAGTAGAAATCCAACGATTGAGATACCGATAAGAAGCGCTATATATATAGCTACGTGAACGGGATAAAACACAAGCGTGTGATCCAGGAAACCTTCGGCACCGTCTTCAAAGGACAGGCCGTATATGACGGGGAACCAGTATAACAGAGACACCCATCGAAAAAGCGAACCTGATTCGGACCAGGAAGCCTGAAGATCACCGAGCCAGTAAAGTAACGTAGCAAACAGGATGTAAATCGAAGCGACGGGGACGTACTGTTCAATATCCTGGGGTGTGCCCCGAAACAGAACGTAGCAGATCCATCCCCCGGACGAAAAGAGGGTGATAAATAATCCGGTCCGGGTTTTTGATTGGTATATATTCCAGGTTAACCATCCAAATAACAGGGGGAACAAAAGGACCGGTACACTAAGGACAATATCGATCCCGGTAATCATTTCCGGTTCCGTGAACTCGACAAGAGACGTGATTTCCATGCCGATCCAGCTACAGAGTAGTATCGAAGATAAAATCAGTCCCGACCACAGTTGAAGACCCGCGGACATGGCAAGTACTCCAATAAGCCAGTACAGAAAACCGTTAGGATAATGGGACGAAAGGTGAAAGATCTGTGAGATCAGCCAAATCGCCGAGCCAAAGGTGAGGTGTCCCAGGAATAGAAACGTACTTCCGGTTTTGGGGTAGTTTGTGGATTCGAACCGTAGTGAATAACCCAGTCCGTAGAAGATCATCATGGTTAAAATAATTAAGGATACTTTAAGGGAAGGACCGATGTTCTGCCAGTTGCTGGCCACAAATAATATAATGCCGGTGCCAATTAATAGCGCTCCGAGGATGCCGACAATGGTGATGAGTTGATTTTGACCGATAAGGGATTCTGGACCAATGTCATCGCCGTAGCGCGAACGAAGGGTATCAGCCTGATCGGAGGAAATAATTTCTTCTTCTTCCCAACTGGAAATTTGTTCGCGAAACCATTCTTTCCAGCGCGAGTCAAACAGTCCCACTATGGAATCGTCTCCCAAAGAGAAGTGTTACGATAATCGTAATTAAAATCACGGTATCAAATTTTTATACTGTACACCAACGTTAGCTAACAATGATCGATGAAATTTACCGCCGATTAAAATTCCAACGAAGAAACTTTTAAAATTTTAAAATTTTAAAAGTTTTAAAGTATTGGAAAAGTTAA
>JBDGPJ010000119.1:0-12152 GCA_042219695.1 bacterium
ACGGATTCAATTTAAGTATACAACGGAATTATCGAAGGATTTCAATAGAGCCGTATTAAGTAATTCAAGACGATTCGCACAATCGTTTTGCGCATGAAGTAGCGTTGTAGATAATGTTACGTTCCTCGGATATCTGTTGTTGTTCCATAAGGACATCCCCGTCACAAATAACGTACTCTATAGCATCCGGCGAAACAGCGTAAGCCAGGTGTGAGTCACGATTGATTCCAGGGCACATCGTCGGGTGGTTGGTATCAATAAGAACCAGGTCGGCCAAGTTTCCTTCCTCTATGGTACCGCTGTCCAGATTGAAAATACTGGCTGGTTGCTCGGTTGCCAGGTTGAGAGTTTCCCGGGCGGGGGTGACCGTGGCATCCTGCTGTCGGTTTTTCTGGATGAGTGAGGCCATTTTCACTTCCTCCCAGAGGTTCAGGTTGTTGTTGGAAGCGGCCCCGTCGGTCCCCAGCCCGATTGATACTCCGGCATCGGTTAAATCATCGTACCGGAAATCGTCGCCCGCCGTTAGTTTCAGGTTGGACAGTGGATTGTAGATGACCGATACGTCGTGACGGGCCAGTAGCTGGATATCCTCGTCGTCAAGCCATACACAGTGGGCCGCGATTAAGTTCTCGTGAAGTAGTCCGATTTCATCGAGGTATTTCACGGGGGATACACCGTGTTGTTGCTTGCAGTCCTCGACTTCTTTTTTTGTTTCCGACAGGTGAATATGGACGGGTAAGTCATGTTCGCGAGAGAATTCCGCGATCCATTCCAGGCTATCACGGGACACGGTGTAAATGGAGTGGGGACCAAGGGCAAACTGGACACGATCGGGCAGTTCGGCGACTCGTTCGTACAATGTTTTGTTGGCCCGGCGTTGTTGCTCAGCCATTTCCTCGTCGAATTGATCGATAAATACCCCGGATACCATGGCACGTATCCCGGAATCAGCCACGGCGTCGACGATCCCGTCGAACTCCCAGTACATGTCGTTAAAGAACACGGTTCCCGACCGAATCATTTCCAGGCAGGCGAGACGAGTTCCCCAGTACACGTCCTCTTCGGTGAGTTTTTCCTCCGTGGGCCAAATTTTTTCCTCCAGCCATTGTTGCAGAGGCATGTCCTCGCCGTATCCCCTGAGTAAAGTCATCGCGGCGTGGGTATGACCGTTGAACAGCCCGGGAACGGCTAAAAATCCATCACCGTCGATCCGGGTGGCCTGGCCTTCAAAATCCACCTCACGAGCTTCCCCAATTTCGGATATAACGGAGTCACGAATTAGGATATCCTGTTTTGAATTCCCTACGGTCACGTCATTTATAATAATCGTCATCGCTATGAACCTCCGAGTAAGGAGTCCAGTACGGCTTCAACGCCGTTGATTACCCTCGGCTGGTTTTTTTCCACGTTTTTCTTGAATTGTTCCATGGTAATAGATGTCCCATCGATACCGTTTACGTAGTTATCGACACTGCAGAGTGTCGCATAGGACAGGTCCATTTCACAGGCAAGGGATACCTCGGACGCGGCGGTCATCCCCACCACGTCCGCGTAGTCCGAAAGCATCTCGGCTTCGGCCGGTGTCTCGAACCGTGGACCCAGTGTTTGAGCATAGACACCCGAATCCACCGGATTAAACGTAGTGTTTTCCAGACTATCCAGGACCTGAACCCGAAGGTACGGATCAAACTCGGCTACTCCGTGTCCTCGATCATCATCGTAGAACGTAATTAGTTCCCAGGGATGGAAGAAGTCGTCGGGGACGATGAAACTCCCCGGTTCGATATCGGGATCGACTGATCCCACGGACTGCACAGCGAAAACGTGATCGACGTCGTAGCGGGCCAGTGTTTTGATATGTCCCTTGTGATTGATGGTATGAGGGGGAGAATAGGATCCGTCGGGAGCTTCGTGGCGCTGAATTGCAATGCACTGAGTTCCTTCGTAAGTGGGCACGGTACCGTAATCCGTGTGGACGGTTGTTCGTTCAAACTCCTCGAACCAGTCGGACTCCAGTAGGTTTGTTCCACAGATCAGGCCCAGCGTGTAGTTTGAGTCAGAAATCGGAAGTCACCCAAATCACAAAATTATCAATCAACTTAAAATGAAAGTCTAAACCGGGCCTCGCGTGGATTCAAGCGGAGTAACGGTGAACGTAGCCAACACAAATGAAGACAACGATTTTAATTACATTTACAACGAATAAGTTCGGAAAAGAAACAAAAAGCGGTGAGTGATTTCTTCGGATTTTTTACGATTCCGGAATGTTTGTGGAAAAAATATCGGTGAATTGGGACTGAGTTGATTGAAGTATGAAGAGTTTGGTACGGAGCTTGAAATATGAGGATTGTAGAAAAAATGAAGAAATTTTTCGTGAAACAACTCAACTGCTTACATTATGGAGTTAGAATTCTTCATTCTTGGATGAATTACTTTTTAATGAAAAATTTGATATACACTTTTCGGATTCTCAGGGATTCTAAATCACCACTAACAAGAGAATGATACCGGTTATCAACGTCCCGAATCCCATAATGGGGGTCAATAGATTTCCAATTCCTAAACCGGGTTCCAGGACTGATTTTTCAGGTATCTCCGGATTGTAATGTACTTTCACAGCACTTTCCTCAGAGTACTGATTCACTTTCTCAAGGGGCCATGTTTTATCCCCCGACAGAGTCTATCCCCTGAATATTCATGCCCATCAACTTTATAGCTATACTTAATTTGGGGTGTGTAAACTGTTACATCCTCTTGTCCTGCTTTACCCGTGTCAGTTTGATGGGAAGAAACTTCCGATGATACTAAGAAGTATTACCAGTTCCATCCCACCGAAGAGACTGTATGGAGCTATCGTAACAACTACGAAGGAGCCAATAAGCCGGTTCATCCCAACGTCTCTAACATACCTAATCTACCTTTTGATCGGGAAAAAACCAGGATCAATTTTAAATTTGATGGAAATAACTACAGCATTCGAATCACGTACAATAAGAATATCGTGAAATATATGCGGAAAGCTCCACGAAAGTCACTTGGTTATTATTTTGACGAATATAGACCGCCGGGGATTAAAAAAGGATTTTTGGAGAACGTTGAAAAGGAAATGGATGGGATGTCGGAATGGGAATCCGTGAATTTTCTTCTCCGACTGGTTCAGGAAGGCTTTGAGTACAAGACCGACGATAAGCAGTTCAACGGTGATGAAGTCTGGATGGTACCACCACAAACCGCGTATTATCCTTATACGGACTGTGAAGACAGGGCAATCTTTTTCGGGTGGCTTGTACAAAATGTAATGGATCGTAATGCAGTGGGAGTAAAATGGCCGGGCCATCTGTCAGCCGCCCTCGAGTACAAAGGTAAACCTCGGGGGAGATACGTTAAGGCAAAGGGCTCCACTTATCTTCTGGCGGATCCGACCTACATCGGTGCCGGTCCCGGAAAGGTCATGCCCGGCCTTAAGAAAATACAACCAAACCTCTTGATTCAGGAGAATTAACCTTCCGCGTACGAATTCAAATATAATTTTAACTAAATGTATTTTCAGTTTTGTGTTTAGGGTGTAAACATGTTAATAATTGAACCATGATTGGATACGTGTTAGTCGATGAACTCATAAGTTGTAAATAGCTTCCATTTCATCTTCAATTGGCGGAAAGTCTGAGGCAATTTCTCAATTCGGACTCGAAGGGGATTTTTGTGGTTTTTTTGGTATCATGATAGCCACACATTAATGTGTGGGTTATAAAAGATTCTTCGAACAAGTTATGATTTCTATTGAGCTTTCAGTTGGTTCAATAACAAGTTATTAACCATTTTTGAGTTCAGTAAACTGTTTTCCATAAAAGCTGCGTTTGAACAATACGAGGAAAAAATCGTGAAAGTTTTTGGTTTACCACGTTCAAGGGTTGGGAAGTCTGCACGAAAAAAAGTTCAAATTGATGGGCCCTTTTGAATCACTACTAATAAAAATCAAGTCAGACGGAGTTCCTGGGTCAAAGAACGTACGGAGGAAGTCAATTCGATGAGTGAATATCATAGTGCTTATTCTAACGCGGAGGAACAATACCTCCCCGAGTACTCCAATAGGGAGGACGGTCGGGAATTAGTCCGTGAATTAATCGAGGATCTCGTACGTAATCGACTTGAAGAAGGAATAGATCAAGAAAATTTGCTTAAAACGATTCCGGATTGGTGTGCTACACACCCGATCGCGCTGTTAGAGAACGAGTTTGAAATTGAAATCAAGCAACACGATGAATTGATTTCCATTGATCGGTAACCAAAATAATCTTCCCGTAAACGTGTACTACCGGATTTTTTGTAGGAGAGGAAGCTGACTTCGTGGAGAACTACGAGCATTGGGTTGAGAAGCTTGAATTAGAGCCTCATCCAGAAGGCGGCTATTACAAACGTACCTATACATCGGACACTAAATTACAATCGGGCCGTGCATGTTCATCGGCGATTATTTATTTGCTTCACTCGGGTGAAAAATCACGGTTACATCGCCTGGGTTCCGATGAAATGTGGCATTTTTATGGCGGGGAATCCCTCACTATCCACCAATTTTGCGAAAAAGAGAGATACCAAAGACGGACTCTCGGTCAGAAATTCAAACAGAATCAAACTCCCCAGGTGTTAATACCATCCGGAAACTGGTTCGGAGCTACGGTGGACACCGGTTTTAGCCTCGTAGGATGTACCGTTACACCATCCTTTCATTTTGACGATTTTGAATTGGCCGATGAGGATGAGTTGAAAAAAAAGTTCCCAGAACACAAAAAAATAATCGATCGATTAACCTGAGTGAACCCTGAACTGGATCAAAAATCAATTCATGTAATTAGGAATTATGTAGACGTTACTTCGAATAAATCGAATCGGGTAGATGATTGGAACTCTTGTTTGTGCCTTGTTGGTACTGGTTAGCCCGTAAAAGAGAAGATGAGTAACACCGGAGGATTATAATGGAACAAGGAGATGAAGCCCCATTTGAACAATGGGTGAGAGACGCCCTGGATTCACTTCCGGAGGAAGTTCACCGGCGCATGCGCAAGCATGGTGTGGAAGTTATCATCCAGGATAGACCCTCCGTGGATATTAGACGGCAGTTCGGTGATGACCTGTTTGGTCTGTTTACGGGCCGGCAGTACGGGGACGAATGGTCAAGCGGGACAATCGAGGAACCGACCAGAATAGAGTTATACGAGGACGTGTTTCTGCGTCATTTTCAGGAAATTGAGCCTCTCAAGAATCAGGTTCAGAGTACGGTCCTCCATGAAGTTGGTCACTTCCTGGGCATGGACGAAGAGGAACTACGTGACCTCGGTTACTGATTTAACGCAAGGTTGTTAGGGCTTCGACTCCTTCACGCCATCCGGGGATTTACGAAGCTTTGCCGGCTTCTCCTTGTGTTTACGGACGTTCATGTTGAGAATTTCCACGAAGACCGAGTAAGCCATGGCAAAGTAGACGTATCCGCGGGGAATGTGGTAGCCAAACCCGTCCGACATCAGGATCATTCCTACCATGAGAAGAAAAGATAGTCCCAGCATTTTAAAGGAGGGGTGTTTTTTCATAAATCGACCGATCTCATCCACCAGAGATACCATAACTCCCATGGAGATAAACATGGATATGACAATAATGGAAATTGTGTCGACCAGTCCTACGGCCGTAATGATCGAGTCAATCGAGAACACAGCGTCCAATAGCATGATTTGAATCAGGATACTGATAAAGGTGCCTTTTACGTTTTCTTCCTTCGATTCTTCTTCTCCCTCCAGGTTTTCCTGGATTTCTACCGTGCTTTTACCAATTAAAAATAATCCACCACCGATTAAAATCAGGTCTTTTCCGGAGAAGCCATGGGAGAACAGTGTAAATAATTCCTGCTTCAAGGTCATAATCCAGGCGATCAGGGTTAGTACCAGCAGTCTCATAACGAGCGCCGAAAGCAATCCCAGGCGACGTGCTTTGGGACGTTTTTCCTTGGGGAGATTGTCGGAGAGGATGTTGATGAAAAGAACGTTGTCGATACCGAGGACAATTTCTAAGGCTGATAACGTAATTAAAGCCGTCCAACCTTCGGGAGTGAAGATCCAATCAAACATGACGTTTAACCTCCGGATTGAGGTACATTGAATGTTTAATCAGGTTAATTCTCGCTCGGGGAACGGACCCCATTATTTCAAAATTTAGGAGCTGGGTCGAAGCTACTTCGCAACTTCATTTTTATAGTTTGAGATAGGCTGACTATTAGAGGTTGAAATTTATTCTACCTATTTTTTAACAATTTGAAGATATCTGTCAAAGTCTTTTATGGTTTGATCTTAGAGGCCGTTAACTTTATCCGGTGAATAAAAGCAATGTTGATTCGGAAATTTATCCCAGTAAGAATTGCCCGATACCGGATTCAACGATCTGTTTCCGGTAATTATTATGCAGAGATTGGTGGTAGATCAATGGAGTTATTTTACCCTTGATCTACGATTGAATCGGTCAGGTACGGCAGAGTATACTTTATAAAAAAATAAACTTACAATAATGAAATATCGATGTTCCACTTCACATATTTTTCGAGGTGGGGTTGATATGTCGAAACAATTCTGGGTTCTGCGGGGAGACGAAAAGGAAGGCCCCCTTACTCCCGAGGAAATCTGGCAACTCGAAAATTACGAGGAATTCCAGTACCGGTTGGAGACCGGTGACGAATGGAAGTCGATCGAAGCGTTTGATGAACTTACATCCTCCCAACCGGCTCCCCCCGGGAAAAGTAATAACAAACCATCCAAGCCGGACCCACCGAGTCCGGAAGAACTTTCCAACACGAAAACTTACAGTGACAACGAACCTTCATCTCCCAAGCCCGATGCTCCCGATGAGGAGGAGGTCCTTAAAGCAAAACAGGAACCACAAGACGACCAGGAGCTATCCACCAAACACCTCATTGATGCTACCCGACGTAACGTAACTGTTGTATTTTCCGAAGTGCAGGGATTGGCCAAAATCAATGAGACGATGGGAGCCGAAAAAGGTCGTGAAATTTCCAATGACTTGTTTGATCAAATCGTCCCGGCCGTAAAACAGTTTGGTGGAGAAATAGATAAATACATGGGAGAGAAGGTCATGGCCCTATTCGGTGCCCGGGAAACCCATCCGGACGATCCCAAGCGTGCCGTACAGGCCGGACTTGAAATCGTGGATACCGTTGATTCATTCGGGGAAGACAGGGATTTTGAGTTGGATGTGAAGGTGGGAATCAACACGGGTCGTGTAGTTGCCGGGAAAGTGGGAGCAAAGGGAGAAGAAGATTTCTCGGTTATGGGACAGGGAGTGAACCTTGCCGCCCGCCTTACCTCGAAAGCCGATTTAAATACCGTTTTGATTGGTTCCGAAACGGAACGACGACTCAAGGGACCGTTCAAGCGCGAAACCGTTTCCGACATTGATCTAAAAGGTATGGAAGACCCCGTTACGGCTTATGAAATTACGGGTACTCGCAATATCGTTGAAGACCCCACCGATCTCGAAGAGGACCGTGAAGAGAGTGGAGGTCGAGGACGACGCATGTTCTTTATTTCCAGGGATCGTGAACTCGAACAGCTGGAGGGATTATTGACCTCGGATAATAAAGTGTACGATCCGGAAGGTAAAAAAAACCCCACCGGCTTGGTTCTTGGAGAAGCGGGCCTCGGTAAAACGAGATTGCTTACCCATTTCTTGAAAAACAAGCTTCATGATGATGTACCGGTCCTTTTCACCCAGGGAAATCCGTACAGCGAAGGACTTCCATTCAATACCGTTTTACCGTTCATTGATTACGTACTCGACATAGAGGATCCGTCCCATCGTCCACGTAACGAATCGGAATTAGAACAAATGTTGCCGGATGAGTGGGCGCACATGAGTGAAGAAATCAGCCTGGTTTACGGGCTGGCTCAGGAGGAAACGGCGGAACAACTCATCGATGAAGATACCGGTGAACTTCCGGCGGAGGAAGCGTTTGAAACCGGGGATGCGGAGTTCGGTCAGGAATTGGAAGAACGACGTCAGGTGATATCCGGTGAGTTCACGAGCCGTCTTGCAGATTTTCTGCTGGACTCACTCGGTCAGTCGGGGGTTGTTTTGGAACTCGATGATGCCCAGTGGTCGGACGAAGCCTCACTTACGTTGATTCGAGAACTCATAACAAGGCAGATCAACCACGAGCGTTCTATTTTAATTTTAATCGACTCGAGACCTGTGGGGATTTATGGAGAGCAAGATCCGGAGGAGGAAATTCCCGCCGGGGCTGATGACGAGAGCCGTACAAAAGATCGGTCGATCGAAGAAGACATTCAAACTTCAAGCGACCTCCCGGGAGTGGTGTTTGATCATCTCTCGGGAAAATTCAACCATTTGGAAATCGTGGAGTTACAGCCGTTGTCCCTGCATGAAATCAGGCAGTTTTTGTCAAAAAATCTGCCCGGGGCTCAGATACCCGATCAATTTGTGGACAACGTTCAGGATCGAAGTGGCGGAGTACCATTACACCTTGAACAAATGTTGTGGTCGCTGATCGACCGCGGTTCGATTCACAAGGATAGCGGGGAATGGGAAATAACCGACAAGGCACTCGATGTAAGTGTGCCGTCCACTCTTACGGACTTGATTGTCGGACGTATTGATGAGTTACCCGAAAATGTCCGGGAAGTACTTCTGGTTTCATCCGTGCTGGGGATTCAATTTGAACGATGGATCCTCGACGAAATTATTGACGCTCCCCCCGGGGAAATTGATGACGCGATTGCCCTGTTACTTGAACGAGGCTTCCTTCGTTCACGCGAGGGTGAAATTATATTCCAGCACACCACCATTCAGGAAGTTTCCTATGGCCTGTTACTGGAGAAGGATCGCAAACAGTTCCATAGTGACGCAGCGGACGCGCTGTTGAAGGGGGGGACACCTGCCGATTCCGATAGTCGCGAACGGATTGCCGGCCACCTTGAAGGGGCCGAACGATACGAGGAACTGATCCGGCTTCGTATCAATGGTGCCGAACAGGCTATGGCCAGTTACTCCTACGACGATGCTCGAAGAATCGTACGTGAAATAGACGAATTAGAGTGGTCGGAGGAGCTGGGTAATGAATGGTTAGCCCGATTTACGGTGCTCAAAGGGCGACTGGCACGTCGTAATCGCAAACTCGAAAAAGCGATCGAACATCACGAAGAGGCCCTGAGAATTTATCGATCAATCGGTGAAGCCCGCCGCCAGGCGCGCCAGCATGCCACATTGGGAAAGGTCACCCTGGAACGGTCCCTCGAACAGGAATCACGGGATCATTACGATCGAGTTATGGAACTGTCGGAGCAATTTGAGACTCCCTATTTTGAATCGGTGGCGTATTGGGGGAAAGCTCGAATTGAGAAGCGCAACAATGAGTGGGAAGAGGCCCAGGAGCTCACCGAAAAAGCGCTGGAAATCGATCGTGAACTGGACAATAAACACGGTCAGGTCGTTCGACTCGGGACCCTGGGAGGTATTGCCGAGCAAAAGGGAGACATCGACCAGGCCATAGAATACAATCGCCAGGCATTAGAGATTATCCGTCAGTTGAACGACGACCGCGGCGAGGCTTTTCATCTTGGTACACTCGGCCGTTTGGCCGAGAAAAAAGGACGTCTGGAGGTTGCCCTTGATTACGTTCAACGTGCCATGGAGATGAACCGGGAGGTTCAGAACAAGCGTGGAATTATCATTCAGTACCATGCCCTTGGCCGTATTGCCAAAAAGAAAGGAAACCTGGACGAAGCCGAGGACCATATAGAGACGGCACTGGAGATGGAAGAAAATCATCCCAACGAAAAAGACCGTGCCATACTTCTTGGTGCCATGGGGCGAATTCAGGAGGAAAAGGGGAACCTCGACGAAGCGTTCGATTATTTCCGCGATGCTCTGGAAATGGATAAAGAGCGTAACGACGAACGCGGGCAGGCCATCCAGCTGGGGTTTCTTGGGAAGGTCACCCGTAAACAGGGTCGATACGATGAGGCAGAGGAGTATGCCAAAAAAGCCTTGAAATTATCGCGGCGTCGAAACCACACACTGAGTGAATCTATTCAGCTCAATTCACTCGGAAAAATCGCTCAGAAACAGGGCCGGATTGAGGACGCTCGTGAATACTTTCGTAAGGCGGCCGAGGCCAGTGAACAGATTGATGATAAACGCGGGCAGGCCCGACATTACGGTCGACTGGCCGAGATATCTCAAAAGCTCGGCTACATCGACGATGCCCTGAAAACAAGGAAAAAAGTACTTGAATTGCAGTCGCAGGCCGATGACAACAAAAGCATGGGTAGAACTCTGATTAGTATGGCCCGCCTACAGATGGAAAAGGGAGATCACATGCAAGCCATGGACTCCGTTTCCCGAGCGTTTGAGCACACGAAGAAGGCCGGGGACGATATTGGTAGTATTAAGGTCATGCTTACACGCGCCCGATTGGCTGAAAAAAAGGAGCGCTATCAGGAAGCACTCGAACAGGGACAAAATGCCGTTGAACAGTCTCGCGAACTGAATTACTTAAATGGGATGTATTCCGGCTGGATAAACCAGGCCATGGTTCATTCCATTCAATCTAACGACGAGCAGGCCGAGGAAGCCCTTCAAAACGCAGCGGACGTTTACGATATCGATTTTGATTTACTGAAGAATAATGAGCGGCGTGACCTATATTCCAATGAAGTCCGGCTGGGTATAAACAGGGCCCGTTGTCTGTATCAATTAGGAAGGGAAGCAGAGGCGGAAACCCAGGCCGAATCCATGCATGAACAGGCCCTTCAAGGCGACAAAGACATGGATAACCTCGAGAATATTGTTACGGCCCGGAAACTGCTGGAACGAATACGGGGAAACAAGCCACCGTCCACCGAGGACGTTATCAAGGAAATCAAACAGGACGGGGAACATGGTTCGGAACAGTTACAGGTTCGTCTGAAGCCGGACACGCTTCTTGGAAAAATCAAGCGTTTTGGTGAACGGATTCTGGGAGGATTGGTACAGGAACGACCCGAACACGAACGTAAATTGGCCGAGGTGGATCCCGTGGAAGGCCCCGGGTACCGTGCCGAGTTCAATATTGGCGATCGCGGAGTGAGTCTGATTGTGAAAATCGATGCTTCTTACGATGACGTTGAACAATTGAAGGAAAACGTCGAATACCCTACGGGTTCCGTGTTTGCCATATCCGATACGTCTCCCTATAAACACGGTTTTTACGTCCAAACTGGCGAAAAACAAGCCCTGAAGCAGATGGAACAGGTTCTTTCTAATCGAGTGCCGCCTTAGGTATGAGTGATTTCGGTTTTCTTGTTTTCCTTTGTAAACGGAAACAATTTCTTATTACAAACAAGTCCTATGCCGGGGGGGTTGAATGAATTCAAGGCTTTTTTTCAGGGTGATTAAGGTCTGAATAGTGAGAAAGCGCCGGGGGAATTAAATCCACTTTTACATGGAAAAAGCACGTCTTAACGTTAGTAGAAGTTCAAATGAATGGGTCGGGACAAAACAAGGGAAAATCAGTATAACAATCGGAAAAATTAGTTTATCTGTTTTTCCAACAGATTTTTTAGTTGCGCTACGCTTTCATTGCCTGGGTTTGTCATAAAAAAACCGTTCTGATATCGTTCATCGTATTTTGAGGGGAAAACGTTACTGGTGGAAGAATCGAGCTTGTTGGCTAATGCTTTGGTATCTTCCTCGTTACTATTTACAAGGACAAGTAAACTTTCCCCGTGTTCATCGCTTTCCTGGAGTTCCGTTTTATACTGTGGTTGTGTAATTTCCCAATCGACGTTGTCCTGACCTTGCTCTTTCTCCGAAACCATCCAGCTTTTGACCGTATCACCAAGCGATTCAAATAGCGACTCGTCTTCCTCTTCCTTTGTGTCCTCCTTTTCCGGTTTGGAGGATTCGGTTAGAACATCCAATTCCCCGGTGTACTTTTTCACGAACTCCCATGGCTCTTCAAAGGCTTTATTTCGTAACCGAGCACTCATTAGCTCAGTTTCCTTAATTCTTTGAAGTTGATCCTTACTGTTTGGGTTATCGGGTAAGGATTCGAGGATAACCTGACAAAATTCCCGGGCGTTGTCCTCGTTATC
>JBDGPJ010000012.1:0-4492 GCA_042219695.1 bacterium
TTGCTCGGTGTTTGCTATTGGACCTCGAGAGAATTTTTACGATACAGTGAAACGACGAGCCCGGCAGGTTCTTCGACAGCTTTAATCTTCTGAAACACGATGAAAAAGAGGTTCCCCCATGAGTGAACGATTGATCGATGAATTACGCGAGGAATCCGAAGAGATACACGATGAGCTTAAAAACAACCCCAAGCAATGGGAAAACTACGAAGAAGCAAGCGACGAATTTCTGCCTCGGAAGTCAGTCACCTGGTAACGGACTTTAAAAACGGCCGGTTTGATTACGAGGACTTCTTTCGGTTGTCCAGTGAACACCGTGAGATGGCGAGAACGTATATTCGCGAAGAATTGGACGTTGACCTTCAGCTTGAAAAGCCCGCCTGATTTTTACGTCCTTGACTGGGATAAAATCAGAGACAACATCCGGGAATCCGTGTGTCGGGACTGTGAAAAGCAGGCACGGCACACGGATCAAAGCCCCGAGGAGTTGATGGAACAAGCTGAAGAGACTGCCCGCCTTATGTCCGAGAAGGTTGATTTATAGCTGTTGTTATGAACTCCCCTTCTGCAGAACATTCAGGCATGGAATGCGGCCGCGGTTGCGGGGAAACGCTGGAGTTTGTGCGCCGGGATCATCTTTTCACGGACGACGACGGGAAGAAGGTCCTGGTGGAGGACGTCGAACTGCTTGAGTGTGCGGTGTGTGGTGACGTAAGCATTCCGTCTCGTTCGTCCAAGCTGGTCGCCGATTACTTCCACGGGGACATGGAAGCGTCCGGCGTATCCGAAATCCCCACCATACAGGCCAAAACTGCCTAACTTCCCTTCCTGGAACCTTACTGAAATAATTTTGCGTTCTCAATTGTACTATTAATGCTTGTAATTGTATTACAAATGCTTTATAAATTTTACAGACTTGAAATAATCTTTTTAATGGGAGGTATTGTTGATCTACGACTAATGAATTTTTGCTCAACCAAGGGAGTGAATCCAGATGCCATCGCAAGTAGGAGAGGCTGAAGAGCAATCCCAGGTAAGTGCCCGGGTGGATGCCTCGGTGAAGGAGAAAGCTTCGGATATTTTTGAGAAATTGGGTTTAACGACATCCGGGGCCATAAACATGTTTCTTCGCCAGGTTATTCTGCAGAATGGAATTCCTTTTGACGTTAAGCTGGAGTTAACCGAACGAAGCCAGCGGTCTCTTAAGGAACTCCAGGAAGGTGAAGGGACGGAGTACGATAATCCTGAGGAGATGTTCGATGATTTAGGGATTTAATTTTGAGTGATTTTTGATGAAGGATTCTGTATTAGCACCAACATTCAAGGAGGACGTGCAGCGATGTAAAGCGAATGGCCGTGAAATGGATGCGCTAAAGAAAATCATGCGTATTATCCAGGCGGAAGAGCGGCTTACAGGCCGTATCCCAATGAGCATTGAAGTGGGTAATACCTTGATTTATCTAGCGCCGGTGAAGGAAGACGTAGAAGTCGATAAGGATTCCTGGATGATTTCCTGGATCGAGGAATCCGAGGATAAGGTCCAATTTCATCGGACCGGGCCAAAAGAAACCATCGTTGAATATTACGTCCGGTTGTAGATAAGACGATTCCTTCCTTTTAAAATATGTCCCTCCTGTATCGAAAAAGGCTTTGCGCTGGCTTTTCGGGAAAGGGTGAGAAAGGGAAGAGGGCTCGCCGATTTCGATCAATACGAAACCACCCGTATGTTATCGAATTGCTACCATGCGTTTCAAGAATAGGATGGAATTTGTGCGCACAAATGATCCTTTTGATACAAGCCTTGCTATTATTGTCACCAAAATTGGACATGGGGCGTTCGATGTGGTAGGGTATAAGGCGAACGGTCGGCATGACTGACGCTCGGAAGATTCGGGAACAACGCGACGTCCTCGCGGACGACACGATGATTGAGATTGTGGTCTATGAAATGGATGATCCCGATCAGTATCCGTCGGGCTACAAGTACAGTTTTCAACACTGGGATCCGGACACGGGAGAAACGCTGCTTCGATATGACAATTCGCATCAGTACGACGGGCACCCGGACCGGCACCATCAACACATCGGGGACGAAGTGAAACCGCTTTCGTTCCCGGGAAGTATTTCGACGCTGCTCGACGAATTCGTAAGGAGGGTCAAGGACGATGGAACCTGACTTTCAGGAAGAAATCGAACGCGCCGGCGGTACATTGACGATTCGATCTCAACCGTTTGATCAGTCGTACCAGGACCTCTCCGAATCCATCCGGGCCCTGGAACAGGGGGAGGATGTAGACCATCACGTATTGAACTTTGAATCCCCGGGTATGTTCCGGAAGCTTTTGACGCCAAAGCGCCTCGAGATGATTGAATGGCTGATGAAAAACGATCGTCCGGACAGCATACGGGACCTGGCCCGGCGCCTGGATCGCGGTAAAGGCGAGGTGCACGACGACCTGGACGTGCTGGAACAGTATGGGATTGTCTATTTCAAACAGGACGGCCAGGCCAAGCAGCCGTTCATTCCGTATGACGAGATTGACATCGACATCAAAATCAAGGCGGTGGCCTGATGATGCGGCGAACAATACATGAAGTTACGGATCCGGATCGAAAAGCATTGGTGACCAGTCGGGAAACGGTGCGTCGGGACTGCGAAAAGCAGGCGCGGCACACGGATCAAAGCCCCGAGGAGTTGATGGAACAAGCCCAGGAGACCGCCCGTCTTATGTCCGAGAAGGTTGATTTATAACACAATGAGTTCTTCGTCCGAGAAACATCGCCTTACAAACCATGAAATCAATCAAGCGCGAGAAAACCTGCGCTCCATGCGAGACCAGGTCCGAGAATTCCTTGCGGATCAAGCCGGACGTAACCCCGAAGAGATGAAAGAAGAAGCAGAGTCAGCTCCGATGGCGCACCCGTTTGAGTAAGTTATCCCCCAAAATTTGACCTGTTTTTCCCAAAACCCCCTCTAAATTTTAGGATTTCATTTTAGCCCCCCGGTTTATCCCGGGGGATCCTCCGGATCCTGGCCGTAGGTTCGCTCATCCCTGATTTGTCCATTCCGATCGTGGATGATGAGCGGGGCCGGCCGGTTGTTGTCGGCCAACTCCCGGCCGTGATCCAGGGGAGTGAAGCGAATAGAGTTTGGGGCTTGTTTCATTTCACGTCCCATGATCCGATAATACGGAGCGGGAGTGCATGGAAATCGTTCAATATTATTCAGGGGGTTCGGAATGAATAGAGAACCTGATGATAAAAAGTCGACACGGGACGTCATTCAATGGGCCCGCGAGGAGCTGGGACTGTCCGTTGAGGATATTGCCGAGATTATCGACGTCGAATGTTCAACGATCGATCAGTGGCCGGGAAAGGAGGGGAATCTTCCCAAACGCAACCGTTCAAACGTGGAACGATTGCAGACGTTGAAATACCACATGGAGTCCGTCTTTCCGGATGCTGAAATTCGTGACGAATGGCTGTATCACCCCTCCGACAATTTTGATGGGGACACTCCTGTGGAGAAGCTGAGGAACGGAGAGCTGGAGCCTTTAATTCGGCAACTTGCCACGTTTGATAGCGGTGCTTTTGTTTAAAAACTTCCGAAATTCTAAATAGTTTTCCTTTAAAATCCATATATACTTGATTACAGGGCATTTTCGTATTACGTTTAGGATGAGGATATCGAATGGAGATAGAACCGGGATTGATTTACGAAATCGATTGGTCCGATCATCGAGGGACCAATGAATACAGCACCATTGAAGAGAAGTTGATTAAAAAACACTCGGTGTACCCGGGGGAAGTGGAAGACGCCTTTTTGGATGGAGCCAATCCGGTTGGATATCAGAGCCTGGGAGAACCGGGCGATCCCGATCTGAATGGGGTTCGGGGATTATTTTTCGGCAAGGTGGAACATGCTCGTTATTTGCTTATGGTGGCGATCGTCCAACCGGACGGCCGGG
This sequence comes from bacterium, assembly GCA_042219695.1. Lineage (GTDB taxonomy): Bacteria > T1Sed10-126 > T1Sed10-126 > T1Sed10-126 > JBDGPJ01 > JBDGPJ01. The sequence continues at coordinate 3,969 of JBDGPJ010000012.1, forward strand.
CCATTGTTTTATCGGCTCGAGAAATGACGAATGATCAACAGAACCACTACAAAAAGCACGTCACGAGGAGATTACTATAATGGCTGACGATACCGGTGAATTATCGACCGAGGAACTCGTCGATCGTTTCGATCAAGGGGAGGATTTGGTCGACTACGAGAAGGACCTAACGATGATGGACTCGGCCTCCGGACCGATGGAGGTGTCCAGTATTAGACTGCCCAAAGTATTCCTTCGGGCCATGGATATTCTCGAGACGGAAAGCACCGGGCGTTCGTCGATTATTCGGTCGGCTATTTTTCAATGGCTCAAAGAGAATAATCCGGATGCGCTGATGCAGGCCCAGGAGGAAATCAAAGCGGACATTGAACAGGAGGGGAAGAAAGCGTCCGCCTAATGTGAATCTTTTTCGTTCTCTTTTTTTGACATCGGCCGAATTCACATTCGTTGCTCATTCCTCTATTTTGGATCTTCCCTCCAGAAATAGAACGGTCTCGAATCGGCTGTTCGGTGCCGTTGCCGGC
>JBDGPJ010000120.1:0-2871 GCA_042219695.1 bacterium
CACGGATGATTATGACACAACCCTGAAGTGCTGGCAAAATCGGTTCCGCGAATCGTTACCGTTCATTCAATCGATGGATTTTAGTCAAAAATTTCTTAAAATGTGGAATTATTACTTTCGTTACTGTGAAGGTGGATTCAGGGAAAAAATTACCGAAAATTATCAGTTCATCTTCCAGAAATAATAATCTATCCTATGTGTTTCAAGCAATTGTGCTGGATTGGTTTTAGTACGTATTGGGACTGAGAAATTAACATGACATCGACGGACAAGACATTTAAATCCACCCTCTCTACGGAGGGAGATTCTCCACAATCTGAACTCGTTTCAAATTACAATGAAACGGTAAACACGTTGTTTTGTGAAGAATACAATTTGAATGAACTCAGCACGGAACGGGGTTTACCCGATAACATTCTGAATCGAATCCTTGATGCCAACCCGTTCGCAAGCGTGATCCCCGAAGAATACGGGGGCATTGGTGAGGATATAGGTTGTTTTCTCTCTATTCTTGAAGCCTCGTCTTACCATTCCTTACCTCTTTCGCTCACTCTCGGCATAAATGGTGCCCTGTTCCTTCAGCCCCTTGCCAAATACGGAAACGAGCACGTAAAGCAAGAAATTTTGGACGGGTTTTTGAACGGTCGTGACATGGGTGGGCTGATGATTACCGAACCGGACTACGGTACCGATGCACTCAACATGAAAACCAGCTACCGGCAAAACGGTGAGGGCTACCGGCTCAACGGCACCAAACACTGGGGAGGCCTGACCGGAATGGCCGACTGGTGGTTAATCGCCGCCCGTCAGGATAAAGGGGATAATGGGCTGGCCAGGGACGTCGATTTCTTTATCTGTCCCGGGCAAAGCGATGATATCGAGGTCACCGAATATTACGAGAACCTGGGGCTTTATATGATTCCCTACGGGCGCAATGAAATCGATGCACACATTCCCCTCAATTATAAACTGGAACCCCCCTCCACCGGTATATCCATGATGCTCGACATGCTACACCGTAGTCGTTACGAATTTCCGGGAATGGCCATGGGCTACTTAAAGCGACTGCAGGACGAAGTCCTCGCCCATTGCAAAGAACGTACCATCGGTTCTCAATCGCTGATCGATTACGATCAGGTACAGCATCGAATCGAACAAATTCAGGCGGCGTACACGATCTGTTCCGCAATGTGTCTCCATACAACTGAACACACGAGTGCGGATAATAACCTCTCCAAAAAAACCGTCGTCGCTAACACCATCAAATCACTCGTGACCGATCTCATGCAGGAAACAGCCCAGTCCTCCATGCAATTGTTCGGCGCCAAATCGTACCGCTTGGATCACATCGTCGGTCGGTCGCTTATCGATAGCCGGTCGTTCATGATCTTCGAGGGTTCCAACGACGTCCTCTACGACCAGGTTACGACCAATATGCTCAAGGAAATGAGACGGTCGGATGAGTCCACAATGAGCAAATTTTTGCAGTCCGATGAACGTACTTCCCGTGTGGTGGATCGATTTGACGAGGTCTTCGATTTCCAACCGACTCGTGAAATGTCCCAGCGGAAACGGATTATCCTCGGTAACGCACTGGCACGGTTAATTACGTTACAGTTTGTACATACTCTCGGGGACCGAGGATTTTCGCAGGACCATATAAACGTGGCCACCAGTGTACTCAACCGTGAAATCCGTGAGTACATGGATAAAATCGACCACCAACAATCGACACCTCTCGTGCGGGAACAAACGAACGATCACTGGTTTGAATACCGTAATTAGCTCCCCTCCTTTTTTTCTTTTAACTAACACTTACCGTTTTACGTTTTCTTCACTATAAAAAATCCTACAAAACACAGTTACGACGGATACCGGTTAAACAATTCGCTAACACAGCGAGGGGAAGGACGTTGAGGAATAGGTCCAACTACTTCAAGCCATAATACGTTCCCGAACACTCAAGGTGTGCATGAAGCCTTAGTTGAAAAACTAACTGAGTAATAATGACTTCCGTGGAGTAAAAAATTGTCAGGATAAGCTAATAAATCTCACCTGAACCGTGTCCAATAGGAGAGTATGGTATGGACTGTTTAAGTAACCCGAATATGCATGAAAATTTTGTTCCCATGGATTACTCGTCTCTTTGGGACAGCCGTCAGTCCAGCTATTTTCCCGTATAGAGCCGGGCTACCCGGCAGGTAGTGGCCGATGTTATTGCTTTAACGACGGTCCTGCAAATCAAAATATTTCAACAGTTATACCGCATGATTTTTCCGGGGTAGTAAGAGGGAAAAAACTACATTTCCACGGCCTCGGCGGATTGTATCAGCTCGAGTGCCTCGTGGGGATTGGATACCTTGGCAATCATAAGTCCATGCTGGTGATCGTGTTCTACAGTACAGTAGGCGTACTCGATATTAATATCATGTTCGGCCAATAAATCGGCAACTTCTCCAAGAGCCCCCGGGCGGTTTTCCAGATCAAAAGCAAGTACGTCATGATCTACGACAAGCAGGCCCCTGTCTTTTAAAAGCTCCGTAGCTTCGTCCGGCTTATCAACGATAATCCGATCGACGGCATGATCGACCGTATCGACCACCGTAATGGCCTCGATATTGATGTCATTTTCACTAAACACGTTACAAATCCGGGACGGGTTTGTTTTTTAAGTATACGGAAAGCTGAGTTTCTATGGAAATCAAGTGGGGTCACTCCTTCTTAGATAGATAAATGTACAATCAGCTGGCGGGCACGGAAAGAACGTCCATTGCTTCCTCGGCCGATTTTTCCTCATGTACGATAGTAGCGATCGCACGAACCATGTCCTGGGGAGATTCGTGCTGAAATACGTTCCGGCCAATGGACACT
>JBDGPJ010000121.1:0-4190 GCA_042219695.1 bacterium
CGTCCAATGGACTCTCGGCAAATATGACAAAAAATTAAGGTTTTCAACAAAGCCACATCTGGACATCCGTAGGTATTGATAGGCATTGTTGATGAGGAATTGATACATGATTCAGATTGAGGACACGCTTGATCTGTCTTTTGAATACAATCTTCCATCTGGGGTCCCATATTTCCTTACGAAACAAAATCCGGTGGATTTCTGGGAGGCAAGGGGGAAAAAAGGGAAGGGGGACTACGATCACCTCCTGGATCAATGGGAGAGTGAATGCAGAAAAAAACTAACGGATAATATTCAGAAATACCGAAAAGACATTACGGACTTTGCCACGAAGTCAAAGCAATTTATGTATGAATTTGTGGAGGAGGGATTTACAACACCGTTATTTGAGGATTTTTTGGACGGTGATCGGATCTTCTTCATAATTGGGGCACCTCGTACGGGAGGAACGTATGTGTACACCGAGTTGAGCCGAGCGTTGGACTGGCCCTGGAAACAGCTATTACCACAATTCACCCACGATCATTTACCTCACGGGAAATATCTGAGGGGATCTATTAATGAATTTGGGTCCACCGGCTGGCGACAACCGTTCAACTATTTTCAGGTCCTGTTTGATTTTTGCTGCTATTTTCAATACATCAATGAGGTCCATCCCGATCGTAAAAATTTCCTGCTAAAAAACTCGTCTATCTGTCATGGTATCCAACTTATGGATCAGTTTTTTGGAGAAAAAGCCCATTACCTACTCACAACACGTCATCCGGGTGAAATGTGTCTTTCTCGAGGGGAAAACAACGATGAGGAGATCACCGACACAATCCGAATGAAGAACTTTGAAATGTGGGAAGCCATGTATTTAGAGGTTATGCGTGATGGTGCTCCGACCGGTAAATTAACGATCTTACCGTTTGACGACTCCCGACGAAAATTTCTAGAAAACGTCTTCGAACAACAAGGGTTTAACGATCAACCGGAGCCCTTTGACCCGAAACAACGATCATATAAACGGGAATTCTGGAACCGGGAGTCCATCAGCCAAAGGATCCGGCGAATTTACAGGCTGTATGATTTAAACGGCTATACGTTTCCGGACATAGTTACTTAACTACGCATCATCCGAATTGCGATCATATTGAGATCATATCAACTAACAATGGATCGATATCATGTTTAGGGATCAATTGAGCCGGCTTTTCTCGAGACAGGAGATTTTGTCTCCTGACGATGGGGATCCCCTCGTGTTATTTAGTACTCGGAACCAAGTTCATATGCATTTCGTGTACTCGGTTTGTTCGTATCTGTTATCACTACACGACATACCTTCACTCTTTTTCTTTAAGAATGAAGCCCACGAAGAATATTTTCCGACTCTAAAGATCAACGGGTACCCGGTCACGAACAGCCTGGATCAACTCAACAAAATAACGACCCACGACGGGCGGTCGGAAGGCCTTAACTTCCAATGGATCATTGAACCGGAGCGGAAAATCATACGAACCGAGCAGATGCCCAACGTGAATGTATACTGGGCAATACAGGAAACACTGCGAAAATCCAATCGACGGTACAACCTTGATTTTCAGGATTCCGAGACCCTGGATAAGCTCGACCGTACCATTCTGACCGCCGACATTGTCCTGTACTACTGTCAGTTACTGAATGAATACGCACGTAAAAACGATAAAGACTTAAAAATCGTCGGTTGGGAAAGCCCATACGTGCCGAATGCCATTTTCCTGATGTACTGTAACTACGCGGCATCAAACGAACGGTTGGAATATGTGCATATCACACCGGGGGTCTCCTCCTTTTTTGGAGTCCCTCACGGAAGCCGTCTATATATTACTAATTTTACCCGTAAGCAAATCGATGTTCCCCTGGTAATCACCAATGATGATTTTCAATTCTATGAACAAGATAGCAATCAAAGAGGAATTGGATACGAAGAAATGAAATCCCAGGTAGAAGATACCATGGAGTCAAAGTTGAATCCTGATCGAGTGCCCGAAAAATTCATGGGGGATGGCCACCAACAGGAGGAACTTATCGAAAGCATTGCAACGTATCGCGAACGAGGAAACCATACGTTCGCACTGTACAGCCACCTGTTTTTTGACGGGGTTTTGTTTGACACCGGCCCGGCTTTCGAAGATATGTGTGATTGGATTCGTACAACAATTGAAATCTTCCGGGGAAGAGACGACCTGCTTTTGTTAAAGCCTCACCCGACTGAAAAAAACCCCGGGCAACCCTCCATGGAGCCTGAAGAAACACTAAGGGAGTTCGTAAGTGATATTCATCTCACGGATAACATCAGGTTATTAGAACCTTGGGAGATTTCTTCATCCCGATTATACAATCACATTGACTGTGGTCTTATTTGGCGATCCAATGCTGCCATAGAAATGTTATACCTCGATGTACCCTTGATTGTGTCCGGTCCGATACGTTTTCGTGAAGCTCTCGATATGCAGATCGTCGAAAGCAAGGAACAATATGAAAATTACATCGATAATCCTTCAAATTGGACGACGATGACGCAGGAAGAAAAACGCCAGGTCGTTAAATACCTTTACTTCTACGAGAATTACCTTCACCTGGAATTTCCTTACGTGGACGTTGATTATTATGAACCCCTGGAGAATTCGACGAGCTGGAATGAACCAAAACTAGAACAACTTTTAAAGGAGGGCGACCGGACACTCGAACAGTTTTTATTACGTGAAATTCGAAGTGACGAATCAGTAGAACTCGGATAACATCAGGAGTTCTATGATCATTTCATTTTTGAACCATCAGTGTCATTTATGATTCAATTCTACTGTCTCGGATGACGAAATTTCTGAAATCTTATTTGAATGATATACCCGATTACTATTCAAGTGTGATTTCACGACAACCGTATTTGTCAGTTTCAACTTGGAAGAAAGGGAGTTTAGATGGAAAAACGGATTGTTATTTTAACCCGGGATGGGTTACGACACAGCTATATGCGCATGGCGTTCGGACTCGCCGATGGAATCGAGGTTTTACGATCGTATTGTGAAACATCGAGCGGCGATATTTTACGGGAAGCAAGACAAAACGGTGATCCCATCGATGTAAAACACCTAAAGCGGCGGGAAATTTCCGAACATGATTTCTTTGCTTCTTTTGTAAACAGGGTTCCTGATCATAGTAATCCCGTGAAAATCGAGGGAGGAGCGATCAACGACAAGGAATGTTACAAAGAAATCATGGAACTAAGCCCCGACCTGCTGGTAGCTTATGGTTGTTCATTGATCAAAGATCCTCTACTAAGTGAATACAAGGGAAATTTTCTTAATCTCCACCTGGGATTATCACCATATTATCGTGGAACGGGTACCAATTTTTGGCCCCTGGTTAACAGGGAACCAGAATACGTTGGGGCAACGTTTATGCACATTGACGAAGGAGTGGATACCGGCGAGATCATACACCAGCTACGTGCTCGGGTTTACCCGGGAGACGGCCCACATGACATTGGAAACCGTCTAATATCCGACGCAGGACGTGTATATCCTGAACTGGCTCGACAATTTGATGAGCTTCATCACGTTGAGCAATTGTCCACCCCTGATAATGAAAATTACTATCGAAGCAGCGATTATAATCCCGAAGCCACGAGAGAGCTTTATGAAAATTTTGAGCAAGACATGATCGATGATTATGTTCAGGAGCGTGCGTCCCGGACCTCGGACGTCCCAATCATAAAACACCCTATTGTTAACGAGGACGAATTACTAACGGAACCGGGAATATGAAATGAAGTCAATTATGTACCATTACGTACGAGGTGAAGAAGACCGTCCGCCCGATTACTATTACCTCGATGTGTCTGATTTCAGGAAACAACTGGATTTTTTTGAAGTACAGTTTGGATTTGTTTCCAGGGAGGAGTTTCTTTCATTCGTTCGAGGAGGTGCTGAAAATAGTTCTACACCTTCCGGCGTAATTTTAACGTTTGATGATGGTTTTAAGGATCATTATGACGTGGTGTTTCCCGAACTCCAGATAAGGGATTTATGGGGGATTTTTTACGTTCCCACCCTTCCTTTTGTAACGGGGGACATGCTGGATGTTCACCGGACGCAAGTATTGCTGGGGGAACACTCCCCCAAAAAAGTCTTGAAATTGACCCGGGACGTCATTGACGAAAAAATGAT
>JBDGPJ010000121.1:4200-9868 GCA_042219695.1 bacterium
CCCACAAAGACAAGAAGAAATTCCGGGAGGATACTTACAAGCCCCAAGATATCGGTGATGCTGCAAAACAAGTTAAGCGAATATTGAATTTATTTGTGGCGGATGAATATAAATCTATTGTACTTGATAAAATCATTAAACGAGTTGGTTTCCCCGATGTTGACGTTTCGGATTTCTATATGAGCCCGGCGGAAATAAGGGAAATGCACAATAATGGGATGATTATAGGAGGGCACTCCGTTTCTCATCCTATTTTTGCCAATTTGTCGATAGAAAAACAAAGGGAGGAGATCAAGAAGAATTTTGACTGTCTCGATGCGATGGTTGATGGCCTAAATGCGAAAACTTTCTGTTATCCTCACGGGCTTCCGTTTACTTTTAACGAAGACACCATCTCGATTTTGAACGAAGTTAACTGTGAATGGAGTTTCAAAGTTGAACCGAAGGAGATCAAAAGGAAAGATCTTTTAGATGGACCTCAGGCTTTATCCCGGTATGACTGTGCGGATTTTGTCCATGGTGAGGCCAGTGGTTCAATAGGTCCTTCAAGCTAACAACTTCGCAAATAACTTACTTGTCAACGATTTTCTTCGTTATAACCAAAATCATCTTCTCAAGAAAAACAGGAAAATAATATACGTCGAAATAATACTTTTGCCTTTGAGAACGAGTATTTGAACTCTATGTTAAGTGAATATGCAACTCTCTGGAGGAGTATTACCCAATGACAACGACAAGGTCTAAAGCGTTTGACAGCTTCTAACATCCAGGCAATCGGCCTTGATACAGGTGGGACATTCACGGATTATATAGCGCGATACGATAACGGTGACGTAGAAACTGGAAAAGTGTCCTCCAGCCCCGATCACCCGGCCGATAGTATTCGTCGTATTTTGGACGAGTTGAACTGTTCGGAAGATACTCTTCTTGTTCACGGAACCACGGTGGGAACAAACGCTCTTCTCGAGAATCAACTGGCTGATGTCGTTTTTTTGACCAACGAAGGTCTTACCGATTTATTATCCATTGGCCGTGGGGAACGTCGAGTGCTATACGAGCTCAACCCCGATCCCGAAAACTACCCTTATCGGGATATTCCAGTCGTTGAAGTCCCTCTGAGAGATCATCCATTCTTGGAAGACGATCCGTTTGTAAGTGATCGGGAAGCCGCCCGAATTCGCCGGAAAATTCGGGAATGGGACCCGGATGTCGTTGCGGTGACACTGGTTCATTCATACCGGGATTCAACTTGCGAAAAAATGGTTCAATCGATACTGAATGAGCTTTCCGTTGATACGGTACTGTCCTCCGACGTACTACCTGTATTTCGGGAGTTTGAACGTGCAAGTACCACGGTTGTTACTGCCGGCCTTGCTCCCGTGGTTTCGGATTATTTGGATCGACTGACCTCCTTTGAACAATGTCCCGACAACGTCTACATCATGCGCTCGGACCGAGGGGTGACAACGCCCGAACGAGCTTCGGCCCGCCCGGTCGATACCGTTCTGAGTGGACCGGCCGCCGGTTTGGTTGCCGGCCAACAACTCGCCGAGCAGGTCGAAAAAAAGGACGTAATCACGATGGATATAGGGGGAACTTCAACCGATGTTTGTCTAATGCCGGGAAAGATACCACTCCGGGACGATCACGAAATAGGGGGATATCCCATTGGGAAACCCATGGTGGACATTCACACAATAGGTTCCGGGGGAGGATCGATTATCCGTCGAGACAAAGGTGGTCATCTGCGGGTTGGACCACAGAGTGCCGGGGCTGATCCGGGACCGGCCTGTTACGGGAATGGAGGACCTCCGACGGTGACTGACGCACTGGTGATACAGGGAAAAATTCTGACCGATTTTCCCCTTTCAGAGGATCTCGAACTGTCCTATGAAGCCTCGAAACGCGCTCTTGAAAAACTTACTCGTTCAGGAAAGGAAACGGTTTATGAAATTGCTTCCGGAGTCCTCGATATTGTGTACGTCAAATTAGCCGAAGCCCTGCGGGAGGTGTCCGTGCGCCGTGGACTCAATCCCGGTGAATTCACCCTGTATTGTTATGGCGGAGGCGGTGGATTGTACGGGGCTTCGGTGGCCGACCGGCTGGGAATACCATCAGTTCACGTTCCACGCCGGGCCGGTATTACATCCGCACGAGGGTTACTCAATGCTCCGGAGTGTGTACAGGAAAATATAAGTCCTTTACGTGAATTGGACCCAGAAGAAGAGTCGATCCCCGGATTTGAACGACTGCAGAAGAGACGGCCTGAATGGGCACCTGACTCCAATCGAGAGGTTTATGTGGCTGAATGTCAGTTTGCAGGACAGACACATCCGCTAAGAATCTCGTTACAACCGGACAATACGAGCCAACAGCTACACGATCAGTTTCTCGAACAATACCGGGAGACGTATGGATATTTACCGGACGAAAATCGTGTTGAACTGGTTCATCTCAGCGGTCTTTGGTTCCGTGACATCAATCCAAAAGCCGGCGAGTCCTTCCCAACAGATTCTTCCGAATGCGGTGAAAAACTCCAAGTGAAGGAATCAACGGAAGCCAGGGTTGAGGGAAATACAAGGGATGTACCCGTTTATCCTTTAGAAACGCTCGATACTTCCATAAATGGCCCCGCCCTACTACCGGGCAAGACGACAACGGTTTTTGTTCCCCCCGGTTGGTTCACGAAATCGTTTCCGGAACAGATTAGGTTAATATCCAATGAATAACGTGGAGACACAGGTTCACCGTCATCGGCTCGAGGGGATAGCCAGCGAGATGGGATCGGTTTTACAGCAAACCGCATTTAGTCCCAATATCAAGGAACGCCGAGATTTTTCCTGCGCCATCGTTGATAAGGGGGGCAACCTCGTTGCACAGGCCGCCCATATCCCCGTTCACCTCGGTGCAATTCCGATCATTATGAATTCATTTCTGGATCAGGTGGATCCGGAGCCCGGTAAAGGATACTTAATGAACGATCCGTATTCCGGCGGAACACATCTACCGGACTTAAGTTATGTTGAACCGTGGATTCCCGGAGAAAAAATCGAAGGTTTCGTCATCAATCGAGCCCATCACACGGATATTGGTGGGGAACAAGCCGGTTCAATGGCAGCGAGTTCACACATTGACCAGGAGGGATTTCGTACCGACCCACGTATTATCTCGGAGGATAGAGAGTTAAAACGTACGCAAATCGAGGATTTGCTTGAACAGTCTCGAACTCCCAAACAACGTGTCACAGATCTCGAAGCTCAGATATCGGCTGCTTGCCGGGGACGGGAACGGTTAACAAACTGGGCTTCGAAACTAGCTGAATCCTCCGATCAACTGTTCGATCGATTATTTTCGTATTCCCGTAAATTTCTCAAGAACCTGATCACCGAGATTGACTCCTTTCAGTCGACGGCAGTTGATTACCTGGACGGGGATGGTTTCGGGCGAGAACGGATCCCAATTCGAGTTAGACTCGACATTGACTCCAATACCATTGTGGCAGATTTTACGAATTCGGCGGATCAGGTTGAGGGGAACGTGAACTGTCCGCGGTCGGTAACGGCATCCGCCACGTATTACGTCATTCAAACTCTCCTTGGATCCGACGTTGCTGTCAATCAGGGGGTGTTATCTCCCGTTGAAATACAAACACGTGAAGGAAGCATCCTGGATGCCGAATACCCGGCGGCCGTTGCCGGAGGTAATGTTGAAACCTCACAGCGTATCGTTGACGTTTTATTGAAGGCATTCGCCGGTTGTTTCCCGAAAAAAGTTCCTGCTGCTTCCCAGGGAACAATGAATAACGTTACGCTGGGTTGGTCCGATTCCGAGGAAAAAAAGACCTATTATGAAACGCTGGGGGGAGGAGCCGGGGGAGGTCCCGAGCACAACGGATTATCCGGTCGACAGGTCCATATGACGAATACACTGAACACTCCCATTGAGGAATTTGAACGATCGTTCCCCATCCTGATTGAAGCCTTGAAACTTCGTTCCAATTCGGGTGGTCAGGGACTTAACAGGGGGGGCGAGGGAATTGTGAAACGATGGAGAGCCCTTCGAAAAATTAGTGTTGGTCTGTTGACGGAGCGTAGAACTATACCTCCTTACGGTCTACAAAACGGAGAGAAGGGTCGGACCGGGAAGAATGTAGTGCTTAATAATTCCGGGGAACAAACGGAAATTAGTTCCAAGGAAAACTGTGAATTACAGCCCGGTGAGGCCCTGGAGATGCATACACCGGGTGGTGGTGGCTGGGGAGACGAACGTACTGAAGATTCGTAACGACAGAAAGCATACCGGACTTAGCCCGCTTATAAATGAGATTGTCAGAATCATGCGTTAAGCGTCTCTACGAGTCAGTCAGTAGGCTTGAATTGTCGTACGAATCATGAGTAAACACTTGAATGTGATTATGGCGTTGAACTCACGTAATCCCATCTTACAACCGCCCGGCTGGACTAACCCAGTTGATAATTTTACGACTTCATACAATTAACGTCTGATTGCCGGATCGTAAATTTTCCGACATTTTCACCCTCGTGAATTTTTGGGGTTAGAATTGACAACGGACCGGGTAACGAGTATACTCCGATTTCTTCACTGTCCTCGAAAGGACAGTTAAATTCTGCTCAATACTCCTCGCTACGGACCACTCTTCGGTCGCATTGAGCAAATTCATTTAAACCAGTGAGGTAATAGTTATGAAGACGGTTGTATACAATGGGCCGATTGTAACCTTTGATTCCGAACGTCCATTTATCGACAACGGATACGTGACTATTGATGAACAGGGCACGATAGAGGACGTTGGATCCGGAGAACCGGGCGAAATCCCCTCAGGTTCCATTGACGCCTGCGGAAACGTCATCATGCCCGGGCTTGTAAACTCACACATGCATTTCTACAGTACGTTTGCCCGGGGGATGGCCGTGGACGGTGTACCCCATGATTTTGAAGACGTACTGGAGACACTCTGGTGGAAACTCGACCGTGCATTAACTCTTGAAGACTGCTACTACAGCGCCGTGGTACCGTCTGTTGAAGCCGCTCTCAGGGGAACTACCACGCTGATCGACCACCACGCCAGTCCCAATGCCGTGGAGGGAAGTCTCGACCGCGTCCGGGAAGCCGTGTCCGACGTTGGACTGAGGTCGGTTCTTTGTTACGAAGTATCCGATCGGAACGGTAAGGAAAACGCAAAAAAGAGCTTCCAGGAAAATACACGTGCAATCAAGCAATACGATAGTGATCGTTTTTCGGCTTTGTTGGGTCTTCACGCATCGTTTACCCTGGACGAGGACAGCATGAAGCGAGCTTCAGACATTACGTCGGATCACGATGTCGGCGTACATATTCACGTGGCCGAAGGGCGCAACGACCAACCGGACAGCCAACAGCGATGTGGGAAACGAATCGTTCACCGCTTAAATGATTACGATTTACTGGGTCCTAATTCTTTACTGGCCCATTGTATCCACGTGAATGACTCCGAACTTGACGTAATTGCCGAAACGGATACGAACGTGGTCCATAATCCAACGTCCAATATGAACAACGCAGTGGGCGCCGCTCCCGTCGTTGAGATGCTCGAACGTGGAATACGGTTGGGCCTGGGAACGGACGGGATGAGTGCCGATCCCTGGACGGATCTTCGAACGGTGAGCCA
>JBDGPJ010000121.1:9920-10563 GCA_042219695.1 bacterium
CCTTCCTATAGTTTTGCCGAAGGAATTGAAATGCTCACCGGGAATAATCCCGATATTGCTCAATCTCTTCTTGGAACCCGTGTCGGTCGAATTAAGCCTGGTTTCAAAGGGGATGTCATTACTCTCGATTACAACCCGGCTACTCCCTTGAATGAGGACACGCTCGGTGGGCACCTTTTGTTTGGGTTTCACGAAGACCAGGTTAGGAACACGGTCGTCGACGGTGAACACATCGTGGAAAACGGGCATTTAAAAACCGTTGATCAACAGAAAATTTCCCGTGAATCACGTGAATTAGCCGAAGATATGTGGGATAGAGTTTAGAATTTGTCTTTAGGACTTCACGCGCGAGTTGAACTTTTAGAGTGTACGAGTAAATGAAAGGAGATTACGTGAACAACTATGTTTGATGAATCCTTAAATCAGGCAGACCCGGAAATTCATGAAGCGCTTTCAAAGGAAGTAGATCGACAGGAACGTGGAATTGAGTTAATTGCGTCGGAAAATTTCGTGAGTCGAGCCGTGCTTGAAGCGGCCGGGTCCGTTATGACCAATAAATACGCCGAAGGATACCCGGGAAAACGGTATTACGGCGGTTGCCAGAACATGGACACCGTGGAGCAACTTGCCATCGACAGGGCCT
>JBDGPJ010000121.1:10573-10845 GCA_042219695.1 bacterium
AATGTACAACCTCACGCCGGTTCCCAGGCTAACATGGCGACGTACATGGCCTTAATAGAACCCGGTGACACGATTTTTAGTATGCGACTGAATAACGGGGGACACCTCACACACGGGGCTCCCGTAAACTTCAGCGGTCAATTATACGACGTGGAGCATTACGGTGTTGATGAGGAAACGGAACGATTGGAGCCCGATCAGCTCAAGCAACAGGCCCGTGAGGCCGAGCCCGATTTGATTGTGGCCGGGTACAGTGCCTACCCCCGGGAAAT
>JBDGPJ010000122.1:0-9615 GCA_042219695.1 bacterium
AAACAATGGATTAACGTAAGTAATTCGGCAAAAACCGTCAAGTATCGAATCGGATTAGAATTCCGCTTTACGTTGACACTTTTTGGGGTATCGGGTAGAGTAAAAATGAACAAGTAAGCATAAAATCAGTTCAAGCGAAGTAAATTACCGGAAGAAACCTGAATGTCTATTGTATTGATTGAATTCTAACCGATCTCATACTTTCGGGAGTGAATGATCTACTCAACCGATAGAATATGGATGATAGTCGAATGTAAGCTTACCTGGGTATGAGTACCCTGTCCGGTGTTTTACTTTCGCTTGATCGGCTCCTTCGGAGGTGCCGATTAAAGTGAATATTGCCAGTTTTTTTTCATTAACCAGTTCTAATCTTTTACATCCCTCGTTCATCACTTTCAGTTTTATCGACAATTTAATGGTCGATCCCGCGATGCGAGTTATATTACCCGCAATAGGTATATCCGTAATTAGTTTTGTTATGGGGATTCTTATACAGCTTTATATCACCAAACAAAGCCGGGCCAGTGCCAAATCGGAAGCGGACAGAATCATTGAGGAAGCCGAACGTGAAGCGGAAACGATAAAAAAAGAGGCTCGATGGGAAGGAAAGGAGGAAATAGAACAACGGAAGGAAGAAATTGATAAGGAGTACGAGGAGAAGAAAGCCCGGCTCGAGGAACGGGAGCAGGAATTACAACAGAAAGAAGACGAGCTGGAGGAACGCCTTGAAGAGGTTTATGAGGAAGCCAATGAACTAAAGGAGCGCCGTCAGAAACTCGAGGAACGGGAGGATAAGGTCAAGGAAAAAATCGAGGAGGCTAAACAAGAGCTTGAACGGATTTCCGGGATGACCGCGGACGAGGCTCGCGAACTACTTCGCGAACAACTCATGGAGGAAGCCCGTGAACGCTCCGAACAGAAAGTCCGAAAAATTGAGGCCGAGGCTGAGGACGAAGCCGAAGCCAAGGCACGTCGAATTATCGCCCGAGCTCTACAGCGCTGTGCCGTGGAACAAACCACTGAAAGTACCGTTCAGGTGGTTGATTTACCGTCCGACGACATGAAAGGACGAATCATTGGACGGGAGGGAAGAAATATTCGCGCTTTTGAAAAAACCACGGGTGTGGATTTAATTGTTGACGATACCCCGGAGGCAGTATCCATTTCATGTTTTGACCCGGTCCGCAGGGAACTTGCCAAAAACACGTTGGAAAAATTGATTCTTGATGGCCGTATACAACCCGCCCGTATAGAGGAAATCCATGAAAAAACCAAACGTGAATTCGATGAAGAAGTTATGGAAATTGGGGAAGAGGCGCTGTCCGAAGTGGGAATTCCCGGCGTGGCCGATGAGCTTGTCGAACGTCTCGGTCGCCTGAATTACATTATCGAGGCCGGACAAAATCAGCTTGAGCACTCCATTCAGGTTGCACAGCTTGCGGGTTTGCTGGCGACGGAAATGGGGGGCGACGCCGAAATGGCTCGCCGCTGTGGAATTCTCCATGCTATTGGTAAAACGGAGGATCATCAGAATGGTCAGTCCTACGCATTAGCCGGGGCTTCGCTGGCCGAAAAATACAATGAACCGGATCCTGTCGTCTATGCGATTGCCTCACACAACGAAGAACGACCGTTCAAGACCGTGGAAGGAATTATTACTCACGTGGCTTATCAAATTTCCGTAAATCGGCCGGGAGCCAGGAAGGATAAGTTTGAGAACTTCATTAATCGCCTCGAAAATCTTGAGGAACTGGCCCAGCAGTTCAACGGAGTCGAGGAAGCGTTTGCCATTCAGTCGGGGCGAGAACTTCGAGTTATCGTAGATTCCGATAACGTAGATGATTCGAAGTCGGAATATCTGGCACGAGATATTGCCGATAGTGTGCAGGAGGAAATTGATTTTCCCGACCAGATTAAAGTGTCTTTGCTTCGAGAAAAACGAGTTATTGATTTTGCCCGGTAATCCCTACAAAATGGATTGGTCAATTTTATCGAATAAGGTAATCTGTGAAGTTTCAAGTGAACGTACCGTGGGTATCGTTAGGAGCCTGAATATTACGTGAAATGGCTATGTATTGGTGATGTTGTAAGCAGTCCCGGTCGTTCCGCCGTTCGGGATTACCTGGAGGATCACGAGTCCGATTACGACCTCATAATTGCCAACGGAGAGAACACGTCCGGTGGGACCGGGTTGACCCGGGATAATGCCCAGGATTTACTCCGGTATGGAGTTGATGTCATCACCGGCGGAAATCATATCTGGAAAAAGTCGGATTTTGTTGAGTATTTATCGAACAACCCGGATGAACTTCCGGTCATTCGCCCAGCAAATTATCCGGGCGAGCCACCGGGGCGCGGTCACAGGATATTTCAACTGAAAGGATTCAAAATCCTTGTTGCCAATATCCAGGGCCGAACTTTTATGGAATCGATAGATTGCCCTTTTCAAACGATCGATAACATAATAGATTCAATACAGTACGATTTGGCTCTTGTTGATTTCCATGCCGAGGCCACCAGCGAGAAAATCGCCATGGGACGACACTTAAGCGGTAAAGTCACGGGAGTTGTCGGAACTCATACTCACGTACAGACCGCCGACGAGCAGATTTTGGACGGTGGCACTGGATATATTACCGATCTTGGTATGACTGGTCCAAAAAATTCAATTTTAGGGGTCCGTACCGAGCTTGCAACAAAACGCTTTTTGACTGGACGGCCGATACGTTTTAAAGTAGAGAAACAGGGTCCAAGAATTTTAAACGCTCTATCCATCACTGTGGACGAGGACGAGCATGAAGCTACTCGGGTCCAGCGAATTTTTGAGCAGTTACCCGAACGAACCTATTAGAAACAAGCGAGGACTCAAGGTTATAGTTAGGGGTTCCCGCGTTTTTATGTCGAAAGGAGTTTAATTCTTGTCATCACTTCTTCGTGTTTCGTCTGATTCAAGTCCTACCTCCGTGGCTGGAGCAATAGCGGGTTTCATCAAGGAAGAGGGAGAAGTTGAGCTACAAGGAATCGGTGCCGGAGCCGTCAATCAGGCCACCAAAGCCATAGCAATTGCTCGAGGATACGTTGCGTCCAACGGCTTTGATCTGGTGTGTGTACCAGCTTTTGTGGACGTGGAAATCGACGGCGAGGAACGCACTGCGATTCGGTTTACCGTAACGCCCCGCGAATAGTACCTTCCATGCTGACAACGACTCGACTGGACGGGAAATCTACCGCCAATTCAATTTTAGATAATCTTTCCGAACGGGTACAACAACTGGAGTCCACTCCGAATCTTCACGTGGTTCTCGTGGGTAAAGACGAAGCCTCCCTCAGTTATATTCGCCAGAAAACCAAAAGTGCTGATCGGGTTGGCATTGAATCGGAGGTTCATACGCTCCCGGAAGAAAGTACGGTAGAACAGGTTCGTGACACCATCCGGGAACTCAACCAGGATGCAAGTGTCGATGGTATTATTGTCCAGCTCCCCCTTCCTTCCCATTTGGAGGAACGTGTGATCCTGGATACCGTTGATCCCTCCGTGGACGTGGATGGACTCCACTCGATGAATTTTGGCCGTTTGCTGTCCGGGGAGGCCCCTCGATTTTGTCCTCCGACTCCGAAGGGGATACTTCATCTGCTTGACGAATATAACGTTGAATTCAAGGGAAAACGTGTTTCCTTAGTGGGAATGGGTCGTCTTGTAGGTCGACCGCTGTCACAGATGTTACTGAACCGTGACGCGACCGTTCTCTGTATGCACGAGCACACGCAAAGCATTGCTCGGTATACCCGGGAGTCCGAAATCGTCATTGTGGCTGCCGGTGAACCGAAACTCCTGACGAAAGAACATATTTCGGAAGGTACCGTTGTAGTCGACGCGGGAATTCACGACACGGGAGACGGGCTCGTGGGAGACGTCGATTACGAGGACGTGTCCGGGGTGGCTGGGATGATTACGCCTGTCCCGGGAGGAGTGGGTCCGTTAACCGTTGCCTGTCTGTTATCAAATACCGTTGATTCCTGTGATCGGGACGCGTAGTTGTGACGGACGAGACAATTACGTATACCGTTGATGAGATTACTGAAGAAATTAAACAGGTCATTCGCCGGTCGTTTGATCGGGTACGGGTGGAGGGTGAAATTGCTGATTTCACCCATTACGGAGCTTCCGGTCACATGTATTTTTCTCTCGCGGGAGAAAATTGCCGGTTGCAAGCAGTCATGTTCAAGAGAGCTAACAAAAACCTCAATTTTGATCCCGAAGAGGGTATGAACGTTGTTGTTTCGGGTCGTATAAATGTTTATGAAGAACGCGGTGAATACCAGGTTATCGTTGATAAAATGGAAGAGTCGGGCCTGGGGCCTCTTGAGCGTGAGTTTCAAGAGCTCAAACAGAAGCTTGAAGAAGAAGGAGCCCTGGATTCCTCACGGAAACAACCCCTCCCAAAATTTCCCGCTCGTATTGGAGTTGTTACGTCGGGGGACGGTGCTGCCTTTTGGGATATCGTTCGAACGATACGACAGCGCTGTCCCGTCGTTCACGTTATTCTATACCCCTCCCGGGTGAACGGTCGCGAGTCCGGGGAGGACATCGCCCAGGGAATCAAACGAATTTGTGAGATTGAACCGGACCTTGACTGCTTAATCGTGGGTCGAGGAGGAGGAAGCCCCGAAGACTTGTGGGGATTTAATATGGAAGTGGTAGCCCGTGCCATTCTGGACTGTCCGATTCCCGTTATAAGTGCCGTTGGTCATGAAGTCGACGTGTCAATATCGGACATGGTCGCGGACCATCGGTCACCTACGCCAACGGGAGCGGGAAAGGACGTCGTGCCGTCCGTTAGCGAAATGTCGGATCGCCTTAACGAACTCACCCGGCGTCTGCGTTCGGGTTATCGAGGAGATCTCGATCGACGCCGTGACCAATTACGATTCATGGCCGAGAAATCAGTCTTCTCCGATCCACGCGGTTGGATTCGTCCCTTCAAAGACCGTTTTGAACGTTTACAATCAGCTTTGCAAACTGAGTTTCGTTATTTTATATCACAGTCTCAGAACCGTCTTGACCGCTTAAAGGAGCGGATCAAAGCTCTGGGTCCCGAGAATGTTCTTCGCCGGGGGTATGCACTCGTCGAAGGGGAAGATCGAATTATAACAAGGGCAAAACAGGTTGAATCGGGGGAAACCGTGTCTATCACCTGGGGGGACGGCCGCGCCGGAGCCAATATTCATAACGTGGATTTAGATGAGTAATTCCAATGTCAGACGGTCAGGGTAGTTTATTTGAATCCACACCCGAGGAGGAACAACCATTGAACGAGAATGATGATTTCGAGGAGTCCCATAATGATTCGACGAAGAAAACGGAAAATGGGGAGGAGGCACGCCCGGAAGACTTCCATCAGGCGATGAACCGGTTAAAAGAGCTGGCCGAGTCGCTTGAACGTGGTGAATTACCCCTGGAGGAGGCCATGTCCCGCTACCGTGAAGGGCTCGATTTAGTTGATTTTTGTGAAGAACGATTGGAAGAAGCCGAGATGTTGATTGAGGAAATTGAGGATGATGGTACGGAATCCCCGCCGAAACATGAAAAAGAGCCCCCGGAGTCCTAAATCGTGAGCGAATCCTCCTTTCCTGACTTTTTTCAAGAACAGCGGAATCGGGTCGATCAAGCCCTGGATCAATGGCTTCCTTCCGAAGACGAAGATCCTGCGCTTCTAAATCAATCCATGCGATACAGTATTTTTAACGGGGGTAAACGATTACGTGGGGTACTTGTCCGGGAAGCCGGTCGTTTGGGGGCCTCTCCCCAACAATCCGTGCTCGATATTTGTTCCGCTTCGATTGAGATGATTCATGCTTATTCCTTGATTCACGATGATCTACCGGCCATGGATGATGATGATTATCGCCGGGGACATCCTACAAATCATCGTGAATACGGGGAGGATATAGCGATTCTGGCGGGGGATGCCCTGTTAACCCGGGCCTTTGAAATACTGGGTCAGCTTAGCGAGGAAGGGCTGGATAAAGAAACCACCATTCGCGCAATAACGTTGGTTGGTTCACATTCCGGAGGACTCGGGTTGATCGGTGGGCAGGTGGGAGATTTAACGGTGGACCCCGAGCAGGCTGACGTTGATGTGCTTCAGGATATACACGAGCGAAAAACGGGGGCCCTGATGGCATTGTCCCTTCAACTTGGTGGACTGGCCGGAGGGCTCAACGGCGACCAGCTTACGGCCCTCGAATCATTCGGTCGAAAAATCGGGTTGGCCTTCCAAATCAAGGACGATTTACTCGAACTGGAAGGGGATGTTGAACAGCTTGGAAAGGATGCCAATTCCGACCGTGACGGAGATAAATTGACCTACCCACGCTTGCTCGGGAAAGAAAAAGCGAGTAATCGTGCCGAGGAGTTACTCGACCAGGCTGGTTCTGTTCTGGAAGGATCAATTGATTCATCTGACCGATTGCTCGAACTGGCACGTTTCGTTCTTGACCGGAATCATTAGCGTTTTTTGACGGGGGATAAAATTGGGACGGGGGGATTATGTTTCCGGGGACCTCCCTGAATTTATTCTAACGTTGTATTGATTTGTTTGTCTTTGGTGGATTCATTTTCTACAATAAGTAGTTACTCGTGTCCAATATTCATTGAGAGGAACTATAAAAATGACAATAACACCGGATGAAGTGGAATCCCCGGCCGATTTTAGAGACCTCCCGCCGGAAGAACTCGGTGAGTTTGCCGAAACTTGCCGGGAACGACTTATTGAATCCGTTTCTAAAAGCGGTGGGCATTTCGGGGCCAGCCTTGGTGTTGTTGAATTGACCGTAGCCCTTCACGCGTTGTTTGACACTCCTGACGACAAATTAATCTGGGACGTGGGTCACCAGGGATACATACATAAGATGATTACCGGACGGAACGACCGGCTTGAAACGATTCGTCAGAAAGATGGACTGGCTCCCTTCCTGAAGCGTCAGGAGTCCGAGTTTGATGTTTTCAACGCCGGTCATGCGTCGACCTCGATTTCGGCCGGTGTTGGAATTGCCGAAGCCTTCAAACACCAGGGCCGGGATAATGAAGTTGTTTCGATTATTGGCGACGGTGCAATCACGGCCGGAATGGCCTACGAAGCCCTGAATCACGGTGGGTGGGAAGAGTCCAACCTGATTGTGGTTTTAAATGACAACGGGATGTCGATTGCCCGTAACGTTGGTGCTATCAACCGGTACTTCGATCGACTTATTCATCTACCGGCTTACGAACAGATAAAGGACAACGCCAAGCAGTACCTTGGTATGATTCCCAAGTACAGTGAAACCGCCCTCGATATTGCCGGTAGTCTCGAAAAAAGTGTTAAGGATTTTGTCTTTCCAAAAATTATGTTCGAAGAACTCGGATTCAAGTATTTTGGTCCCGTCGATGGACATGACATGTCGGAATTAATTGACGAATTCAAAAGCGTTAAAAGTTATGATGGTCCCCGGTTTGTGCATGTGTTAACCGAAAAAGGTCATGGTTACGAACCGGCGGAGGAAGACGACAAGTACGCCGGTCACGCAATGTCCCCGTTTAACATAGAAACCGGTGAACCGAAGTCCAATGGCGGTCCGACCATGCCCAAATGGTCCAAGTGGATGGGAAAAACATTAACGGAATTCGGGAAAAAGAACGAAAAGATACATGCGATTACGGCCGCTATGCGGAAGGGAACCCAGACGGTTCAGTTCGCTGAAGAAATCCCGGAGCGGTTCTACGACGTCGGTATTGCCGAGCAACATGCCGTAACGTTTTCGGCGGGACTTGCCACTCAAGGTGAAATTCCGGTCTCCTGTATCTATTCCACGTTTTTACAGCGAGGTTACGATCAGGTGGTTCACGACGTTTGTCTGATGGATCTTCCGGTTCGATTTGTGTTGGACCGAGCCGGTATTGTTGGAGGAGACGGGGACACTCACCAGGGAATTCACGACATGGTGTATATGCGGTCGTTACCAAATATAGTGCTGGGTGCTCCCGTGGATGAATACGCCATGCAAAATTTTATTAAAACGGCAATAGAATACGACGATCATCCATTTGCCTTTCGATTTCCGAGGGCCCGTGTCGATCGGGATGATCCCAACAGTCTGGATGAATTAGAAACGTACGAGGTTGGCAAAGGGGAGCGGATCCGTGAAGGACACGACGTGGCACTTATTGCCATCGGAGCGATGGTTCCCCGGGCCCGAAAAGCAGCGGAGGAACTGAGTGACCAGGGAATTAGTGCTTCCGTAGTTAATGCCCGCTGGGTGAAACCCATGGATCGGGATTTGATTTCCGAAACAATTAATAATGCCGAAGCCGTGGTGACCGTCGAAGAAGGACGCGATAAGGGAGGGTTCGGTGCTGGTGTCCTCGAATGTATGGCGCAACGTGATATTCAGCGTCCAAGTCGTATCCTGGGTGTTCCCCGGGGAATCGTGGACCATGGTTCCAGAGAAGAATGGCTCGAAGAGTTTGGATTAACTCCGGGAGGAATTGCTCGCACGGCAAGAGATTTGTTGAATCAACGTGAAACGACAGCGACTCGATAAGCACCTGGTCGAAAACGACTTAGCTCGCAGTCGTTCCCATGCTAAAGAACTCATCCAGGATCGTCGGATCCTAATTGATGGATTCCCCGCCGAAAAACCTTCCACACTGGTAGAACATAACGATAATGTCGAAGTTAAAGGAGATCTTTACGACTGGGTGGGTCGCGGGGGGCGTAAGATCTGGGAATTCATTGAACGTGATTGGGTGACCCCTTCCGATCGTGTGTGTCTGGACGTGGGGGCTTCCACGGGAGGTTTTACTCAGGCTCTACTACGGGCCGAGGCCCAAAAGGTTTACGCCGTGGACGTTGGATATGGTCAACTCGATTATTCCTTGCGGCGTGACGAACGTGTTACGGTGATGGACCGCTACAATTTCCGTCATGCCACTCCCGGAGATTTTGATCCCTCGCCGACCCTGTTCACCATGGACGTTTCCTTTATTTCAACCCTGAAATTAATTGAGGCTTTAAATTCCGTCACGACGGAAGAATCAACCGGACTCGTACTGCTAAAACCCCAGTTCGAGGCCGGACCGGATGAAAATGAGCAGGGTATTGTTACCGATCCAGAGGTTGTGAGCCGGGTGCTGGTTGAAGTTCTTGAAGGCTGGCAAGAAAAAAACTGGGGGGTACAAAACCTGGAGGCGGTTCCGCTGAAGGGGCAGGAAGGCAATCAGGAGTACATGGCTTTAATTACACGGGGAAAGGAATCCTGCTTGGCGAGCGAGGAGATTGAGCGTATTTCCCGCGAAGGGATGAATCAAACGTAATGTTACGACAGGTTACCATTAAAAACCTTGCCCTGATCGATTCAATATCGGTTGATTTTGAACCGGGCTTTAACGTAATTACGGGCCCAACAGGGGCTGGGAAAAGTTTGCTGATACGGAGCATTCTACTGGCCCTCGGGGAGAGGGCGGATTACGATTTGTTACCGGATAATGACAATGAGGCCCGAATCACGGCCGTGTTTGAAGAAGACTTGTCCGGTGAAACCGGACTGGCGACGTACTCCGAAGGGAACGACTGG
>JBDGPJ010000123.1:0-9061 GCA_042219695.1 bacterium
TCCCACGTTATCCATAAAGACGGGGAGTTGTTTTTGATTGGTGCCTTTATCGGTCCGTACAAAAACTGTCCCACGGAGCGCCAGCACGATCCCGAGCGCAGTCGCAAATTACTGATGAAAAAACACGAAATAAAGAGCTTGATCGGCAATATTTCGCGCAAGGGATATTCACTGGTGCCGACGCAAGTTTATTTTAATAATCGTGGTTGGGCCAAGGTCCAGATTGGACTTGGTAAAGGCCTCAAGAAACCGGACAAACGAGAAAAAATTAAGAAACGAGACCAGAAGCGAAGGATGCAGAGAAAATATAAGGACGCCCAGATCCGGTAAGTTTTCCTCCATTTTGATATTATTCCTTGTACAAAACACAATCGATGGTCTGACACGTAGGTGTAAAATCCCTTGATTGCATAGCTTACAGTCCTAATTTGGCCATAATGATTTCACTTCAGTTCCAATGAAGTCATTTCACAGGTTTTTCCCAGTAGTATTGGCTTCATCCCAGCCCATTCATTTACACTACGTTCAAACTTGTAATGCCTTTTCACCGTTTTTGTCACGATCGGCGTTATTGTCCATTACGCAGAATGGGCGGGATAACCCCGTGGAATTCTCCTTCGAGTGGGTAGAAAACGGACCGTGGCTGAAAACTTATTGTTGATGGCTAATATAGTTAATCAACATCTATGACTTTTTCCTCAATTCTCCTTATTATTTATAGGAATAATTATTTGTTAGGTGCTCCTGGATGGAAATAGCTCAAAAACGCGTCATGCCATTTTCGGTAGTTTGAGTTTGCTTGGTTTCAAACACCAGGTCGCCGGGAGTATTTATTGATTGTTCTTCAATTAGTTGGTGTACCGAATGAATTGAAGTTGAAATGAAAACAGGACTGGAATAATTCCCGATCGTACGCTATTTTAAATAGTGTATAATGTTAAGTGTAGAGGATAGCTGTAAGCGTACCTTACGAACACACGCTGAAGTAGATACAAAGTTGTCAGCACTCAGCTTTTAGCAGTCAGCTTGAAACAAAGCAACGAGTGACAGGCTTAGCCTTGAGTTTTTGCTGTTGCATTAAGCTGAATGCTGGTGGCTGAACGTTAAGCAACACATTGACGAGAAAGACGGTTCTTCTGAAAAATAAATATGGGGACGACTGGACTCGACGCAGTGCCGAGGAGAAGAAGGGCATGCCGGGGTTCGCCTATCTCCCCGATATCAACGGTAGGTATACGATCATTTGCCGATCGAGATTTAGCTCTGGCAGCCTAACATAGCTGCCATGGTCCGCACATTGCGGGCCACACCGCCCGAGCGTTTTCCCTGTGAACCTCGGATCCGGTGCAACGGTAGCAGGGGCTCCAGGTTGGAAATTCCGTTCCGCCAACTTGTGAGCAGGCATTAAAGGGGAGCGGTGCCGCTGTCGTTTACGCTCCGTCCATTGGCGTATCGACGGCGAAAGATTTTAACAATGGACTAAGCATGTAGGCCTTTTTCGCTGAGGCCCTGCGCACGCGGGTTCGATTCCCGCCGCCTCCACCATATTCTTTTAATTACGATCCGTGGAAGGGTTTGCTTTGTACGATAAGGAGTTGCTGAGTAAGATACGGGATCCTGATGAAAATCATATAAACCATTTAATGTCGCTTTAGATACTGTCGATTTTCGTAGTAATGGATACGGATTTAATAAACTCCTTATGGAATGGAATGGGTTCAATGAAGTTATCTCGTCTGCTTAAAGTTACGGTTAGTATTGTTGCGGTTACGTTCCTGCTTGCGTTTGCTTCCCCACTATATGCCGGAACCACACTCAGTCTTGTTGATTCGGAAGGGGGGTTACTGCGTAAAATTCCTGCCGTTCAGAGTGGTGAACACTGGCAGGTTGACGTCTACGAATTTTTTCAATCCCTCAATTTTGATGTTAACTGGAACGAAAAATTACATCGGCTTGATGTCAGTAACTCAAAACGGGATATACGTTTCAAGGAGGACACCCGAAAAGTATTCTTCGGGGATCGTTTCTACGTTCTTAATTCACAACCCTCTTTCGTTAAAGGACGGCTGTACGTCCCCGCGCAGAACCTGGCCAACATGCTTAATCGTTACACCGACCGATCCGTGTTTTTTAACTCCGAAAGACGCCAGTTGCAGTTAACAGCGACCGCTTCCATGGCTCAAGAACGTAAGGATCCCATCGGTGAATTTATTCAGGACACACCGGTTTCTCAAAAGAAAAAAGATCTTGTTGTAATGATCGACCCGGGACACGGTGGTCGAGATCCGGGCGCTATTGGGGCCAACGGGTTACAGGAAAAACAGGTGGTTCTTCAGATAGCCCGTGAACTCAAAGCCAAACTCGATAAAATGTATCCGCATATTAAAACGCGTATGACCCGGAATAGTGACAAGTTCATCCGGTTAAAAAATAGAACCCAGATGGCCAATCGGGTTGATGCTGACGTGTTTGTATCAATTCACGCCAACTCGTCACGCGCACGGAAAGCGAAGGGTTTTGAAGTGTTTACACTGAGCGGAGAAGCCACCGATCCATCGGCCCGGGAACTGGCCGAAATAGAAAACAGTGCTTTACGGTACGAAAATTATGACAGTAAGGAACTGGATGACATTGCGTGGATCCTCAACCAGTTACGAAACGTCGTTCATTCGAGGGAAAGCCGTCAGCTGGCCAATCAGGTTTTATCCGGAGTCAAAAAACACGTAACCTCCCTGGACAACCGGAGAATGAAGCAGGCCCCTTTCTGGGTACTCAAAGACGCAAGAATGGCCGCTATTCTTGTGGAAACGGGATTCCTGTCCAACCCCACCGAGGAAAAGAAATTACAATCAAAGGATTACCAGGAAAAACTTGCTAAAGCGATTGCTTCTTCACTCGAACAGTTTAGGACGGAGCGTATGAACTAATTACCCCTCGTTCTTCCACTTGTATTCTTATCGGCTTTTTCCTCGCTTTCAGTATTTTTGTCGTGGGTTGTGGTGAAGAATCCCCGGAAAAACAAAAGGAAAAAGAAATCCTTCCGAGGGAAACCGTTCGAATTTATCTACTGAACACGGACAATTATGGTCTCCAGCCAGTGGAGAGGGAAGTACCTGAAGCCGACAATATTTCAAGCCGAATTGAGCAGATTTTTGGGGAACTCACCACAAAGCCGGACAGCGGTCCACTTGTTCGGGTAGTTCCACCGGATTTAAAGGTACGGACGGTTTACGTGGATGGACAGACGATCTACATCGATGTCAACGATGAATTGATGGGGGCGGCAAGTGGTTCTTCCGGGGAAATGATGTTACTATATTCGATGGTTAATTCAGTACTTGCTAACGTACCTCGGAAATACAAACTTGTACAGTTTCTCGTGAATGGAGAAATGAAGAAGACGATTGGACCGTACGGGGAAGAAAGTGGGCACATTGCCATACAGTATCCTCTGGGGCCTCGATGGAATCTCGTAAACGATACGCACTCCTGATTTTTGTGGTACTCGGTTTGGCTGCGGGAGGGTATTATTATTGGAGTGGTACCGATAATTCTTCATCTACCCCGGAAGAAAAAAACGGGCCTTCGGTAAAACAGGAGGTCACGGAATTTCACCTAACTGAAACAACCGGTCCCGATGAACGCTGGATTCTTCATTCTCCACGAGCCCGACGGCAAGGCAAAAACATTAAGCTATCCCGACCGGTTGTAAAACTCATTCAATCTTCCGACACCATTGCCAAAATCAGAGGTGATTCCGGAACGTATAACATGTCCACGGCGAAACTTGTTCTCAGGGGCAGTGTTTTTGTTCATTATGTTACGCGTGATATAAAGTTACGCACGAAAATTTTGAATTGGGACCGATCCAACGGTATCATTAAAACGGATGCCGATGTACGTATTAGAAGCTCGATGGGGAGTTTACACTCGTCTTCATTATGGGCGGATCTTGCACGAGAAATTATCCGATTTCAATCCAGTCAGGGAGAGAGATTACGATTACGTTCCAATTATACCGATACGTCATTCCAATAATTGGAGTGCTGTTGTGTGTTGTGCCCTCGATAGGGGGGGGGGCCCCACAATATCAGGTTGAAGCGGATCAGCTGGAAATACAGAACAAAAAGGGGAAAGCTATTTTTAGTGGTAACGTAAAAATTTGGAATGATACAGCTGAAATGCGTGCAAACCGTGTTGAAGTTTTTTATGTAAGAGGTGGAGACACGATTGATTACCTCGAAGGCTACGGAAACGTACAGTTTGACCGTGGTAATATGTACGGTGAAGGCAATTACGCGTATTTTGACGCTCAGTCGGACACGATCATCCTGCGGGAGGACGCTTATGTACGTCGGGGGAAAAACGAGTTCTGGGCCGATCAAATCGACGTAAACATCCGAACTGAAAATGTCCGTATGCGTAAAAACGTCCGCGGGACACTCGTGCAGGAATTTAAGAAGGAACCGGAGGAGAACGGTGGAAACTGAGTTACGATGCAACAAACTCGTTAAGCGGTACGACGGTCGGGCGGTGGTTAACGGGGTTGATATGGAAGTTCATGGTGGAGAAATAGTGGGGTTGCTTGGCCCCAACGGCGCCGGGAAAACCACTTCCTTTTTAATGATTGTCGGCTTAATTCGCCCCGATGAAGGAACCGTCGTACTTAACGAATCTGACGTGACGGGGATGGCCATGTATCGCCGGGCCAGACAGGGGATAGGGTACTTGCCTCAGGAACCCTCGGTTTTCCGGAATCTTACAGTTCGTGAGAATTTTCTTGCTATCCTTGAATTGGTGGAAGACGACAAAGAACGACGTTACGAACGCTGTGAGTCGCTTTTGAACGAGTTTGATTTAAAACATGTCAGGGAGACAAAGGGACGGTCGTTGTCAGGAGGTGAACGCCGGCGGGTGGAAATTGGTCGCGCCTTAATTCCGGACCCCGACTTTATTCTTCTCGATGAACCTTTTGCCGGTGTGGATCCGATTGCTGTGGGAGAAGTACAGGATATTGTCTCCATGTTAAAAGAACGGGGGCTGGGAGTTTTAATTACGGATCACAACGTCCGTGAAACATTAAAAATTACCGACCGTTCTTACATTATGAATGAAGGAAAAATACTTATTTCGGGGGATGCAGAGACTCTTGTGCAAAATGAAGAAGCCCGACAGATCTACCTGGGTGATTCATTTTCGATGCCGGAGGAGGGGGAACGTATAAATGCCTGAAATTAATTTGGACCAGAACATAACTCAGAGCCAGGAACAAAAGCAAAGCCAGCGACTAATTGTATCCCAGAAACATCAGCAGGCGATTGAGCTTCTTCAGTATCCCTCGCTTGAATTAAAATCCTGGTTGAATGAAAAAATGCAGGAGAATCCGTTACTGGACCTGGACGATGGTGCGTCCCGGGATACGGAACCCGAGGATGACCTGGCTGAGGAGCTTGAAGAAGAGGAACTTGAGGAGGACGAACTGGATCTTGACACGGATATCGAACAACTACTCGACGACCGAAGTGGGTACCAGGGATTCCGGAATTCCACACAATACAACCCCGACGAAACCCACCCCGAGGATCAGTTTCGTTCGATGGCCCGCCAGCACCAAACACTCCAGGATTCGTTATTGTGGCAACTTGAACTCAGCGAATTCGAGGGGGAGGATCGTGAACTTGCCGAACGATTAATTTCACATATTGATAGAGATGGTTTTTTTCAGGGAGAACTGGAAGAAATCGCCAGTGACCTGGATGTCAATGTTGAGAAATTGCAATCCATTTTATCCATCATACAAGATTTTGAACCCACCGGAGTGGGAGCCCGCTCCCTGCAGGAATCACTTCTCATACAACTCGAACACCAGGAAGGTTCCCTCCCCGAGAAATCGTTTGAAATTATCGAGAATCATCTCGAGGAACTTCAAAACCGTCAGTTTAAAAAAGTGTCACGTGAACATGGTTACGACGTCGAAGTAGTACAGGAAGTAGCCGACCGCCTGCAGGATCTGGAACCCCGGCCCGGACGGCTCTACGACGAGGTTGATCGCCAGTATATTACTCCGGATGTGGTACTGAAAGAAGTGGACGCTGAACGGGAAATCCTCATTAATGAGAGTGATGTGCCCCCGTTAAAGATCAGTAATAAGTACCGGGAAATGTTAAATTCTGATGATGAGGAGACACGGGAGTACGTGAAGGAAAAATTAAAAGGAGCTTTGTGGATCCTCCATTGTATTTACCAGCGTCATCGTACCCTGTATGAAGTTACTCACAGTATTGTTGAACACCAGAGCGAGTTTTTTGAAAACGGGGTAAAATCCCTTAAACCACTGGTGTTGAAAGATATTGCGGAAGATATTGACGTCCACGAATCGACCGTTAGCCGTGCTATACAAGATAAGTACATGCAAACGAGTCGAGGGAT
This sequence comes from bacterium, assembly GCA_042219695.1. Taxonomy (GTDB): domain Bacteria; phylum T1Sed10-126; class T1Sed10-126; order T1Sed10-126; family JBDGPJ01; genus JBDGPJ01. The sequence continues at coordinate 6,430 of JBDGPJ010000123.1, forward strand.
GTTTCCGCTGAAGTTTTTCTTCTCAAGTTCCTTAGAAACCGAGGAAGGAGAAGAGGATGTGTCCTCCACGGCCGTGAAAGCTCGAATTCAGGAGCTTGTTGATCATGAAGATCCCACGAATCCACTGAGTGATAGTAGTATTAAGGAAAAACTTAATGAAGAAGGAATTCAAATTGGCCGGCGAACGATTTCGAAGTACCGCAAACAGTTGAACATTCTTCCCTGGAATTTACGTCGTCGGGCCTGTGAGAAATCCTCGTAAATACACGCGCTTTTCTTTCCTAAAAGAACGTTACAAGTTATAATCTTTGTTTGCGGAGATAACCTGTACTCGAACGGGTCGAAACCTCTGTGTAGTTAGGTATTCTTACGTAGGCTGTCGTGTGTCAATTTTTAATATTTTGAAGGAGGAGAAGAATGGAGTTTCAATTTGTTGGACAAAATATTGATTTAACGCAGTCTTTGAAAGATTACGCAAAGAAACGCGCCTCAAAGCTGGAAAAATATGTTTCCGGTGGTCCGGACCAGATTATTCAGACAAGAATAAAATTGAACGTCCAGGCTGAACGTCAAATTGCGGACATTCAGGTCAATGCCGACGGCAAGTTTTTTGAAGGCCGTGCTACGTCACCTGATTTGTATGCGTCTATCGATCAGGCCGTCGATAAGCTCGGCCGTCAGATGCGCAAATTTCACGATCAGCAAACCAGTCATCGAAAAAAGAACAATCGCGGGCCCGAACACAGGATGGCTTCCAAAATATTTGAGCTGGAGGACGAGGAGGAGGACGGTGATACCAAAATCATCCGTCGTAAGACGTTTACCGCTAAACCAATGACAGCCGAGGAAGCCGTCCTACAGATGGATACGTTGGATTACAACTTTTTTGTATTCACAAACCAGGTAACCGACGATATTAACGTCGTTTACGAACGTGAGGATGGGAGTTATGGATTAATCGAAACCCATTCTTAATGGCAGATTGTATTTGAGCATCGTGAAGACACAGACATCATGAATTATCACCAGGAGGATTGAGATCATGGCAACGTTAGAACAGTCACAGTCCGTATCGATTTCGGATTTATTGGATGAATCGGTCATAGATGCCAATATGGAGGCCGATAGTCGGGAAGAGGTTTTTGAACAACTCGTCAGTTTACTTGAGGATTCCGGTAAGCTACGGGATCCTGAAGCGACTCTTGAAGCAATTCGTGAGCGTGAAAATATACTTAGCACGGGAATTGGAAATGGAGTGGCTATCCCCCACGCTAAAACATCCACCGTCGATAAGCTAACGGCTGCGTTTGGCCGGGTGCCCGACGGAGTGGATTTTAAATGCTTGGGCTTGAGACGGCTGAGGACGTTATGGATACGCTCCGGAACCGGGAAAGTCCTCGCTAAGGAATCCAGTCACCGGAGCGTTTACGTCGGGCCCTGCGGATAGAGTTGTAATTTATCCGGTTATAACCGCTAACGGGAGAAGTCCATGTCCTCGATATCGTTATACCTGATTACAGGTCTGTCGGGTTCCGGGAAAAGTCATGCTTTGCAGTCATTTGAGGACATGGGTTTTTATTGTGTGGATAACCTCCCTTTTGAATTGGTCGTACCTTTTCTTGAGGGATGCAAGGACGGCTCCAACCCTCGCCGGCAGGTGGCCATTGCCGTTGATGTCCGGGAGGAGGATTTTGAGGACAAGTTTCCCGAACTTGTTGAGAAAATCCGGAGCAAGGGAATTGATCCCACAATTTTATTTATGGAGGCACGGGACTCCGAACTTCTAAACCGTTACAAGGAATCGCGCCGTCCCCACCCACTTGGAGACGGCCGTAGTCTTGACCGGGCCATTGAGGAAGAACGTCGTTTGCTTCAGCCTGTACGTGAACGATCCGACAACGTAATTGATACCAGTGATATCAACATCCATGAGCTTCGCGGGATCATTATGGAACTTCACAATCCCGAAGCTGATTCCCGTTTTACCCTTACCCTTGTCAGCTTTGGATATAAGTACGGGGTTCCCGGGGACCTGGATATGTTGTTTGATGCACGTTTTCTTCCCAATCCTCACTACGAGCCGGAGATTCAGGACTACACGGGAATGGATCAACCGGTGCGCGAATTTTTAAATAATGAACCGGCTGTCGAACAATACCTTTCCCAAATACAGGATATGCTCGGGTTGGTTATGGGAGCATATTATCCCGAGGGGAAGGCGATGATTACGGTTGGTATCGGATGTACTGGAGGGAAACACCGTTCCGTGTACCTCGCGGAAACGTTGAATGATCGTTTTCAGCAAAGAGGCGATTGCCGCACCATTGTTCGTCACCGTGATGTGGATCGCACACGGACCGAGCAAGCGGACACTGTAGAGGTTTCCCCGGAACCAGGCGTCTCCACGGATAACGAATAGTTGGTAACTCAGAATTGGAACGTGTTTGTACGTTAGTGCGATATTATTCTTTGACCCGGTGATTAATTATGCTCTGGAGATGGTTAAAACCCGGGATTAGTTTAAAACGCTGGGTCGTGCTTATCGCCTTTGGGGCTTTTCTGCTTGCCCTCGGGATGGTACCTGTACTTCGACGGGTCACACCCGACGTAATCCGCCCTTATCTAAAATGGT
>JBDGPJ010000124.1:0-208 GCA_042219695.1 bacterium
ATGAGTAACCATGAATGGAAAGGGTAGAATATGACAACGGAACCGGAACGGGTTGCCGTCGTGCGTGGCGGTCAATCGGAAGAACGAGAAATCTCTTTGAAATCGGGAAAGGCTGTTGTTGAAGCCTTGCAACCCGCACCGTGTCAGGTTTTCGAATACGATACGGATCACGATCTCGGGGAACAGCTCGAGGACGATCAGATCGATG
>JBDGPJ010000124.1:263-2538 GCA_042219695.1 bacterium
CGGGGCACGAGGCCAGTGCCCTATGCATGGACAAACTGCGAACCAAGCAAGTGTTGGAAGCCGAGGGGATACCGACTCCTCGCTGGAAGGTTGTTCGAAGTGGTGATGTCGATCCTGGAATCAATTTTGACCGAGCCGTGGTTAAGCCCCGACGCGAGGGAAGCAGTATCGGCATGTCGATTGTACCGTCCGACGAGGTTTCATCCGCTATTCAGAAGGCACGTAATTTTGGGTCCGATGTCATCGTTGAGGAATACATGGACGGGTACGAGGCCACCGTTGGTGTGGTTGGTCTGGAATCAGTCGAAATTTTGCCGCCCGTGGGAATCCGGCCCAGCCATGATTTTTTTGACTACGAAACAAAATATACAAAGGGATTGACGGAATACGACGTCCCCGCGGATCTACCGGACAACGTGAAACAAGAGCTTCGTGAAATTACTGCACGTACCGTCAATGCATTTGAGGCACAATCACTATGCAGGGTTGACTTTATTCTGGACGAGGAACACAACCCATACGTTCTGGAATTAAACACAATACCCGGTTTGACGGAAACGTCCCTGTTACCCAAGGCAGCTCGGTTGGACGGAATGAGTTTTGAGCAACTCGTCTGGAACCTGGTCTGTCATGCGGAGGAGGAACAGTTATGGGAGGTGGCGTAGGTCCAACCAATAAACGACAACGGGAGAGATCCTGGTTCGATGACATCAGCTGGCCGGAGAACATTCCGGTCTCCCGGGATGGATTGCGTTACGTACTTCGGTTCAGTTTTGTACTCCTGATGGTCGGTTTGCTGTTTTTTATCGGATATGACTTTTATCGGTACACCTATTCGTCGGGTCGTTATGACGTAACGTTAGATGTAACGGGGGCAAAAGCTGTGCCTGTTTCTGAAATCCGGAGTGAAGTCATGGAATTCTCCAGGGATGGTAAATCGCTGAATTTATTGAGTGTTGATGTTAACAAGGTACGCAACAAACTGATGTCCTCAATTTCGAGGTTTAAAAGTGTTCACGTTCGGAAGCAGTATCCGAACCAGTTGCACGTCAAAGTAGAAGAACGAAAACCTTATATGCTGGTAGGACGCCAGGACCCTGAAGGCGGACAACGAATCTTTTTACCGGCCGATACTGAAGGAGTTCTGTTTGAAGCTCAGCCTTCGGAGCGGGAGCGAATCCGTCAGGAGTTACCGGCCGTGATTGGACTTGAAACGGAACAACACGGCACCTCCGGGTACAAAAGCAAATGGAAGCGTTCGAAAAACGTGTACAAAACGTTTCGTGCGTATTTTGTTCGGGACATGCTTGATTGGATACGAGTTTATCCCGGTGGATACGTGGAACTCCAGGTTAATCAACCTCGCCGTGTGCGCGTGAAGCTGGGAGTTGGGAATTACGAGGCGAAATTCAGAAAACTCAAAAAGATGATTGGAACCGAGGAATTCCAACAGATCAACAATTATGTCAATCTCAGTGATCTTGACGAGATATTAGTCAAGTGATGTTTATGGCAAATTGAAGATCCAGGTTTAAGACACGTCGTCATTTAACAGTAATAACGGAACAATGAACTACAAAAAATGAGTAAAGATGTTTTTGATTTGATTGAATTTGACTGAAAATTTTCATTATTCAAGGAAGGTGAGTATTTATGCCACAGGATGATTTCATTGTGGGTTTGGACATTGGCACAACGAAGGTTTGTGCCATTATTGCGGAAAAGAACGAAGAAGGCGAAATTGAAATTATGGGGGTGGGAGAGCGGTCCTCCAACGGTCTACGCCAGGGGGTTGTGACCAACGTTGATCAGACGGTGGAAGCGATTAGCGGTGCCGTTGAAGACGCCGAGATGATGGCCGGACGAAACGTGACCGGTGTCTTTGTCGGTATATCCGGTGGTCACGTAAATAGCATTAACAGTAAAGGTGTTATTGCTGTTAAGGACGGTTCGCGCGAGATTAACGAACGTGACGTGGATCGTGTGATCGACGCGGCCACCTCAGTGACCGTACCGCAGGATCAGAGTCGAGAACTGATCCACGTGATACCTCAAGAGTTTTTTGTCGATGGTCAGGATGGAATTATGGACCCCGTGGGTATGACCGGTGTACGACTGGAAGCACGAGTGCATGCCGTTACTGCCGCCCTATCATCCACGCAAAATATTATTAAAAGTGTTCACAAGGCGGGGTATGACGTGGAAGACATCGTGCTTGAACCACTGGCTTCCAGTTACTCCGTACTTGAACCCGACGAGAAACAGCTCGGTGCAT
>JBDGPJ010000124.1:2565-2964 GCA_042219695.1 bacterium
GGGGGCACGAGTGACATTGCCATTTTTAGTCAGGGATCGATCTGCGATACCGAGGTTATCTCCATCGGGGGAGAACACGTTACACAGGACGTTATGAAAGGTCTGCGAACCACCGAGGAAGACGCCGAAATGATTAAAATCAATAACGGTTGTGCCGACGGTGAATTGGTCCCCGAGGATGAGAAAATTGAAGTTCCCGACGTGGGTGGACGGGATCCTCGTGAGATACCTCGCCGGGAACTTTGTGAGATTATTGAACCCCGAATGGAGGAAATCTTCCAGATCATTGATTACCAGATTAAGAAGTCTGATTTTAGCCAGGACATCGTGGCCGGCATGGTTGTAACCGGTGGAGCCGCCGGTATGCAGGGGATTCCCGACCTGGCCGAGGACATCCTG
>JBDGPJ010000124.1:2974-7088 GCA_042219695.1 bacterium
ATATTCTTGGTATGCCGGTACGACTCGGAGAACCATACGGTGTTTCGGGATTGATTGACGTGGTCAGTAATCCCAAGTATGCCACCGGTGTAGGACTGGTACTCTATGGATTTGAACACACCGATCAATCCCCGGGATTTCAACCGGGTGGACAGGATATTTTTGAGAACCTGTCACGAACGATGAGTGACTGGTTCGAAGGCGTAGGTTCCATGTTTAGTGGAGCAACGTCCTAACGTAACGCCCGTAGAGGATTTGAATTGCACAATGAGGAGAAGGAAATTCAAACTGCTCGCGATTATATTTCAAGAATATTTGTAGGATGAATTGATTAAGTCATCCTGCTTTAGAAATTTGAGGAGGGATAGAGTTTGATGATGTGACCGATGGCCGTGAAATGTTTCCCCTTGTGAGATTCGCGGCTTTGTTATCCATTTTTCAAAACGAAATTGCTATTAAGGGCAAAACACCACGATTGATCTCATTCGATCGAACATTGTCCGACGAGGTAGTTTCGTTTTCTAAAAACCTGTTTAGTTAAGTGCTACAAGAATGTGAATGTTTTCTGTCAGACTTGATTTCACTGTGGAGGGATGCATTGTGTCAGTTACTGAAGACCTTTTTGAATTTGATGATGATGATCTATCGAATCCAACTGAAATTAAAGTTGTGGGTGTTGGTGGTGGTGGAAACAACGCCATTGACCGCATGAAACAACTCGGTGTTCGAGGCGTGGAATTCATTGCCGTAAATACCGATACCCAGGACCTTGAGAACACTGAATGTGATCGAACGTTACAAATTGGAGAGCAGATCACCGACGGCCTGGGTTCGGGAGCCGATCCCAAAATTGGTTTACGGTCCGCCCAGGACAGTCGTGATAAGATCGAAGATGCAATCGAAGACGCCGATTTGCTGATATTAACCGCCGGAATGGGGGGCGGTACCGGTACCGGTGCTACTCCCGTCATTGCCGAAATTGCACGTGAGCAGGATATCCTCACGATTGGTATTGTGACGAGGCCGTTTGATTTCGAAAAACAGCGTCGTGCCGAGCGTGCCGACAAGGGGATCAAATCCCTTCGCCAGAACGTGGATACGCTTATTGTTGTACCCAACCAGCGTATTTACGATGTTATTGGTGAGGAAGACATTGCCCTTACGGATGCTTTTGAACGCGTGGACGAGGTATTGTTCCACGGCGTCCAGGGTATTTCGGAAGTCATTATGGAAGACGGCTACATCAACCTGGACTTTGCTGATGTTCGAACCGTTCTTGCCAACCAGGGAGATGCTTTACTGGGCATCGGTGAAGCAGCCGGAGAGAATGCTCCTGAGGAAGCCGCCCGTCGTGCGTTGGATTGTCCTCTGCTTGAGACAAACGAGATCGACGGTGCCCGGGGCGTCCTTATTAACATTGCCGGGTCCGATCGTTTAACGGCGAAGGCCGTCCAGAGAATTTCCGATATCGTTAATGAAAAAGCGGACGATCAGGCGGAAGTACTCGTTGGAACGGCGTTACGTCGGGACATGGAGGACGCCATTCGTGTCACAACGATTGCCGCGGGATTTCCGGAGCGTGCTTCGGATACACGTGGGAACCAGGCCCGGTCCGCCGATCGTGACAACGTCATTGACGTTCAGAATATTCACGAGAACAAGGACCTGGACCGGCCTGCCTACGAACGCAAGGAAGAAGGTGGACCCGTCGAAGTGGTCGATAGTAATCCGGAAGAAGTCGAGGAGGAAGAACCTCCCGACGAGGAAGAAAATCTCAACATACCGACCTTCATGCGTGTCAACTGACAGAAATGGGTGATGAGCTTGGAGCACGCGGGTTATCCTCGCCAGGTGTGGCGGGGTTACCTGATTTCCTGACTCCACGAAGCGTGCTCTGAGCTCTACCCGATGTTTAGAGTTGGCTCCAGAGGTCCGGCCTACAAGAAAACCCGGACCAACGGAGTGATCGAAGGTCAATGGATGGAAGGGGAAGACCCCGGTCCGACCCCCGGGGGCTTCCTTTATTCCATCGATTCGGAACCGCAAAGGAATGATCGCTTTGAACGTCTAACCTCCCCTTCCGTTGCTATTGATCCTTCCGGAAATCCATCGGACCGCAGAACGTTTGATGTAGAGGATCCGATTCGGGTAAATCCTACCGAAGCTTCTCTTCTGGAACTTATGGAGACAATCGGCGATAACAACAACGTATGGTGGGATGGTCGTGTTTCCAATTTTCATACCGACTTCACCCACACGTTGCCAGTGTCGGGATGGTTACAGTCAGAACCCGTGGAACCACCGGCTTATCACCCCGTGGCTCGAGCAAGTGGTTCGAGGGGAAAAGAGCCTGTATTTTGTTTGGTGCACGGTTTCACGGGTGATCCCGTGCATTGGACCCACGTACAATCATACGTGGACGCGGAGGGATTTGGTCGTTACACGGCTCACGTTCCCGGGCACGGGCTATCGTACCACCGATTTGCGGATTATACATATCAGTCATGGATACGATCGATTGGGGAAGTTGCACGATACTTAAAACGAAATCGAGACCGGCTCGTGGGAATAGGATTATCAATGGGGGGAGTCCTCTTACTGCAGAACTACCAGCAGTTCGACGCGATTGTAGTGATTAATACCCCGTGGAAGATAGGCGATTGGCGAATGAAGTTCCTTGAATTATTACAATGGTTCAAACGGTATCATTTTGCTGAAAATTCCGACAAATGCTTGCCCGTTAAATCCGTTATGGACGTTCGGGATATTCTAAAACAATTGCGTCGAAAGGCGAGTGAAATCGACGTTCCCGTACTTGTGATGAACTACCGTGATGACACTGTGGTCCCCCCGGAGTCCGCCGAACAGCTGGTGGAACACCTTCCGGACGCAACCTGGTGGGAGTTTGAAGAAGGGGGACACGAAAGTCCTCGCGACCCTGAAACGGCCCGTAGATTGTGGTCGCGAACCTGTCGCTGGCTGTCCACTCAGATCGGGGAATTCGATCACGATCCAACCGAGTAGTCGGCCTACCTGAATCATCACTGTAGGAAAACTTCCATGACGAATCCGACATTCGGTGAGTTCATCCTTGTCTGATTTCCCGTCGGTCTCCGGGGTCTGTGGCGACTATATGGCCCTCACGCACCGACGCCTCAGAAATCCACTCCGCGAAAAATCCAAACAAAATGTAGACCCAGGGGAATTTCGACAACCCTTTCTACGGCAGAACCAGGGAATAATAGGCGGAGTGACGTTGTTCTGTAGTAGTGAGGCACGTGAGCACAATGTGATGCATGATAATTCGACCATTTCTCCTTTCAAAGGGCCCTGCCATCTCCCTACGGCACGGCCCCTTTTTTTAAAATCTTTAATAGCAGACCTTCAAGTCCTCTCAGACGCTCACTTATTTATTCCTTTTGAGCAATAAGCCAATTTCTCGTGGCTCTATACTATTGAATGTTGGCTGGTAGAATTTCGGTCAAATAATCAATAAAGTTTCTTTCAGTATCCATTTCAATAAGTGGACGATACCTGGTTATTCATCTGTAGCAGCATTTTCTAACATCGAGACAAAGTCGTCCAAGTGTCCCTGAACCTGACTGTAAATACGAGGATACGATTCAACCAGCCAGATCATCTCCTCCCACTCCACGAAATGAACGTAATTTTTTCGCACGTAGTGACGAAACTTTAAAAATTCCATGAGCCGCTCCTTCGTTTCGTCATTAATAACCGCCGGCCGATCATCCGTTTCCTGGCTCATCCGTTTCAGCAGGACCTTGTGCCAGGATTCCCCACTTAAATCCATACCATCAATTTTTCGTGCAATCCGTTTAAAAATTCGTTCAAAGCAGGAGTAGAGAGTCTCGATGCGGTTCGCGATGGCTTCGATATCTTTCCACTTCTCCGGTCCCTTGGGTCCTTCATCAATATCCTCAATATCATCGAGGAGGGATTCGTACTTCTCCCGATCGGCTTCCAGGTGGGAGAATTCCTGCTCGTAGACCTCCTTGATCGATTCGACCAGTTGAGCATCCATCAGGAGTCACCGTTTTCCTTGGTAGAAATTTCGATTGCTTTTCCGTCTTCGATTAGACGATCTATACTCTCC
>JBDGPJ010000125.1:0-2644 GCA_042219695.1 bacterium
CGCATGCACTCCAACGTTCAATATCCTCTTATTCGACTTTTCAAACACTTCGGATTTTCACTCCTTTTAATCGAGTCAAATCGTTTTCTTTCCTTTAATACGTTCTAATTTCACTTCCACCGAATAAAAGTAATTGCCTAAGTTCCCCGAACACGAGGCGATTTATCAGCCACAGTGTCAATAAACCATATTACACACTTTCATTTTATAAACGATCAAAATGGAATCAAAAATCACTTGCCGCAATTGTTACCAATAATGTATTCCCGATTAATGATCTTGACCCGTTGTACCAGCCAGTAAAAGGACCGAATGAAGAAAAATCAACCCCATTTCAGCCAGGGTATAGCCCCGCTATCAAAATCTTTGATTGTCTTCTCAAGGATGTCGTATAATATCTTCATCGAATTAAGGAGGTTCCGTCATGGTTGAAGACAGTCGATGCAGTCTCGGGGGCCAGTATTTTGACTCGGGGTCGCGGTCGCCGTTTCTGAAACGGGGTCAGGAGATTCGTTTCCTGGCCGACGGGGAGAAAAAGGAAGGGATCATCGTCGAAGTACAGAAAGATATGCAAAGAGAACTGGTTTATACCGTCCAGGATGATGACAACAATTTTTACACCGTCGACCGGCCCGACGTGGTGGCCGTGAAAGACTCCGCATCGGGGAGCTGGGGTTCTTACTGATTATCTTCTATAAGATCTTCAAGAAACTGGATATCCTGGCAATCGGACTTTAACCCTCTTTGTTCGAATGTTGTTCTCTTGATATCTAACAAATCTTCCGGTGAAGCTGTCAGGAATGTAGTATCGCCATACTCCAATTCTCGAGCATTGTTCTTCAAATGACCGAAGGGAATCGGGTTATCCCAGATTAAATCAAACTGGCGAAAATCCGGAATCTGTTGTACTTCGTACCAACCTTTCGTCGAGATGTTATCCGATATTATAAATCGTCCGTACCCCGGCTTTTCTTCGTTTAATGTCTGTCTTACGGAAGACAGTTCATTCGTAAGTAAAACTTTATTTTCCTCGCCACTCACAACCTCCTGCACAAACCAGGCTCCAATTTCATCTATCATGGTCCCTATCATACCGTCCACATCACCTGGGTTTATAGCAATATCTATATCCAGGGTCGGACGTGGGCTCCCGTATTTTTTCAGGGCTATCCCCCCCATAAGCACAAAGTCATGATCTTTCTGTAACTGATTCAATATGTCATTAATACTCTTCATGTTGATTCGCTTTCGATTTCGTATTCGGGTTTGAGCCCGTCAATCAATTTTTTTCGACATTGTTCCGGGTAGAGGGACAATAATGTTTCGCAGTCAGCTTCAAAGCGTTCAATCAGAGCCATCCCGTCCAGGTTACGGAGTAATTTTTTTTCACACTCTTCGCCTTCACGGGTAGGATATTTCGATTCTTCCATAATTAATACTCCACAAAAAAATTATTTCAACCACAAACAGGTTAACACATCCCTAAACGTTCATTACAAACTCTTGTTCCGGATTAAGCAATATTCCCGGCCGAATACACTCTTGTTGAATATGCGAGCCTCCGTTTGGTTATAATAGACACGTAATTGTGTCCACGCTCTTGATTTTTTCACTAATTATTTAACGGGAGATAAAAGCCATGGTTTCTGACCAATCCAACCCGGAGGACGAGTGGGAAGAGCACCTGTATCAACGGGCCAACACGTTGATTTCCTCGGACGAGCTGGCCGGGAAATCCTCCGAGGACCAGAAGCGTTACGTGCGTGAGAAACTCAACCAGTTGATCGACGAGGACAAAGGAGCCGATCACCTGCCGGAGATTGACGAACCTCAGCGCGAGGAAATCGTAAAATCATTGGTGCACGAACTGGTCGGGTACGGACCGCTGGAACCGCTCGTGGAACGGGAGGACATCACGGAGATCATGGTGAACGGGGCCAAGGAAGTCTACGTGGAAAAGGACGATGCCATGATCGAAACCGACGTTGAATTCCGGGACAACGAGCACGTCATGCGCACCGTACGACAGATTTTAGCTCCCATGGGGCGGCGGGTTGACGACGACCAACCTTTCGTGGACGCGCGCTTACCGGACGGATCCCGTGTAAACGTCATTGTACCCCCTCTCATCATGCAGGGACCCACGGTGACCATACGAAAATTCCAGGACGAGTTTCACGACCTGCAGGATTTGATTGAACTGGGAACGTTAAATGAGTCCATGGTGGACTTCCTACGCGCATGTGTGCAAGCACGCATTAATATGGTGATATCCGGCGGGACCACCACGGGGAAGACGACCCTGCTGAACTGCCTGTCGGATTTCATCCCGGACGACGAACGGATCGTAACCATCGAGGAAACCGTGGAGCTACAGTTGCAGAACAAGCACGTTCTCCAGTGTGAAACGAGGGATCCCAACATAGAAGGGAAAGGGGAAGTCACCGCACGTGACCTGTTGCGTAACTCCCTTCGTATGCGACCGGACCGTATCATCGTCGGTGAGATCCGCCGCGAACGACAGGCAGAGGTCCTGTTCGAGGCTATGCACACAGGACACAGCGTGTACTCCACACTCCACGCCGACACGGCGGAGCAGACGATAAGGAGGCTCATCAACCCGCCGATAAACGTTCCGAAGACA
>JBDGPJ010000125.1:2654-2900 GCA_042219695.1 bacterium
CGTAACTCCCTTCGGATGCGACCGGACCGCATAATCGTGGGTGAATCACGAGGGCCGGAGGCGCTCGATATGCTCCAGGCGATGAACACGGGACACGACGGTTCCCTGACCACGGTCCACGCCAACAATCCCCGCGAATCGGTCTCACGGCTGGAAACGCTGATGATGATGGGCGGAACGGACTTACCGATGATGGCGCTTCGTCGTCAGATTGTCTCTGCCATCGACCTGATGATCCACCTGGAG
>JBDGPJ010000126.1:0-4619 GCA_042219695.1 bacterium
TGTCCATTGTTCTTTGTGTAAAACGAACAAAACATTAAAACCGCAAAAGCTTAGTTACGGAGTGAAATGTGCGAAATTCATTTCCACGGCTTGACGGCCGGGCTAACCCAACTGTCAAAAGGGCTTTTCATTCCTATTGACGGCCGATCGATCAAAACGTTCCGACAGCTATACTATCGTAAATTTTTTTCCGGGTTAGGAAAAAATCTTAAAACCAAACAACTCAATCCCCTTCATCCATTCAGGTAGACAATCCGGTTATCCCTGTAAGTAAAGCGAGGATCTCCATCTACCTTGTGGACCTTTGATTTGTAGACGGATAGCGAACCCTGTGCATTGGGTTTCATCCAGAAGTCGAGGTCGAGGGTGTCGTAGTTCGAATTTTCCTGTACGGTAAAGTTCGAGCAAGCAAAATAAATTTTCTCACCACCGCGCTCCATAACACGCACGGGATGTAATTTGTCGAAGGACGTTTTCCAGGTCTTCTCCAGCTTTTCGTCGTACATCGGAAAAGTCCCCCCGTTCTTGGACTGTTTCTGCTTGACGTGATTGAGAATCGCGGTTCGAACTTCTTTCTTCGTGAACGTTTCTTCCTTGTGTCCTTCCATTTTTTTTCCGGAATGTTCCTGACCTTCACCCGGGTGCTCCTCGTGTGTTTCGTTTTGCTCCCCTGGATGCTCCTCCCCGGGATGTTCGTGCATTGCACATCCAGCAACCAAAAACACGGACACAACCATAATTGAAGCAATCGAAAGTACCTTCTTGGACATCAGCGACAGCCTCCTCATCAGTAATAAGTTCTCTCAATCAAAATAGATTTATTCGACAAATTAAATCAAGTTTACTATGACAGAAGTATGTTTCTTTACTTTGATTTGGTTATTAAAAACCAGTTTGAATCCTCGTCAACCTCTACTTCTCGTGCCCAAAAGTTTCCATTGATTCCAATCTTACCCGTAGTTTAGTAAATCCCGGTCACAAACTGTATCATTCTGCAATGTATAGCGTCTTCATTTACAAATAAAGGCCCACAGAATGTTTTTCATTGATCCGTATCGTTTCGGTTTCGCTCCAGTGTATACTTAAGCGGAGGATTGTCCTCGTCGATATCCTCGTCCTTTTCGAGCTCCTCCTCCTTCTCTACCTGTAAATCCTCGAAGGCCTCCACGAAGGACCGGGCCCTGTGCATTGCCTGTTGTGTGGATTCGAGCAAGCTTTTCTGGGCAATTAAAATTTTGTCTCGACCTATAATTTCAGCCACCCCCGATTCCTCAAGTATTTCCTCAATGTGTTCCGTGGTTCCACAGATTAATAGGGCACGGTTGCGTTCCTGTAGTTCCTCGGCAATCTGCTTGAGCATAATAGCTCCGGTAATATCCAGGTTGGCGGCGTTTTTAAGTCGCAGGATAACAACCCGTATTTCACTGGACTCATCAATCATGTCCCGGATGTGACTTTTAATTCGCTCGGCTGACGCAAAGAAAGTCTCCCCACTTACGTCGATCAGGGCTACGTTGGGGTGAATACGCTCGTCAGCACTCTGAATTTTCCGCATATTCCCCTCCTCGTCCATCACGTGCTCCTCGATGTCAACGTGGGTGGCTTTACGAATCTGAAGGATCAAGGAGAGAACCACACCTGCATAAATGGCTGTATCTAATTTTAAAAATACCACGAATGCCACGGTAGCGAGAAACGCGATTTGATCACGACGAGTGGTCTGGAGACTCATTTTTATCTGGTCGAAGTCCAGTATATCGTATCCCAGAACAATAATGGCACCGGCTAAAGCCGACATCGGAATAAAGTACGCCAGCGGAGCAAATAGCAATACGATCAATCCTACGATTACTCCACTCATCACTCCAGCCAGCTGTGTAGTGGCCCCGGTTTGATAACTCAGGAAGGATCGAGTGAAGGACATCGCGACGGGAAAACCACCAAACAGGCCGGTCGTGGCGTTTGCCATCCCCTGACTGAATAATTCCTGGTTTTCGTCGAGCGGTTCCAATGTCGTCGTTGCAATACTCTTGGCGATCGAAATGGACTGTACACTGGCCAGCAGTGCAAGAGCCAATGCTCCCCCGAACAGATCGGAAAACACCCCCATCGACAACGGAGGAAACCGCAAGGTGGGCATCGAAGCCGGAATGTGACCGATGAGTTCTATGTCGTATTGTGAAAATTCAAAGAAGTAGGAGACAAACCCCGCTAAAACAATACTGAGAAAAATGCCCGGGATACGTTCATCGATCAAACGCGTCCCTACAATAAAAATCACCACTCCACTTCCCATGGCCAGGGACAGGCCGTGAACGTTACCCGAGTAGATTACGCCGGTCACCAGCTTCACAAAACGTGCGTAAAAATAGGGGGTTTGTCCCGTTTCGATTCCCAGTACCGGACCAAGCTGATCCCCGATAATCACAATGGCTCCACCCGTTATAAATCCCGTGATCACGGCGTACGAAATGTAGCGGGCAAGGTCCCCGATCTGAAGCACGCCAAACAATAGTTGAATTAACCCCACGAGCAGAGTTAACACGATTACGGCCGCGGCGGGGCTGGCCGAGGATACACTCACGAGTGTTCCCCCGACAATCAGGGAAATGATGGCACTCGGACCGGTAATACCCTGACGGGAACTGGCAAATAACGACCCCATTATTGGTCCAACGATTCCCGCGTAAAGGCCGTATATCGGGTCCAGGTTAGCAATAATCGCAAACGCAATACACTGGGGAACGGACACCAATGCCACTGTAATTCCGGCCACCAGGTCTCCCCAGAAGTTCTCCAGCTCGTAACCTCCGAGGTGATCCAATAAAGGTAACCCGGGACGGTGGAGATCGACGTTCTCGGTTAACTTCTTCATAACTGTGTTCTTCCTGTTGTTAAAATAAACTCACAATCCCCAAATTGTACTACGATAAATGGTTTCACATAACGTCCCCCTGTTAAAAGGGGGATGTCATGTCCGGACCGTGGTACTACAGGAACAAACAGAACGGTGATAAAAGACCGTTTTCACCAGCCCCACTTCTATACAAATGGGAGCAGTGAGGAATCTCATCAGAACCTCCTATACAAATACGCGGCCTGCCCTCGGGATACGTTATTTACAAAGGAGACAAATTTTCACTCTCCCGGGAAGATTTTGATCCATCCTACTTGACTTTTGTGACGGGGATTTCACTGCCGGCATCAATTTCCAATCTTCGATGGATTAATGTTACATTTCCCGTTTCAGAAGTAGAGCGATATTCGGCTCCGGTTAAATGGAAGGGTTACAGTTCAACTTTTCCGTGCAAACATGAATTCAAACTTGACCGGAAATCCGAGCCGCCCATCGACAGTACCCGCCGAACTCGCCTCCCCGTAAAGCTTAAATGTGGAACAACCGAAGACTGTAAAAAGTCTGCTTGAAGGCCCGGGTGAAATTTATGGTTTTTACGGGGTTCTGGACTACGAATTTATTAACGGAATACCATCGAAATTAGGTGGGTTTGGAGAGGTTTCTTCAAAGCAAAAGAAATAAATTTCAGCGTGATGAATCGATTTACATTTCTACCGGTGAAAACAGGCTCAGTAGCCCCTCCGGTCTCGGATCCGGTTTCGGCCCGGGACAGTCGGAATCCACCTTTTGGGCCGCTCGATACCCCGAACGCACGGCGGACTCCATTGTGGGAGGCCAACCACAGTCCGTCCAATCCCCGGCCACAAGAAAATTCTCGTAAGGGGTCTCCGGACCAAAACGCTGTTTCGTCGTCTCCGCAGTCATTGAGAGGGTGGCATTTTTTTCCTTCACAACACGGGAGTTAATCCGTTCGTTTTCGTTCGGAATCAGCGGAGAAACACTTTCGGTGGCCTCCCGGACGAGGTCCTCCTTTTCCCGACCGGAGGCCTCACGGGCGGCACTTTTCACGCACTGAACGTATCCGTATTCTTCGGGCTGTCTGAGGGCGAACATCCATTCAAACGGTGTTTCCGGTAGCAGGGCAAACGGAGGAACGTCAAGCGGTTTCTCGTACAGTAAATGGACACTAACTATAGGAGCGTGATCCCAATCGGGAATTCGGTTGAACGGATCTCGTTCGCGAGCCTGTTCAATAAGTCGTGCCCAGAGAACTCGGTCCTCCAGGGCGGAGATTACCCAATCCGGGGACCGAGTTTCTCCTCCGTCAATTGTTATTGACGGTTGAGTGGGGTCGATTTGCTTGATCCGGGTATGTTTCTGAATATCCACACCTCGACGTTGCAAACCCTCCCCCAGTTTATCCCCGTACAACGAACGCAAAGACAACGAAGGGATTTTCAAGTCCGTGGCCGAACGATAATCGGTTAAGCCCGTAAAAATCCATTTTTTGAACGCTTTCAACCCGAGACGGTCCGGGGATTCATTTAACGCACTTATCGTCAGCGGGTCCCAGAGCCGTTTGACAACGTCAGGCGGTTGATATCGTTCAAGCCAATCACGTGCCGCTGGATAGCGTTTCGAACTGGCCCAGCGTAATCCTATCAGTGGTATACAAGCCTTAAGGAACGTTTCCGTCGTACTCGCAGCTTTTTTCAACAGTGACAGAGCATGAAACGGCGGGAACCGGTCAGCCGAATTCCAG
>JBDGPJ010000126.1:4665-11639 GCA_042219695.1 bacterium
ACCGCTCAACCAACTGTATACAGTTTTGACAGCTCCCGGTTAGGATATGCTGGCAGTTATCAACTTCGATAGGAAAATCATCAAGTTGATAGGAGGAAGCACGGCCCCCGAGCCGGCCTCGCTTCTCGTAGAGGGTGACGTCGTGTCCCTGGTCGTTGAGCTGAGAACTTACGGCGAGACCGGCCAGTCCACCACCAACTACCGCAACATCAGACATCGTTCGTGACGGCCTGTTCTTACGGCCCGCCAGCTTCTATAGAGTAATCGGGAAACGGTTAGAATACCGAGTGATGGTGGGTCGGAAAGAGGAAAATTACGGTCTTCAATTCGCCGTAAATACCAGCTGTAAGCGGAAGCCATCATGGCCAGCGGCCAGCGGGAATCCTCGTTGACGTGCTCAATCAATGCTACGCTTCGCCGGAAATTCAACCTCGCCCTGCGGGCGAGTTCCTCGAGTACTCCCAAAAGCCGTTGATCGACATTACGGTTTTCCCAGGATTGCCGAGCATTGTATTTCTCCATCAGGAAAACGGGTAGGTAACAGCGGTCGCGCTCGCGATCCTCGGCCACGTCCCTCAAAATATTCGTTAACTGGAAAGCCCGGCCCATGGATAAACTGTACTGTGGACAAAGATCGTGCCGGTACCCCATCACGCGCAGTGTCATTAAGCCCACGGTCCCCGCCACACAATAGCAATAGTCGTACAACTGATCGATCGTTTGTATAACAACAGTCCCGATGTCCCGGCGGGCCCCTTTAATCAAATCCTCGAACAGATGCCGGGGTATGGAGTATTGCTGACGGACCCATCCAAGCGCCGTCCATAGGGGACCTTCTCCACCGTGTCGAAGTCCACGATCGAGTTCGGCAAGCCGTTCCTGCTTGATTTCCACGGCACCCGGTTCATCCACGGCGTCATCCACCTGACGACAAAATTCGTACAGAACGTGGAGAGCGTTTTGCTTGTGTTCGGGAAAAAGTCTAAACGCATGATGAAAAGTACCACTCGATTCCAGACTACGCTCTCGGCAGTGTTCGATCGCCTGCTGTACGTCGTCAGGAGGGGGGGACGCTTGATCCGGCGGCCCAGCGCCATAATCCCCGTAAGCCAATCCAATATTTGTCTTGGTCATCGAGTGTCCACCGTTGTTGAAAAACGTTGTAGTGATGTTCTTCTATCGTATCGAGTACGGTCCAACCCCCTGCATTAAACAATTCTATAGCAAGTGCGATGGGCCCGGACAACTGTTCCACCAATTGCCAGCCCACGCGGAACCAATCGCGCGTGCGTTCTACCTCGTACGCCATTAATTTTTGAAAGGCCGGAGTAAATTCTCGATCACGAATTATTTCTTCCGTAACTCCAAACCGTTCCATGTCCTCCCCCGGAATATAGATGCGATTTTTGGCCTCGTCTATCGGTACGTCCGCCCAGAAATTCGTAAGCTGAAGTGCGGTGCAAGTTTTGTCGGAAAAATACCGGTTACGTTCCGTTGATACATCAAAACACTTTAGGAACAAACGTCCCACCGGATTGGCACTGCGCTGACAATAATCAACCAGGTCCTCAAACGTTTCGTAACGGGTTTGACGGCGATCCTGCTTGAAAGCCGACAGCAAATCAAGGAACGGGTTTTTTGGAAGATCGTTTCGACGAATTGACCCGGACAATGCCCGGAACACAGGGTGTTGAATCATCTCCCCGTTATATACACGTTCCAGCATCGATTGGAACCGTTCCATCTTTTCCACTGACTCACGCGGATCCTCGATTTCATCGGCAAGGTCATCGGCCCATCGACAATAAGCATAAATCGCTTCCAGATCCCGGGACACGTCCTCGGAGAGTCCCGGCAAGACTACCGTAAAATTTTCGTAGTGTCCTCCCGCCAAACGTCGACAGTAACGCACGGCTTCAGTCTGGGATTGACAGCGTAAATCAAGCGACCGGTCGTACAAATCCCGTGTCACGAAGTTTCCTCACTCGTCTCCTCCTGGTTCCACAACTCCTCGAATTTCTCCCGTGAAATATCTTCAATACCTTCCTGACGGAGTTCCATGGTCCAGGTCACGTCCACGCGATCTTGTTCCCCCGTCTCCGGAATATCGGTCATAAACCGGTTCACGTTAAAATCATCGTCACATTCGTAGTAACTAAACGATTTCCCTTTGGTGGGAATAAATTGACTGGTTTTGTAATAACTGTACTCCTGCTCGTCTTCGGCCAACCGGTACACCTCCCGTCGGAAACTCAATTAATCCACGATGTTATAAAGAAGGTCGTTAGTATAACAGGACTTTATCGAAACATTTACTTACTACATTACTGAAAAAATTTTCGAACGGGAATTTCTTACATATACCGGCCCGTCCTGGCTTTACTACATTCAGCGTGTAAATCCCCCGTGAATAGAGGAGCATTTATACATCTCGTATGATACAGCTCACCCGTGCATAACATCATAAGCAGGACTCCCGGAGACCTTTAGTTTGGAAAATTCACGACAGCACAAATGTCGTGAATGGTCAATCCTACGGACAACCACTTAAGTGGTTAAGGCAATTCAAATACGTATCGGGAATACTCACGGGAAACCCGGGCCTGTACGACAATATACACGATGGGTTAACTCGGACTATTTCAACATTGCGCTACCTTCTGGATGATAACTTCAAGTAGGTCATAAATGAATTTGGTTAGCGTCGGACAAGTTTCTTTATGCTGATATCGTTCCGATCGGAAAGATCCAGGGGAACCGGGTCGGCCAGCTTATTTTGATTGGCATCGGTTATGGCAAACAGTTTCGGGCTTTTGGGGGAACCGGGGGTTTGCTCTCGAACCATACATAGCCGCCCGTCCGACGTCATTACGACCGTACCATTGGGGTATAAACCGATCCGTCGGAGCAAACCCTGCACGGCGGTTCGATCGTACTTGGATTTTTTCCTAATAATACTAATCGCTGCTTTATCGGGGTTTATGGGGGAGCGGTGTTCCCTCGGCTCCAGCATGGCGGTGTACGAATCAGCCAGGGCCAGTACCGGAGCCAGGGGATGTTGATCGTCCTTCTCAAGCCCGTATGGATAGCCGGATCCATCCAGGCGGGAATGGTGTTGACTCACCAAATCCTCTACGACGGAATCCCCACCGACAACCTCCTCGACACGCTCCGATGAGAATTTGGGATGTTTTTGTATTTCCTTCTGTCCCCGCGCTGAGAGATCCTCATCATTAAGCCAGAGCGTGGCAGGAATCTCAGTCATTCCAAAATCGAGCGTCATCGAGGCGGCCGCAAGATCCATCATTTCGTCTTGCTGGAGATCGAGGTACATTCCAATAATAATCGAAACAAGTGACGTATTCAGACCATGGGATAACAGATGTCGATCGGGGGAAGGGGGCTCCACCAGTAATTTCAGGGGACGGTTGTGATTCTCAACTTTGTGGATGGTTTCCTTCACGAACTCCTTGATTTTCTGTTCGTTAAGTGACTCGCCAAAAAAACTTTTTTTCGCCTCCTGACACAACGAATGAAACAGTACCTGCTGGTCCCCGTTCATTTCCTCGGGTTCAACCAGTAACGTTTTGGCGTTCTTGACGGTCTGGAGATCGAGACCGGTTTCATTGGCCACGTCGTAAGGATCGATTTCACGAAACTGCTTCCAGACGGGACCGGTTATTTCCGAGTCCGACGATTCCCTGTCCGAGGATTCCGATGAACCCACGTTCAATTGCTCTTCGGCGGAGGATACTTTGGCATCAAGCGCACTGGACCCCTGTTCGCCATCGTCACCGTACAACATTCCGTCACTAACCTGGTTCATGGTCGACCAGAGATCACTGCGATGTTCCTGGCGATCGGTCAAACAATCCCCGACGTCCTCGAGAAGTTGCACGTCCGCGTCGATCTCCATTAACTGCTCGGGATCAAACTCCCGGTCCCCCACGAGCATCGCCAGCAGTACCTCACGGTCTTCCTCGGACTCAACCTCTTCATTCACTCTCTGCTTTAACTCATTGACCCGCTGATCAATATCATTCAGTTTTTCACGGTGGACCGAAATTTTCGCACCGGCGGAGGGACCCAGCTGATCCGAATCTTCAATTTCTTGCTCAAGCTGTTGTAATCCATCCTCAATATCTCCATCCGACATAGAATCCATCACCTCAACCATGGATTCCCTCGAAAGGTTCCCTTCGATGTCCTCCCCGGGATCCTCCACAGCCGGGTCCGGTTCCCTCATGGATTGATTCATGAACGTGGACTTGTCGATTTCTTCTTCCAGTTCCCCGTCACTGGCTTGATCCATCACCTCCCAGGCGTCGTTGCGATTTTCCATGCGTTCATCCAGGAATTGATAGATCTCATTGGCCAAATTCTGAGGTATGGGCATCGTCATTAACTTCTTGCGATCAACGGATTTACGTCCCTCAATCACGTCTAACAACGTTTTGCGCATGCTTAAATCATCGACTTCTTTTTTTAGCAACTCCTTGAACTGATCGCTTTTTTCTCGTTCGTTGGTCAGGGACTTATGAAGTTCGTCCAGTTCGGACTCCACCTCGTGAGAGATATGGGGAATGTCCTTGGACTTTTCGTTGACGTACTTCACGGCCGATGCGGTGTCACCCTCCAGGCATTCATTAACGGCCCGGTCAACGGGATCCTCCTCGAGTTCGACCTGTCTTTCCTCAGCTTCGACCTCAGTAATGGATTCCCGTTCGTTCAGGAGTTCGGTGTTATTATGCGCAAAGTCGGACAGGTCGGTACGGATTTCCTCTTTTTCCTGAACCGCATCCACCGTGTCATTGATCAGGGAATCGGGCGCGTTCATCTCCAGGAACGTTTTCTCCAGCTTGCGGACCTTACTTTCCAGGGCCTCCATAATTTGCTCTCGTGCTTCCTCGTCCTCCACATCCTGCAACTGATCTTTCAAATCACTGATCTCCTGTTCGAGTCGATCCGTCCGTTCGATCATTTCATCCAATTGATCGACCGCCTCTTCGTCCCCGTTCAAACTGGCCTGACGTCTCATGTAAAGAGCGGTTTTTCTCATCTGCTGGATGGAATTGGTTTCCTGTAACTCATCCACGATTTCGGCGGCCGCCTCGGAAAACTCCTCTCGTTCAAGGACTTCGGCTTCGGAGGGCAAGGTGTCGGTTTCACTAGCCGGTATCCATTGGATTTGTGGTTCGAGGGCCACAATTTTACGCACACCAAAATTCTTCAACCGCTTGAGAAGTTCCTCGTCGATCGTCTCCCCGGCTTCCGCTACAAGAGTGCCGTCCTGTGTGATCGCAGCGTACTCAAGGGTCGTACCGGTCTCAACACGCCGGATGGCCCGGACCTGTAAGATGGGAATATTTACGCGTGCGTACTGCATTGTGTCCTCCTCCGGATAAACACCGTACATGGGCAACGTTCATTCCGAGGAACTATCCCCGGTTTAACGGTATTTTTTACATCTGAAATGATCTGTTATACTTTATAATAATAATTCTGAATTTCGCGCCGACAGGTTGGCCTATTACGCGACCTCCAATCCCCTTTTCGAACATGACGTTCACCGGAAGATGGGGGCCAACGTGATTCAAGTTTTCAATGTATAGGGATATGAAAGAGAATCGGTAAAAAGCCAACATAAAGAACTATCAAATATTCCCCGGCTCGTGATGAGGTAGGCTCTGATCCTGGAGAGAAAAGTTCTCTTCAAATTATCGAGTTACTTATTATAAATACAGTCTTTTGTATTTACAAGGTTTACGTGACCTTAATTGTCTTCATTTGCTTGCAAACCCTGCACAAGAATTATGAAGCCTTGTATCAAACCCTCTCTAACGTTCGTCCAAGAAACTCCGCCCCCCCTAAAACTGACACATTTAGCTGTTTTGAGCTGTTTTGGGGAAAGGCTATTCATCATCAATTTACTCATTACACTTTTACTTTTCCGTGTACTGATCTCAAAAAACAACCGGTATTGTGCCGGTGAATGTAAGGTTTGTGGGTCCGACCTTCGCACTCAAAGCATAAATTTGTACTCCGTTGCGAGAACACTGTTCCAACAAATCCGAAAATTCGGGATCCGTTTCACGGCACGGTCGTACCTCCTCGATATCCCCTCTCATCGAGGCCAGAACCACAAATACCGGGTATCCGTTCCGGGCCAGTTCAAGTAGAGACCGCAGGTGACGACGTCCACGCTTCGTGGGGGCATCCGGGAAATAACCCACTCTATCACGAGCCATGCTCACCGATTTTATTTCCATAAATCCGGGTTTACCGGTTTCCCATTCCAGTTGATAATCAAGTCGACCCTCAAATAGGTCGGGTTCGGCCGGCTCCGACAACCACTCGGCCGATCGTAATTGTTCCGGAAACCAACTACAGTTACGTTGGCTGTAGACTTTCTGGTTGGCACATCGAGTATCGATCACCACCCATGACTCGGGCATCCGAATCGACCACCAGTCGTACCGGAGCGTACGATTGGAGTTCTCCATCGGAAAGTACTCGACGGGTGCAGTGGTTCGATAACAGGTGGTGAGACGTCCGGTGGCCGGACAATACGCGGTTATAATTTGTCCGGCTTCCGTTTCAATATCGACCTTGAACCGCTGGTAACGTCTTAGCAAATAACCGCGCACCCATCAAACCTCCAATTTAATCAAAGCTTACGAAGTCTACAATTGTTTAACCATACGGGCATCATGGATCAACTGTAGAAGAATTTCCCATGGCACGTTAGGCTGTAGTTGAACGAGCATTTTTGTAACGGACTGATTGAAACATGGCCTCAACGTCGCCGGCAACCGCAGCTGTTTACGTTCCTCCCAGGGGGGGGCGGTCATCCTACGACAGAATGCTGGTGGAAAGTTTTCAAGCTCTCGGATTCGAAGCCCGGGAAATGATGTCGGAAGCCATCGTCAAAACGACTCAAAACAATCAACGGAACATCTCCGATAAGGAATCCC
>JBDGPJ010000126.1:11649-14015 GCA_042219695.1 bacterium
ATTTTGATTCATTTCAGCCGGATGTTCTACTCGATTTAAATCCTTTGCCCGGTGAATTTTATCAACACGCCCGAGAACAGGGTACTCAATCCGTGTACTGGTTATTAGAGGATGGTTACGCCGATGAATACCGACAGTGGGAGGACGTTCAGGAGGATTGTGATCTTTTTGTCGCGTATCAGGGTTCCCCATTCACACCGAAGGAAGCTCCCTATGTTCCATGGGGAGCGGATCCCATGCTCCGTTCCCTGAGGGAAGTGCACCATCAGGAAATCGTGCTCCATGGGAGTTTTTCTCCAAACCGGGCCGAGGCCGGAAAAATGGTATGTGAGGAATTTACCGGTGACATCCCTATTTCAATCGTCGGTCCCAACTGGTCGGAATGGGATTATTTTGATGAATTGAATGAACGAAACAACGTGACCGTCGAGGACCGCTGGACCGAACCTCCCGAAACCGCACGGCTATTACGGGGGCGTATCGTCGTTGCTCCCTGGCGTACCAATCGCCATAATGCCGTTTTACCCCGTTACTGGTTCAGCATGGGGGCCGGTGGATGCCTGGTCTGCGATCGAGTAGGGGATCTGGAACGACACGTAAAACACAACAAGGATTGCGTCATGTTTGACGGTGCCGGAGACATGATTGAACAGCTTCACTCACTGATAAATGATCCACAGCGCGTTCAATCCATCCAACAGCACGGTCGTAGCACTATTTTGAGCAATCATACGTTACCCCATCGAATTTATAAAATTTTATCGTTGCTTGATATAACTCCACCCGACGTTCCGGAATACATCGACCGCTCTGACTGATATCTCCATGACATTAAATCTTCCCCCACTGTTTATTGGCGGTTCACGCCGGTGTGGCACCACGTTTCTATCCGACTTACTCGGACAGCATCCCTCCATTTCCCCGATTTACGAGACGGATTTTGTACTGGCCATGCTGGAAGGCTTCTCCGAATCTCAGGATTTACCGTTGGAGGAGAAGTTAAGTGGAATCCGTGAATTTTCCATGGAGTGGGCGAAAACCCTACCTCATGCCCCGGGAGAGTCCACGCCTAACAATAAGGGGGATCACGAATCGTATTCGCACGGCTCCAACTACTTTCTTGTCACAACGGAGGAATTTCGTGAACACACGAAACAATTCCTCGGTGAAATGCAGGATTCGCCGGGACGGAAAACCATAGCGGGTTACTTGAATAAATTGTTTGAACTTCACTGTGAGAAAGACGGGAAACCCAACTGGCTTAACAAGACTCCTCGATATGCCCAGTTTACCGACACGTTACTGGACTGGTTCCCGGAGATGATCTTCATTCACATCGTGCGGGACGGGCGGGACGTTGTGGCATCCATGATGAACTACGACTGGGCTCCCGATTCTATTGAAACGGCTTCACTTCGTTGGATGGACTACGTTTATCAGGCGAGATCATTTGGCGAACGACACCCTGAGCATTACGTGGAACTTCGTTTTGAAACCCTGATGAAACGTCCCGAACGGTGTTTAACTTCGTTGCTTCGCCAAATCACCGACGAAGAACATCCCGGAGAGGATCTGGTACAAACCATGTTGGATAAGGTCCGGGATACGAATCGGGATGTTATCGGTAAATGGAAGCGGTCACTCAATCAACAGGAAGTGGAAACATTTTACGAAAAAGCCGGAGGCGTTTTTCAATTAATGGGATACGATCGATAGTAATTTTCTATTTTCTTTCTCAAGTTACCTAAACGCTCAGAACTTTCCAATGAGCTGATTTTTTCCTGATTCGATTGTACTTCGTTCAATTTGCATGCGCAGGATGGGATCTGACGATTTTCTTTCCTTCAAATGAACGCTCCCATACAAAATTCTACATCCAGCTAATGCTCCTTTCTTTTCTCTCGACTCCTGCGGTGATATAGTATTACCTTCATTATAATTATATTCTACTTACTACACTTTCCTGTTTGACAATCCTTTCGGGTTGTTACTTACTTCGGGAGGAACGAGTTATGCTGGAAATTGATGAGTACGACGTTATTGTTGTCGGAGCGGGCCACGCCGGTATGGAAGCTGCTTCCGCCAGTGCACGCCAGGGGGTTCGAACGGCCGTATTTACAACGGATTACGATAATATCGGTCAAATGAGCTGTAACCCGGCCGTGGGCGGATTAGCCAAGGGCCAGATCGCTATGGAAGTCGATGCACTCGGAGGTCTGCAGGGACGATTAACTCATAAGGCCGGTATCCAGTTTCGGACGTTGAATAAAAGCAAGGGTCCCGCCGTTCAGTCTCCTCGAGCTCAATGCGATCGTGAATTGTACCGGCGATACGCGAAAAAAGCCCTGGAACAACATGAGAACCTG
>JBDGPJ010000126.1:14025-15683 GCA_042219695.1 bacterium
CGAGTTGATCAAATAGCCACCTCCGATCATGGAGTTAACGGCATCATTACTCACAATGACATAAAGTACACCGCCGAGGCCGTCGTGGTCTGTACGGGTACCTTCCTCAATGGACGGATTCACCGGGGAACCAACCAGGAAACCGGTGGGCGATCCGGCGATTCCGCCACAACCAAGCTGGCCGAATCGCTCGCATCGTTTGATTTTGAGCGCGGTCGTTTAAAGACCGGTACCCCACCAAGAGTACACGGAGAAACTGTGAATTTCGACGCCTTTGAGGAGCAACCCGGAGAACAGCCGCCTCCCTTCTTCTCTTTTTTCTCCGAAGTTGAACCGACCAATCAACGCTCATGCTGGCATTCACAAACTCACGAAGGAACGCACGATATTATTCGAGACTACCTGGACCGTTCCCCTATATACGGAACGGGAGTCATCGACGGAACGGGAGTACGATACTGCCCCTCCGTTGAGGACAAGGTCGTACAGTTTGAGGACAAGGACTCCCACCAAATTATCCTGGAACCCGAAGGATTGCATACCGGGGAACTGTACGTGAACGGTCTTTCCACGTCTCTTCCACCGGAAGCTCAGCAACAAATGGTCCGCAGTATTCCCGGCATGGAAGAGGCCGAAATCTCTCGATGGGGATACGCCATTGAATACGACTTCTATCAGCCAACCCAACTGGATTCCACACTGGAAACCAGAGCGGTGGACGGGCTCTATTTCGCCGGACAGATTAATGGCACCACGGGCTACGAGGAAGCGGCCGGTCAAGGGATTGTCGCCGGAATTAACGCCGGTTCGGACGTGCTCGGAAAAGATCCCTTCATCCTCGAGCGAACGGACGCGTACACCGGTGTTCTCGTCGACGACCTGGTCACCCAGGGAACACAGGAACCGTATCGTATGTTCACCAGCCGGGCCGAGCACCGGCTTTGTCTGCGTTGTGACAACGCCCATTATCGGCTTACTCCCATGGCAAGGGAACGTGGACTTATCTCTGATTCGGACTGGCAACAATTTTCCCGGGAGCGTGATGCTCGCGAAGAGTTTCGTTCACAACTCGAAGAAACCCGGGTAAAGCCCGGTTCCGACACGGAACAGGACCTCGAGGAGCAAATGGACGACGATGATCTGAATCTGAGTGAAACTTCTGACCTGGATCAATTACTCAAGCGTCCCGAACTGGACGTGGATCACGTTCTTGAAGCGGGGCTAATCTGTGATACTGAACCTTCCCGTGTCGCCGATCATGTCGGGATTCAAATCAAGTACAAAGGCTACATTAAGCGTCAACAATCCAAGATCGAGAAAGCCCGGCGCATGGAGTCCAAGAAACTTCCGGATGACCTTAACTACTCGGAGATCGATGAACTTAGTAACGAATCCATTGAAAAACTTCGGAACGTTCGTCCCTCAACCCTCGGGCAAGCCAAGCGAATCTCAGGCATCAAGCCCTCCGATATCCAGGTCCTGATGGTATACGTTTCCGACCCATCCGCCCGTGAACAGTCAGCATAGCTCTTTATAACACATTATATACCTATTAAAAATTTTTGTTATGTTGGTGTACTAAGCTTTTGCGATTTTAATGTTTGGTTCGTTTTACAGAAATAACAATGGACAACAAGCAATACCATTTTCCCAATTAG
>JBDGPJ010000127.1:0-3625 GCA_042219695.1 bacterium
TAAACACCGGACCAAGCGGACGGTAGGCGCCGCGGCCAATGCCCGGATGGATACCGAAGATTACAACCAGCGTCAGAAAGTGGAATCCATCTTCTCGTCGGTGAAGCGAAAATACGGAGATGATGTGAACAGCCGAGTTTGGTATCGTCAGTTCCGTGACGTTATTGCGAAGATGGCTGTCTTCAACATCGACCAGATTGTAAAAGAACGAGGCTTTTTTATTCGAATTGTTCGAGTTGGATTTGAGCTCAAAGTGGGCTAACTTGAAAGGATTTCAATAGAGCCAAATCCTCATAAATTTAATGACTGTGTTGCGCCGTTCTCTATGCATGAATTACTGCCGATAGTGTTCGATTGAACCATTCCCTAATATCCATGAATTTGTATTATTTCGTACATTCGACTCAAACCTCGAACTTTTTGGATTGTAAGGTTTTTTTCCTTTCACCACTTTCTTTGCTATGGATTTCCTCAATGGCATTCACACTCCAACGGTTTTGTAACTATAGATGAGCTTGTAGACTACGGAAGAGGGGATCAGTAATGTCTCAATACATACAGGAATCAAACTTCTTTGACTGGTTATACTGGCCAGTTCTACGTTTCCGTAACCAGTTCAGAATTTATAAAGGGACACCGATTGAATACACAATTCAATTGGAGTATGATCACAAGGCTAAAGAAGGTGAGAACGGAGATTGGATTCCGGTTGTTCGATTCGATCATAATGCAGAAGGGCCTCATGACGTAACCGAGGAAGGCGTTCACATGGATCGTTTCGTATATACTGGACACGGATCCAAGAAGTTGGATGAAAAGGAATGGGATTTCGAGGAAATTAATGCTCAAAATTTGGAAAATATACCCCGAGCGTGTAAACTATTTGTAGAGTTGAACATCGAAACGCTCATGCGGAGGTTCTATTATGGCCATTGATCGATCGTATAAGCATGATTTCTCGGATATTGATATAAAGAAAGTCAAGTCGAATATCCGGGAATCGGTGCGACGGAACTGCGAGGAGCAGGCACGGCACACGAATCAAATCCCCGATGAGCTAATGGAAAAAGCCGAAGAAACCGCCCGCCTTATGACCGAGAAGGTTGATTTATAACCGTTGTAATGAATTCCTCGCCTACGGGACATCGCCTTACAAACCATGAAATAAATCAAGCTCAAGAAAATCTGCGCTCCATGCGAGACCAGGTGCGAGGATATCTTGCGGAGCAATCCGGGCGTGATCCCGAAGAGATGAAACAAGCAGTAGAGTCGGCTCCGATACAGCACCCGCTTGAGTAAGCCCCCGATTTGACCTTTTTCTTTTTATCCCGGGATATCCTCTGTAATGACGTTTATATCCTTTATAAATATAAAGTTTCTGGTTCGGAGAACTACCCGGTTAGTTTTTCGTGTTCGGTGAAGGGAACATCGTGCGGTTTTTAGTATGTTCATATTTCGGTGAAATTATTTCCGTATCCGACCCGGTATTGAAATGTACCGGTTCATGCCCGGTAACGGTGCGAAGAGGTATAGCTGTCACTTCATAGGTACCGGCCGATAGTCCAAGGGCTCCGAAAAACACAGCATTGCCTGTGTCCTCAAATCCCATTTTAATGATTCCCTTCCCTGTCAAAGCAGAGGGAGGTAATAAAATAACCATCGTTGTAACCCTGGGAACCGAGCTCGTGGTTCTTATCCAGCCTGGATCCTGATCCCAGCCCAAGGATTCCTCTATTTCCTGCATGGTACCCTCAAAAAATGCACTCGTCGAGGACGGAAAAACGAGCATAAGTAACAGGTAGATGACTATGACAACTTTATAGCGAGAACATTTATTCAACACGGAACATCTCCCATCCACTCACAATGTTTGTCAGCTACTCCATGTCCTACCGTACCATGCCTCATCGTAGCTACCAACCAACCGATCTACATCGAGTTTTTCACAAGTATCCTACAAATCCACCTTCGGTGTTTGATTTTTTCAAGATTGGACGTGAACAAATTGAACTTGACCCTTGTACCCTCCTCGGAGGTTGGCACTCATTTAAAAACGATGTAAGGTATGGTGCCGGTTACATACTCGGGCCAACAATCCCGCATCACACCATTCATTTCGGGTGGAATCCATGAATCGCTTTGATCGTACGGATTTGTCCAACAGTTCTCGTATTATCGTAAAGATCGGGACAAGTTTGTTGGACACGGATACATCCGTAATGGAACACATTATCGAACAGATCCATGAATTACGGTCGGAGGACCGAGAGATTGTGCTGGTTACGTCCGGTGCAATATTTTTCGGCAGCCGGGCACTGAATCGGGATTCCGATCCTGTAACACTCCCACAAAAACAGGCAATCGCCGCCGTGGGGCAGCCTTCACTTATGAATTTCTACGCTCGTCACTTCAAGGAATACTCGATTGAAACGGCCCAAGTTTTGCTAACTCAACAGGAAATTCATAACCGGGAAACGTACCTGAACGCCTCCAATACTCTCAATACCCTGCTCGATATGGATGTCATTCCGGTTATCAATGAAAACGACACCGTTGCTACGGAAGAAATTCAGTTTGGCAACAACGATACTCTGGCTTCCCTTGTAACCACTCTCGTAGACGGTGACGTGTTAATTATTCTTAGTGACGTTGACGGTCTCTACGAAGATGAACCATCCAGCGACCGTGAACCTATTTCCCGCGTGGAAGAAATCACCGATCAAATTCGGGAATGGGCCGGTCCGTCCGAAAAAGGCCGCCCTACCGTGGGAGGCATGATCACCAAAATCGAGGCGGCGGAAACGCTAATTAATTCAGGAACACCAATGGGAGTGGTCTCCGGGTACGAGAAGAACGTGCTAAATCGATTTATATCCGGAGAAGAAGTTGGAACATTGTTCGTTCCTCAACAGGGGGAACAGGCCGTTCGCGGTCGTAAGCGCTGGATTGGGTACCATTTACCGACCAAGGGTTCCGTCGTCGTCGACGAAGGAGCCGAGAAAGCTCTTGTTGACCGAGGCACCAGCCTGCTTCCCTCCGGAGTTACGGACGTATCCGGACAATTTCAGCGTGGAGACGTAGTCAAAGTTTATAGCGAAACCGGGGACGAACTTGCCCGGGGACTAACCAACTACGAACCGGTTGAAATTGAAAAATTGAAGGGATGTCAGACGGAGGAAATTTCTGATATCCTTGGTTACCATGATTTTGATGAAATTATACATCGCGATAACCTCGTTATTCTGACAAACAACGGGAAGTGAATAACATGTCTAATACCACCACGACCAACGCGGAAGACCAAAACGTTGACTCTATCGCGCAGGACGCTCGGGACGCATACTTCGCTTTATCTCGCGCGTCCTCCGCCGAAAAAAATCAAGCTCTCGAAGCAATCGCCGAGGCGATTGAGGCCAACCGCCAAAATATACTTGAGGCCAACGAAAGGGACCTTGAAGCTGGAAGAGAAACAGGGTTGAGCGAAGCCCTGCTGGACCGCCTAACATTAACACCGGATCGCATTGATTCGATGGTTGACGGCGTACGCCAGGTTATTTCTCTGGATGACCCCGTGGGTCAAATTATCGACGAAACCGAACGGCCCAACGGACTCGTTATTCAACAA
>JBDGPJ010000127.1:3635-5647 GCA_042219695.1 bacterium
GAGAGTTCCCCTTGGTGTAATCGGAATTATTTATGAATCTCGCCCGAACGTCACCGTGGACGCCACCGTCCTCTGCCTAAAAGCTGGAAACGCTACGATTTTACGAGGAGGTTCCGAAGCGAAACACACCAACTACCTTCTCGTGGACATCATGCGTGAGGCCATCCGTACCCACGTGCCGGAAAACTCCGTACAGATCCTACGAAACCAGGATCATTCCCTGGTAAACGAAATGCTTACCAAAGATGACCTGATTGACGTAATCATCCCACGGGGTGGGGAAAAACTGATTGAAACCGTGGCCGAAAAGTCCACTATCCCCGTGATAAAACACTACAAGGGAGTCTGTCACACCTACGTATCCGACCAGGCCGATCCCGACATGGCCCGTGACATTTGCATCAACGCCAAGACTCAGCGAACCTCCGTTTGTAACGCCATGGAAACATTGATCCTAAACCGCAACTTATCCCCCGATTACGTCGAAACCCTACTGAACGACCTGCAAACACGTGGTGTGGAACTGCGGGGTGACAATCAGCTAATCAAATGGATGGAGGGACGAAACCTCGACCTCACACCGGCCACGGCTGAAGACTGGAACACGGAATACCTCGACAGTGTATTAAGCATCAAAACCGTTGATTCCCTGGACGAGGCCATCGAACACATTAACCGTATAGGCTCCAATCACTCGGATGCTATTATCTCCGAAGATTCCGAAGAATCGGAACGCTTTCTCAATGAAGTCGACTCGGCGGCCGTCTACGTAAACGCCTCCACCCGGTTTACTGACGGGTACGAGTTTGGGCTTGGGGCCGAGATCGGAATTAGTACGGACCGTTTACACGCTCGCGGTCCCATGGGCCTCGAAGAACTTACAATCCCAAAATACGTCGTACGCGGTTCCGGTCAAACACGCTCCTAACGAAATGAACCATGGACTGTTCGGGGGGGCATTCAACCCGGTTCACCACGGACATTTGATCGTGGCTCAACACCTCGTTCAATCACTGGAACTCGATCGACTCGATTTGGTTCCCACTTATGCTCCTCCCCACCGTGACGAACCTACTGCTTCATTTACATCCAGAGTGGACATGCTGAAACAAGCTACCGAGGATAATCCGGTTTTAACGGTATCCACGGTGGAATCAGAGCTGGAGGAACCAACGTATTCGTACAAACTTCTCAATCATTACCGGGAAAAGTATCCCGACCGGAGCCTTCTATTTTTCGTCGGCATGGATGAATTAATTAGTTTTAAGGACTGGAAACAATGGAACAAAATACTCGACAGATTTAATGTCGTTGGTATCGAACGGCCCGGGTACTCCATGAGCTCCGTTCCGGAAGAAATCAGAGAAAAAATCGAACTATCGAGCGTGCCTCGGATTGAAATCTCCGCTACGAACATCCGTAACCGAGTAAAATCCGGGGAAGCGATCCGATATTTTACTCCACAAAACGTGATACGTTACATCCAATCCCATTCACTTTATTCCGGGGACTAAATCATATTGCCTTCAGCCGTTAATCAACAATACCAAAAATACGTTAAAGACCGCCTGGGGAAGGAACGCTGGGAACATACCACCGGGGTTGTCGAGTGTGCAAAGCGACTTCAATCACATTACGAACAGCTTACTGGACTACCTCTGGATCGAATAGCCCTCCTACACGATAACGCAAAAAATTTGGACAAAAACAAACAAAAAGAACTTGCGGATCAATTCTTGTCCGGAATGAGTGAGCTCGACACTTCACTACCCGGATTGTGGCATGCTTACGCTTCCGGCCAAAGTATGATTGAAGACCTCGATTTTCCGCGGGAGCATGATGAAGTACGGGTTGTTGCCTATCATCCCACTGGATGTTCCCCGGTCTCCCCCCTGATGAAAGGTTTACTTGTGGCTGATTTTTCGGAACCCAACCGGTCTTTTGAGAAAGCCCATGAATTGAGGAACCGATTTGGTAACGATTCCCTCGATACCCTTTGCCGTGAGGTCCTG
>JBDGPJ010000127.1:5657-10869 GCA_042219695.1 bacterium
AACTATAAAATCAGGATATGTCTTGATGAAAAACGGCGTATACATCCACGGTCGATACGGTGCAGGAACGACTTATGCAAGTAAGGAACGCGCTGGTTTCCGGTCTTATTTTGATTCTACTGGCCGGAGCCATTACAGTTTACTTTTACCCTGTTAATACATCGTCATCAGCCAATACCTCAATATCCAATCGCGTCGAGAAAATCATTGATAAAGAACAGCGATTCCAGTGTCTTCTCACGTATTCCGAGAATGAGCAGCTCTCACTCGTTTACCTTATTAGTTACGAACCCATTTCGGAGAATTTTTCCGCTATTTATATTCCGCCCGAAACAAAAATACTATCGCGGAAGGCGGGTCCTCCCCGGCCTATAAAATCTCTTTATAACGAGGTGGGAATAGAAACGTTACGGCGGGATTTAGAAAACGAAATCCAGGTTGATATTCCGTTCTGGATCGATACTCGCAATCACGTGCTTGAAAAGCTGGTCAATCTGCTGGGCGGAACACAAATTTACGTTCCCGGTAACCGACCGGGAAACAATGGCAACTCCTCGGTTCACTGGGCTGATGGTCAAATGGCCAAAAATTACGTGACTACGGCTTACGAAGATCTCACCCAGGGACGCCGTTACCGCCACAAGACGTTTTTTTTCGGAATGACAAAATGGGTTAAGAGACATCCTCACTTGATTGAAAGTCCTCGATTCTGGAAACATTTACAGGGCCTCATGCAAACAAACCTAAGCCGGGAAGAAATGAAATCCCTTGTAACAATTTTTACAAAACTCAAATCCCAGAAGACTCGTTTCCCTGCAGCCCTACATTCGAGTTTTTCAAAATCCGACAAAAAAGCCCTCAACGAAAAACGGATACAGAATATGCTTCCCCGTCATTTAAAGGAGGAGATTAAACAATCCAAGCCTCAGAAAACAATCACGGTTGAAGTGAAAAATGGGGTTGGTGAAGCCGGTTTGGCGGGCGATGTACGGGATTACCTTCAGGATTACGAGGATATCGACGTGGTGGAGATTGGGGATGCCGACAAGTATGACTACAAAAAAACGCAGATTATCGATCGCAGTGGTCACCCTCAATCAGCCTATAGAATTATGGATGTACTTGGATTGGGAGAATTTCAATCCAAACCCTCCGAGTCCGCCCTGGTCGACGTTACTATTATTGTTGGACGTGATCTTCAAAAACACTTGAAGTATTTAAAAAACCAGTAACCAACATCAAGTAACATCACTACTACGGACCCATTAATTACCATGATAGACTGAGGATTACTGTATAATATTTACGTGAGCATTCCTTTCATGGAATAATGTTCCTGATACGATTTGTGGATTGAACAATCTGAACCGCATCGTACATGAAATGTGGCGCTGATTACGAAAGCTTTAGCCCGAATAATTCGTGAAAGTTTTGCTTCCATGAATTATTCATCCCTGCGAGACAGCTGTCAGGCTTGAATAAACAAATAATTCAAGCTGTAATACGAAGTTCAATTTCACAGAGTGTATTTTCGTCTGTTGATTCTCTTAGCCTGCCGGCTGGGCTAACCCAGCTGGTAATGGCCGTTTTCACGGCCGTAAACGGCTGTCTGCCAGACGGAGGTTGCACGACGGAGTTTTTCGTGCATCATTCGGCTTTGGACTGAAAACTCAAACCATACTACATGGTTTCGAGTGATTTTCAGTTCCCTTAGCTACAAGTATCAGCTCTTTTGTTTTTGCACTGTCTTAACAAGTTGAATCATTCGTCATATTGGAATATTTTTTTTGGATGGGGCAAACTAAGTACCCCATTCACATGTTTGGAGGAATTTTTATTGAGTTCGTCGCTGGATTTGCCACACAAAGCCATCGATATTTTAGAAAATAACAAAGGGGAAGATTTGTTACTCCTTAACATGGAGGAGCAACTCGGTATCACTGATTATTTCCTGATTGCTACGGCCCAGAGCCAGCCGCACCTCTCCTTTTTGAAAAAGGAATTAACAAAAAAACTCAAGGAAGAGTGCGACCGGCAACCGGAACACACGGAGGGGGAATCCGACCAGGAGTGGTTACTGGTTGATTACGGTGATGTTATTATCCACCTTTTCACGGAAAAACGCAGGGAATACTATGACCTTGAAGGTTTATGGGCCGATGCTGAAGTCGAACCAGAATCATCCCCTGTTCAGGAAGGATGAGAACGATTGGACTTTCGTGATGATTTTGATGAAATCCTGTTAACCGAAGATGAAATCCAGTCCCAGGTTGAAGAAATCGGGGAACAAATCACACGGAAATACGAGAACGAGGACCTGCTATTGATCGGGGTTCTCAGGGGATGCATCGCTTTTATCAGTGATCTAATGAGGGAAATAAAGTTTCCCGTTGAAATCGACTTTTTAGCCGTAGCCAGCTACGGAAAAACGTCTCAAACGAGTGGAGTCGTACGTGTACTAAAAGACCTTAACGAAGAAATCGAAGGCCGAAACGTTATGATAGTTGAAGATATCGTGGATTCCGGCCTGACCCTTAATTACCTGATGGGTTATTTGAAGGCTCGACAGCCCAAAAGTATCGAAAGCTGTGTCCTACTGGACAAGCCGTACCGCCGAGAGGTAGAAGTTGACGTCGATTACACGGGTTTTGAAGTACCCGACGAATTTCTCGTCGGGTACGGTCTTGATTATGCTCAGAAGTACCGGAACCTACCTTACATTGCCACTATCAAGCAGGAAGTCATCGAACGGGAGGAGTCCTGATTCACTATGGATGATATTCTTGAACACCTGAAACAATCCGGACCTTCGGAACCGGCTCAAATTGCTGAATCCCTCGGAATCCCGGAAGAAGACGTTCGTGAAAAAATTCATGAATACAAGGAATCCGGCGTACTCCAGGGTTATAAGGCAATCATCAACCATGAAGAGCTCCCCGAAAACGAAGCTCCTATGAAGGCCTTCATTGAAATTACAATTTCCCCACAACCGGATTCGGGTTTCGAATCCATTGCCGGGGAAATTATTGATCATCCCGAAGTCACGTCCTGTTACCTGTGCTCGGGTGATTACGATCTTTTAGCCAAAGTGGAAGGCGATAGCTTGCGTCAAATATCGGATTTCGTGGCCCGGGAACTGGCACCAAACCCCAATATTCAGGGAACGGTTTCCCATTTCCAGCTTAAATCGTACAAGGAAGACGGCGTTCGATTTGACGAACCTACTCCCGATCACCGGCTTTCTATCTCTTTATAACGGTTCCCTGGAACATTGACTGAAATATCACGTGTTGTTGACGGTTTGAAGCCCTCGGGGATCCGAGACTTTTTTGACCTCGTTATGGGTATGGACGACGTTATATCCCTTGGTGTTGGAGAACCCGATTTTGTCACTCCCCGTAATATTCGCGAAGCCGCTATCCAATCCCTGGAGGACGGTTACACAAATTACACTTCAAACCAGGGTATGCCTGAACTTCGAGAGACGATCTCCGGGTACCTGGAGGATAAACACGGTATATCCTACGATCCTGATTCGGAGATATTAATCACGGTCGGGGTCAGTGAAGCCATGGACCTGGCAATGAGGGCTTTGCTGAATCCGGACGACCACGTCCTCATTCCCACCCCCTGTTACGTTTCTTATAAACCGACGGCATTGATGGCCGGAGCTTCGGTATCGACCCTCGAAACGTCGATGGACACTGGATTCCGCCTCACTCCGGAAATGATTGAAAAGGAAATCACACCGAATACAAAAATTCTTACATTGAATTATCCGGCCAATCCCACGGGAACCTCCTACGAACGAGATGAACTTGAAGAAATTGCCGAGGTCTGTCGTGAACATGACGTCATCGTCTTTTCGGACGAAATCTACGGCGATCTAACGTATGAAAGAGATCACGTTCCTCTACCCACAATTCCCGGTATGAAGGATCACACATTGTACTTAAACGGTTTCTCCAAAGCACATGCAATGACGGGTTTCCGAATCGGGTACGCTGCGGGGCCCGAAGAAATCATTTCCGCAATGACCAAGATTCACCAGTACACCATGCTCTGCGTACCAACCTCGTCACAGTTTGCCGCCACAGAAGCGTTAAAAAACAGTGAATCCGCCGTTAAATCCATGCGTGACGCCTATCATACGCGTCGGGATTTTTTACTGGGTAGACTTCATGATATTGGACTTCCCTGCGCACGTCCCGAAGGAGCTTTTTACGCCTTCCCCTCGATAGAACCCACCGGCATGGAACCGGGCGAGTTTTGCCGGGAACTCCTCGAATCCAAAAAAGTGGCTACTGTACCCGGGAACGCCTTCGGTCCCGGGGGGGAACAGCACATACGCATTTCTTACGCAACCGATCGGGAACTACTGGAAACGGCGTTTGACCGTATGGAGGAATTTATTGAAGAACGCTCGCTATCCCAGCCCGAACAAAAATCCAGCACCACCTGACCAATTCACCCGTAAATACCGTGTTAGAAACCGAAGACCGGCGGGGACAAATCACCGTCCTAACAGCTCGTGCCGGAGAATTCGAAGACGTACTTGACGAATTTTCCTTCGAACAAAAACTCGTACAAAACCATGCCTACTATTACCTAAAACAACCCCAGTACGAGATCCGACTATCCCACGTTGGGGTTGGCCCGGACCAAACGAGAAAATCATTTGAAAAGCTTCAGAAGCCCCTCGAGGCGGACCTGCTTTTGGTGATCGGTACCGCCGGTGCCCTTCACTCCGATTTACAGCAGGGAGGATTCTTCATACCAACGGCTGTTACGGAACCCCGTTCCGACGACTGGCTATATCCTGAACCGGAAATCATGGAGTGGATTGCGGGTACCGTTCGACATGAACTGGAAAATCGAGAAAATCCCATACCCGCGCGAGCAGGTCCCCTGCTCTCGTCGAGTGACGAAGTAATCAACTCGAAAAATCGCAAACAACTGTTCGAATCCAACAGAGCGCTTGCCGTTGACATGGAGACCTCGACGATCGTACAACAGTTCCTGAATAGTAATGACACTGGTATATGGGCCGGTTTGCGAATTATCTCCGATTCCGTAAAAGACTCCGATAAACAGCAAATTATCGATCAGCAACAACAAGTCACCAGGGAAATCGGCCTCGCGATTAACCGCCTTATCGACGGACTCGAATAACCGGGTTCCATTTGTTGGAAATCATTAGCAAAAAGAGTTA
>JBDGPJ010000128.1:0-3752 GCA_042219695.1 bacterium
TTTCCGCCCTGAAAGCAAACGTCCCCGAACACGTGCCCGGCTATACCGTACACCGTAACTGTGCCTCCGGTATGGAGTCGGTTTCCAGTGCTCTTGAAAAGGCAACCACCGGATACGGCGACGTATTCCTCGCGGGTGGCACCGAGAGCATGAGTAACATCCCGTTTTTCTACCGCGAGGAAGCCAAGAAGGCGTTTGTCGACTTTAACCAGGCCGACGACATGATGGAAAAAGCGTGGAAATTTGTGAATTTTCCCTGGGGCAAAATTCTTGCTCCGATCATCGGGGTTAAGAAAGGACTCATCGATCCCGTGGCCGAACTCAACATGGGGGAAACCGCCGAAGTCGTGGCCCGGGAGTTTGACATTTCTCGTGAGGAACAGGATGAGTTCGCGCTTCGCTCACACGAGCGCGCGGTTGAGGGGCGTGAAAAGTTGCGTGAAGAAATTATGCCCGTGGACATCCCCGGCGAGGATAAACTGATGCAGGACGACGGTGGACCACGACCTGAGCAGTCCATGGAAGACCTCGGAAAACTACCCGCGGTATTTGGCGAGGATCACGCTACCGTCACTCCCGGTAATGCCTGTCCCATCACCGACGGTGCCAGCTGTCTTCTCGTGATGACTCCGGAGAAGGCCGATGAACTCGGCTACGATCCACTGGGATACCTAACAGACTATACATACGCCGGCTTATCTCCCGAGCGCATGGGCCTCGGTCCGGCTTACGCCATTGGAAAACTGGTCAAGCAAACCGATTGGACCCTCGAGGATTTTGGACTAATCGAGATCAACGAAGCCTTCGCCGTCCAGGTTATGGCCTGTGAACAACTCATGAAATCACAGGATTTTTCCGACGAAATCGGGCTGGATGAGCCGATTGGTGAACTTAACTACGATATCTTGAACGTAAACGGTGGAGCTATTGCCCTCGGCCATCCCGTGGGAGTAAGTGGAAACCGCTTGATCCTTACTCTGCTCAAGGAAATGAACCGCCGTGGGGTCTCGGAAGGATTAGCCAGTCTGTGCGTTGGTGGTGGACAGGGAGCGGCGCTTGCTTTTCGTACCGAATTATAAAAGCGAGGTTTGTGAAGTTTCATGATACCCAAACCCGTTCGTGAAAATCCCTGGGTCCAGACACTGGGCCTGTTGCTACTCACCGTTCTCATTGTCGCCTTTTTCATTTACATCCGAAATATATTACTGCCCTTCCTGTTTGCCTTTCTCATCGCCTACGTGTTCGATCCCGTGGTGGACTTCATGGAGGATCCATTACGGTTAAACAGGACCGTCGCTATCATACTCCTTCTCGTCATATTAACCGGAGTGGTTTCTCTCTTGAGCTGGTACCTGGTTGAAATGGGGGGTAAGTTTGTAAATGAGCTTGGACGCTTAGCGGAGGATCCACCGGAAATTAAGTCCTGGTTGAAGAACATCAAAGGTTGGTTGCCTGCCTCCGTACAAGCGTATTTCGATCAACAGTTGCTGGAACAGCGTCCACAACAACTGCTCAAGCAGGGATTAACGTTTCTTAAGGATAACCTCGCCGGAATAACGGATGCCATCGGGACCGGTTCCAATGTTTTAGTCTCCTTTGCAACGGGCACGTTTGGCGCCGTGACTACTATGATCAATGTAAGTATCGTGGTCATTGTGGCAATCTATTTTCTGCGTGATTTTGATGACATGGTTGCCCGAATGCGTAAACTCATACCAACCCATTATCGAGATACCGTGGACGATATTTTTGGTGAGATTGATGAACTCATGCGGGCTTACCTGCGTGGATACCTTGTCGTGAGCGCTATCCTTGGAGTAATGTTTGCAATTGGATACACACTGATTGGCTTGAATGGTGGATTCCTCGTGGGGCTACTCACCGGTGCCATGAACATTATCCCCTACCTGGGACCGGCCATGGGAGTAGTCCTTGCTTTGGGGATGGCCTTCTACCAGTTCGGGGTAAGCTGTTGGGTTCTATCCGTTCTGGGCATTTACGTACTTGTCCAATCTATAGAAGGCAACTTGCTCACGCCATTTATTATCGGCGAAGCCGTGGGACTGAATCCCGTCGCCGTGATCTTTGCCCTGATGGTCTTTGGAAAGCTCCTCGGGTTTGTTGGACTTCTCCTCGCCATTCCGCTCGCCGCCATCGTCAAAGTCCTCCTCAAGCGCCTCATCATTCGCTACAAGAACTCCACCTATTTCGACAACACCCAAAAAAAGTAGCTCGTAATTTACCTACACATCTCTATGTATAACCTCTTCCCTTTTTTAATGGGGACGGAGTTATTATTTGAATGAATCACTTAGTGGATGAAGTCTATTCAAGCATAATGATTGCTCTCTTATGGGATAGTTGGTCTTGCCATCAAATGGAATGAGTAAACTACAGTCGTGTCAATCTGGCCCCTTTAGAATCTTAAAACGGAAGCGAACCGAGCCTGTAAATCAGAACGATCAAAATCACAAATGATCCGTCCGAACTACGGAGAAATAATGCTGTTTTCGGGGCAAGAGAGAAAGCTCAACACGTTAGAAACAATCGACGTTGGATTGACCACAATTTTGTTGGATGTCCTCGAAACTGGGTGAGGATTCGTAGTTATTCTCAGTGTTTACCTCGGGAACTGAATAGTCTTCCGAAGAGGGCATTTGAATATCTTGCTCAAACTCCTCCTCGGGTATCTCCACATCCTCCGGTCCCAATTCAGGAACATCATTGGTTTGAAATCCAGGCTGGGTACTCGTAACGGGTACACTCGTTCGATCGTGCACATTGAGCTTTGTCACGGTAATAGTCTTCCCGGTTCCGCCCGAAAGACTTACTTTTCGCAGTATCTCCCCCTCCTTATAAGTTCCATAGTTATCACACTGTACAATCACGTAATATTCTCCCGATTCTATTCCATTGAATTTAAACTTGCCACCTGACTGAAGCGAGGTGGTTCTCATGGATTTTTTGTATTGTTCGGGATCCGGCTTGAAGACTTTGCCTTCATCCGGTTCTCGGAATCCATGCTGGGTATCTCCGTACAAGACGTTCATGCGTTCCGTTGCATAGTCGGTGGCCTTTACCAGTTTCACCTTCCCTTCACAGGTTTGCGTGTCCGTACTTATCTCCGGAAGTACGGAATCCCCGGAAGAAGTTTCCGTTCCTTCTTCATCGCTGTCCAACGTTTCCGCTAAATCAAGGGTGCTATCCACGGCACCAAAAACCGCCTTCGCTTCCCTCCCATCTTCTGATAGCTCTTCGTCCGGCACATCCTCCAAAAAATAATCGGAGGACTCGCTCTGACTCGTCGTGGACGAAGACCCCCACGAACCGATGTACCGATGTGTTATAACTGCTTGCCCATGCAATGAGTTCGGACCGGATTTTATTCGTTGTTCTTCCGGTTTGAACGGGGCCTTAATGCTATGTACGGCCACACAACCCGAAATCAGAAATAACCCACATAACATCAAAATTCCCGTGGTACGCTTTGAAACCTTCATACCTTTACCCTCCGAGTAGTTGACGATTTACATCCGATAATCGCCCTTTGATTTTACAAACAAAAACAAAACACATTCGGTCGCAACCAATCTAACTCTCACTGTTAAGTATTCTTAAAAAACTCCCCTGATCCTAAAATTATTTCACACTTAACACTAACCTGAATACTTCAACGATTAAGCGTTTTTAAAATTATGGGCTTGTAGCGATCCTTCCTGAATCCGTGTCTATGACGCCATTCTGAATATCGG
>JBDGPJ010000129.1:0-5620 GCA_042219695.1 bacterium
AAACGGATTCAATTTCAGCATACAATGGAATTATCGAAGGATTTCAATAGAGCCGTTTGACGTGGAAATCGTGAGAGATTGAGGATGATTTCGAATTGGGGGAGGGGTGAAACTGAGGATACGATGATGGTTAGCCTCAATTATACACATTGCAGTACATGGTGCATGACGAAGTTAGTAATGTAACGTTTCTACGATATCCCCATTTAACGAGGAGAAGATCGATATGATTCGTTTGCTGACGGCATCACGCTTTCGATACCTCGTTGGTCAAGCACTGTTGTTTTCATTTTTGTTAGCTGTACTTATAACACCTGCCGCACGTGCACGAACTGAGTTCCCGTCCCCCGATTCCACGAAATCCAGTGTATCCAAAGAAAATTATGACCGGAAACAGGATATGGCAATCATTCAAAAATCCCTGGCGAAAAAGAAAGTTCGTGAAAAGCTGGAAAAGCTGGGTTACACGCCTGCGGAAGTTACAAAACGATTAGAGCGCCTCAGCGACGAACGGATACATAAAATGGCTAACGACCTGCGATCGGTACGGAAAGGTTCACACCTGGGTCTGAATGAAGTGGAAGCTGCCGTATTAATTGTAGCGATTATTTTTGCTCCGATTTTGGTTCCCGTTGCAATTGTTCTTTGGATTTTTGGCCACGAACTCCATCTACACCACGGATAAGGCGGTTACTTCCACGGGCTTCACTAAGAATAACGAGCGTCCATTGTGTCGAAGTTCGTAGTTGACGAAATGTTGCAAACGGCATTTCAACCGATTTGTTCGAATCGGAGTGGACGATGAAACCGGTTCGCGTATAACCATGAACAACGACGTAATGGCCCCCGGATCGACCGGGTGATTCGACAAACGCAATAACGGGTATTTTTTTATTGATGAGATGTTTTATCTCGGATACCGATCGGGGTCCGGTGAGTACGGTAAAACCTCGTTCCCTGGCGTACCAGGCCATGTCGGCCGTTAGAGTTCCACCGGCATTGGGACTATAAATGGAGTCGGAAATTTCCCGGACTGTAACATGTTCTTTCGATCTCCAGTGGTTCATCACCGAGGCCAGGCTAGCGGGTCCACACTGGCGGTGTTCCGCGGGGTAAAAAGGGACGTTTTCAATTTTTTTCACAATAGTGGATGAAACGGGCCGGTAGTATGTGGAAGGGCAACCTACGAGAAACAGCGCGATTCCAACCCAGACTCCTGACGCGACCCATCTTAAAAACGAAACACCTCTATTTTTATACTCTGTTAAATTCAATTGATGGTGTTCGCGGAGTTTGTTGCATTTCATAATGACACAGTCCTTAAAGGGGATGGGAGCCAATCAATTTGTAAGGGAAATTTATCATTTTTCCCGGATCAGACGCGAGATAATAGATTGTAACGAAGAACGTCAACCCTGTATTGTCGGGATTTGGTTACCCACTCTCCGTTGATAAACGTTTCCCCGAAAATCCATCACAAGAGATGTACTTGTCACGTTTCATGAAATTGGGTACTATTTTAAACCCCATGTTACTTGTTATTGAGACTCGTTATCAACAAAGGGGTAATGACCCGATTAATCAGGTATAGCAACATCGATCTTATTAAAGGAAGGTTAATGTAATGGATTCACTTCTGCAAAATTCCCGGGAATTAATTGAAGGTCGTTTATATTCATCGATCATTGTTTTTGCTTTGTCGTGTCTGCTCATTGTAGCTGGTTGTGGGGACGGAGGACAGCAGACTCAGTCGGCTTCTTCGTCCGAGACAACATCAAAACAACAGCAAAATCAACAACAAGCAAAACTCGATAAAAAAGTGGATGGTGTGTTACGTCCGCTTACAATGGTCGACGAGGAGTATGGATCGGCCGTTAGTGATGGTAAAGTTGTCGACAAAACCGAGTACCAGGAAACGGAAATGTTTGTGAAAGGAGTTTCCGACGCCTGGAAGAAGGCTAAACCGGCACTTCAGGGGAAGCTTTCCGGCGAAGAAATTTCCAAACTGAATGAGAAAATTGCTCAGTTACAGAACCACATAAAAGAGAAGAAATCCGTTTCCGGCCAGGAAAAACTCGTAACGTCCATATCGGAGATACTGCATACTATTCGTTCCGATGAAGTTTCCGAGGACCTGAAACAC
Source organism: bacterium (assembly GCA_042219695.1). Lineage (GTDB taxonomy): Bacteria > T1Sed10-126 > T1Sed10-126 > T1Sed10-126 > JBDGPJ01 > JBDGPJ01. Next base: position 2,144 of record JBDGPJ010000129.1, read on the forward strand.
GTGGTAGCTTCCATTCGAACGGCCGATCAGCACATACAGGCCGAAAAGACAGCCGACCAGCAACGTGTCGGTGTGACGTTTCGTTCCTCTCGTCCCATATACAAGGGTTCTAAAGTCGTGTCGGCTGCAGGGAATGACAACGTCCAGCTTCGAGTGCTGCTGCGCGAAGTATCCACCAAGCGGGAAATACCCGGCGTTAGTGTGACGGCCTCATTTCTGGATAAACAAGGCAGTATCCTGTCATCGAGCAAACTCCGTGAAACATGGGGCCCCTACCTGTTTTATGGTGCAAACGTCTCCGTTCCAAACGGTGCTTCAACTCTACAATTAACGGTAGGGCCTGCTAACGTAGGTCGTCATGCCGATATGAAAACCGTCTACAAGCGTGAATATACCGTGGATTTTAACATCGAACAAAACCAGGGGCGGTGGATTGCAAAGGGTCCGGATCCCAAGCCAGTGTCAAAGGATTACGATCTCGGCCAGGACGTTGCCATGGGACTCGAGGAATCGCTTGATCTCAAAACAACCGGTGAGTATCGGGTTGGATTTATTGCCGAAGCCTCCGAACCGTACTGGAAACCCGAATCCAGCAATGGCACCATTCAATTCAAGTTGGCCCGTATTCCGGATAACGCCAATCGTCACCTTGAAGTGGCCCTGTTCGAGCGAGAAACAAATCGGATCGTACCACACGCCGGAGTGAATCTTTCTGTGACACCGAATAAGAAAGGGGCATCACCGGCGGTAAACACGAAACTTCCTTTTTTGCTTTCAGCATTTTATCACTACGGGTCTTCCCTTCACCTTGGAAAGGGAAATTACCGGGTGTCGGCCCAAATCAGTAAACCGGAATTGCATACGCTGGAAAAAGGGAAATTTTCTCAACAACAATCGGTGTCCTTTGATTGGAAAGCCGGGGAACCCACCGGTCACGAAGATGGCCATGGAAAGGATCACGGTGAAGAAGAGCACGCAGAACATGGTGACGAAGCATAATGAATTGGTCGAACCGTGACGGGAACCTATCCCTTCGTATGGTTTGTTCGGCGGGATTGTGCCTGTTGGTCCTCGTTTTATTTGTAAGTACTCCACTTTATGCCGGTTCGTCGACAGCGGTGTCCAAAGAACTATCTTCCATAGAAGGCAAACTGGAAAAAGCCGTAGAAAACGTTAAACAGAAGAGGCGTAAAAAAGCTTCCTCGCTCGTGTTCGAAGCCTTCATGGAATTTGAAGAATCCAACCTGCACGGTCAGCTGGCCGCGAAAAACCAGTCCCTCTATACCAAACTGGAATCCGCCTACATGGGAATGCGAGAGGCTATACAGTCGGGGGAGTCGTTGTCCGTTATTGAATCGAGGTTTCATCAGGTTCAGGAACTTCATTCTAAAGTACGTGATCAGCTCAACATTAAAAATGCTTCCGTATGGACAATGGCGGTAAGCAGTTTCATGATTATTTTCCGGGAAGGACTTGAAGCGATACTTGTATTGGCTGCGATGTTAGCTTACCTGGCCAAAATTGAGGCGGAGAAGCAGAAATCGTCGATTTACTGGGGAACCGGTGTGGCTATTCTTGCCAGCCTGTTGCTGGCGGTGGGGGCCAATACGTTGTTCAGTATTTCCGGAGCCCAGCGGGAATTGCTCGAGGGCGTGACCATGCTGTTAGCCACCGGTGTTTTGTTTTACGTTTCCTTCTGGCTAATATCGAAAATCGAAGCTCAAAAATGGAAGCAGTTCATACAATCCAAAATTGATCAATCCATCGAGGCCGGTAGCTCCTTCATGTTGGGGGCCGTGGCATTTCTCGTCGTGTTTCGTGAAGGCTTTGAAACCGTCCTGTTTTACCAGGCGTTGGCCTTCTCCACGAGTTCCGGGTTAATGGGCGGAGGCGTTGTGGGGGGGTTTATTGTCGGTACGGTCCTTATGCTGTTGATTTGCTATATTGTTATTAAGAGTAGTGCGAAGATTCCCATTAAACCTTTTTTCGTGGCCACAAGCGTGTTTCTTTACCTGTTTGCGTTTAAATTTGCCGGGGACGGGATAGTTGAGTTACAGGAAGCCGGAGTGCTTCCTTCGACCACGGCTGGTTTTGTGCCTGATATAACCTGGTTAAAAACTCTGCTTGGAATTTATCCCAAGTGGCAACCGCTTATGGCCCAGAGTCTGTTGATTTCGGCCGTGTTATTTGGATTGCTTTACACATTTCGGCGCCAGCTTCCCCTTCCATCGGCCCGTTCCGCCTGAGGACTTCTCCGGTCCGGTCTTGACGCGTGGTGAACCTTCGTAACCCCGTCTTCTGGATCGGTGTTTTTGCCTCTTCGATGGTAGGCGTTACTTTATTTGGATACTTTAAGTACAACTCACCCTCCCCGAAATCCAGTCAGCAATCGATTGCGAAAACAAAACAGAGCAACACGCTGAAAAGAGGCAGGAATTTATTCAGGCGACACTGCGTGACCTGTCATGGGAAGCAGGGACGAGGGGACGGTCCCGCTGCACGATATCTATCACAGCCCCCCCTTAATTTTCACGGAGATACTGCTGCTCGAATGAAACAGCAACAAATGATGAAATCCGTTGCAGAAGGTAAGCCCCGAACCGGTATGCCTCCCTGGGCAGGGCGACTATCCCGGCAACAGCGCCGGGCGATTGTAACGTACATTCAGCGCAAGTTTGTGGCTGAAAACGATACGGCCCCCACCGATTAAACTTCACTCTTGAGAGATAGTTTTTTAAAGTTCAAAGTAAGTAGGGTTAACTTGAATTCACTGCATATGTCGGGAAAAAATGCCGGGTTGAATCGAAGTTGATTGAGCCAACTTGGTCTATTCATGACAGTAAAACTTTTAGACCGGAAAATTCTCGACAGAAAACCGTCGGAATGTTTCCGATCGGTCGATCAGCCGTCAATTGGGCTGAAAAACCCCATTGCCAGCTGGGCTAACCCAGTCGGCAAGCTGAGAGAAGATATTTCGTCAACCACACACCGTAAATCCATTCGATGGTATTACTGAATGATTCAGGTTGGAACGGTTTGAGTACTGTTAGAAGTCTCCGGGCGAATCAATCCGCAGAGTTAAACAGAAGACAGGAATCATTTTCAGGGGGGTTTTTACCGAGGGAAAAGGTAAATTTGATATTCGTTTTTATAGCACCTATATTCAACAAACAGTAAGTTGATAAATTTTAAACGGTAGTATGAATTCATTTCTAAGTGAGGGATTGCAATGTATCGTTACGTAGCAATAGTAGCGCTTATGGCCATGGTCCTCGTTGTATCGGGCTGTGTACCGCTGGTTCCGGGTTTGTAAGAACCTATGGTTTGGGCACGGGGTCGTGTCCGCTTCCACCAAGAGGATGACAGCTAAGAATACGGCAAACCCCGTAATATAGTCCTTTCAAGGTACCATGAATCCGAATGGCTTCCAGAGTATATTCGGAGCAGGTGGGGGTGTACCGGCACTGCATGGGAAGA